>CAZTHE010000106.1:0-14589 GCA_964613495.1 uncultured Acidobacteriota bacterium | reverse complement strand
ATGGCCCGGACGAGCTCCCCCGCGGGTGTCCACGAAGAAAAACGGCGGGTGTCCAGGAAAGCCGGATCCGCCGAATGGTGGGTGTCCCGGAAGAAAAGGGGTGGGTGTCCCCAAGTTTTTTGGGAATATTTTTTGGGCGGGATAGGATTTATAGAAGCATATGGAAAAAGAATTTTGGCATATAATAAACGGCGCATCGGAACGCCGGCCACAGCTTCTTTGCGGAGGATGGAACGAGCAGGATTTGCTTTTTCTTTGAGTGACGCAAAAATGCCGAGGTTTTACAGTCGGAAGCCGGCCGATTTTAGAGGATTGCCGCAGGCCATGAAATATCGAACGGATTCAACAGGCCGGTCCAACGCAAAAATCGGATTGTTCTCGGGTCCGGGCACCAGGAGGTGGCCGCGTTATGCCCTCCCTGAAGTTCCCTCCATAAAGGGCATCCATTCCGATGCGGGATGCAAGATAAAGCTCCTGAATCTTTCCCGCGGCGGCGTTCTGCTGCAGACAAGGAAACGTCTGCCGCGCGGCATGACGCTCCACATAACTTTTAACACTTCCGAAGGGACGGTTCCGCTCCCCGGGCTGGTGCTTCGCTCGTTCATCTCCTCCCCCAGAGGAATACCGGAATACCAGGCCGCCGTCGCATTCGAGCGCCCACTGCAGATTTACGAGGAATCGCCCGAGTCCTTCGTCGCAGCCACCGCGGGGCTGCTGTCTCCACCCCGCAATCTCTGCGCACCCGAAAGGAGCCACTCATCGGACGACTCCCTCCATTGCGAGGAGACACCGATGATCGCCGCGTTCCTTGCCGTCGCCCCGCCACTCGCCGCGAATGCTCCGCCGGACGAGCTTTCGGGCCTGAATGACTGGTAAATCAAAATACGCGCTGCTCATCGCGCCTCATTCCTTATGCTTCTCTGCGCCAACTCGAGCATCTGGATCGCCTCTTTATAGGACGAATTGAGTTCGAGCGCCCTGGTCACGAAACCGATTGCCTCATCGAATCTTCGTTGCCGCATCCGGATTCCACCGAGCTGATAAAACGCCCGTTCGTAGTCCGGCTTGAATTCGAGCGTCCTGCGAAAATGTATCTCTGCCTGCCCAAGATTTTCCAGCTTCAGGTACTCCAACCCAAGCGCATAGTGGGCCAGGTGCTGCTCGGGACGAATTTTCAGGGACTCCTCGTACCGTGCTATGGCCGCCTCCGATTTGCCCATTCTTGAATATGCCGCTCCCAGATTTAAATGAGCCATGTAATGCCGCCTGTTTATGTCCAGTGTCTTCAAAAAATACTTCTCGCTGAGCTCCAGGCGGTTCGTCTGCAGGTAAACATTTGCCAGAGCATAGCTTGCATTCGCGTATTTCGGATTGAGGGACAGGGCTTTCTCATAGTGAACGATAGCCTGGCTGAAATCCCCTTTGCTCTTGTACGCGTTTCCAAGATTCAGGTACGGGTAACTGTTCCGGGGACTGCCCTTGATCGCCGCCTGGAAATGAGCCATCGCCGCGTCCGAATCTCCCATTTCCATTAGCTTCATCCCCAGATTGTTGTGTGCTATGCCGTTGTTTTTGGTCACCTCAACACTATGCGAAAAAATGGTGACCGTATTTTCCCATCGCCCCACCTGGACCCGCGAACCGATCGTACAGGCCACGATGCAGGCAACCGCGCCTGTTCCGAGAACCCACGGCCGGAGGCGCGATCCGGCGAAGAGGTCCGCCGCCCCCCAGGCAATCATTATGAAGATCCCTATCAGCGGGATGTACGTATATCGATCCGCCTGAGCGTGCGGTCCGCTTTGGACCAGTCCGATCGCCGGCAACAGCGTTACCAGATACCAGAGCCAGCCGGCCAGCAGATAGGGATTCTTTTTCCTCCGCCACCAGGCCAGCAGGGATATGGCCAACAGGACACTCAGCGAAAGCAGGACTTCCCAGACCGGATACGATCTCAACCGGGGATAAGGGATCGCCAATCCGGAGGGCCACAGCGTCTGCTGGAGATAGCGTGTACTGATAATGATTGCACCATACAGGCTTTCCAGCTTCGGCATGACCCTCGGAAGGGTGCCCGATGCCACCCGGTTTGACTGAACGGCATAAAGGGTCATCAACACGCCGAACAGCATCGGCACCAGAAGCGGCGCCTTTTCAAACAATAACCGGCGGACCGTATGAAGGGGCCGGAGGGCTCCGCCGCCTGTCGAAACGGCGGGTGTCCACGATTTCCGGGGAGCGCTTTCCCGCAAACGCTGATCCTTTATACCCTTTTTCCCTCCCCCCCGGCCGGAAACGGTGGGTGTCCCGGACTGCAATACGGTGGGTGTCCCCGAACGGGGGGCGCCGGATGCCGCGGTCCCGTCGGCGGCCTGAAACGCAAACCGCCGCAACGGCCAGTAGTCCAGCACCAGCAGGATGACCGGCAGGGTCACGGCCATGGACTTCGCCGTCAGGGACAGCAGAAAAGAGACGAATACCAGCGCGGCATTCCCGATCCCCGGCCTGCGGACGTACCGGAAATACGCCCACAAAGTCGTCATCCAGAACAAGGCGTTCAGAACATCCTTGCGGTCGGCAATCCAGGCCACCGGCTCGACATGCAGCGGATGCAGTCCGAACAGCGCCGCCACGAACGCGCTGCAGTACACGGCGCCCGTCATCCGGCTCAATACATGAAAGAGAACCAGCGTGCCGAGAAGATGGATCAGCACATTCACGAGGTGAAAGGCCCCGGGATCGATGCCGAAAAGCCGGCTGTCCGTCATGAGAGACAGCCAGGTCAGGGGATGCCAGTGCATATGGAACGTCGTCGTAACCGCCCACCTCAGGCCTTCCAGCGACCATCCCTTCCGTACATGGGAGTTCTCGAATACGTAGGACCCGTCATCGTAGTTGATGAAGTCGTATCCCCCCAGCGGCGCGAACACGAGGCTCACGGCGAGGGCCAGAAGAACGGAGATGCAGACCTTTTTCACGCTGAATTCGGGCATGGCGTTTTATATTCCCGGGTAGACAAAAATCCGGCGCTCCCTGAGCCCCGCCGCCAGACTGGCCAGTATGCAGGTCCAGTTGATGATGTAGGCGACGCCGGCATAGAGACCCAGTTCCTGCCATGTCAGGCGCCTGAGAGTGCTCTTCCATCCGAGACAGAGCGGGAGAGCAAATGCCAGCGCCAGCAGCGGCAACCCGGCCGCGGGAAGCCCCGCCGCGAAAACCGACAGGCCCGACAGGAGCAGCAGGTGAACCAGGACGAACGGAGAGACGAAAAGCATCGTCGGCACCGGAAACCACCGGCAGGACAGCACGCGCCGGTAGCGATACATCCTGGGTGTCGCATCGAGCGAAAGGTAGACTTCCAGCCTCCGGTCCTGGTTTTTGAAAAAGAACCGGCTGCCGCCGCGGGCATACCAGACCCACTGCCGGACCAGGGACCGCAGACCGGCGCGCGGCTCATGAAACGCCCGGGCCTCCGGCGCATAATATTGCGCCCACCCGGCTCTTGCCGCACGCACACAAAAATCCGCATCCTCTCCCGCCGCGCACGCTTCGTCATACCCGCCGATATCCTCGAAGGCGCCGCGCCGCACGGCCAGGCTCACGTTGGGCAGGTAGGGCGGAATCGCGCCCGGCGCGGGATCCGGCAGGTACCCGGCCTCATAATAGTCCTTCAGAATAGGAATCATCATAAAGTCAGATCTTCTCCACCGCCTGCATGAACCTCCAGACGCTATCGCTTCTTCCGCAATCCATGTTCAGGATCGCCCCTCCCGCCAGGCCGATTTCCGGATCCCGCAAAAAGGCGCGCTCGAGACGATCCAGCCACCCGGGATCGACCGTCGCGTCGTCGTCCAGGAAGGCGATGATGTCCCCCGCCGCGGCCCGGACGGCCACATTGCGCAACGCCGCCACGCCGCGCGATTCGCCGCGGAAATACCGGACCGCGAATCCGCACCCGAATTCCCCGACCACCGGCCGGGCGGACGCATCCCGGCCGCCGTCCACCACGACAAGCTCCTCGGGCGGACGCGATAGACCCGCGATCGATTCGAGGCAGCGCCGCAGCTGGCGCGGCCGGTCCGCCGTAACGACGGCGACGGATATGGAGAGGCGCCCGGCGTCCGGAAGCGCATTCAAGGATTCCAATGAATCCCAGCAACCGCCGTGCAGGCAAACGTCCAGCATCGCGCGCAGCAGGGCGCGGCATTTCGGCATCAGCCTCTCGTCGAAACGCGCGCCCTCCCTCAGGACCTTTTCATGCTGCCGGACCAGCGCATCCACGAACTCGGGCGGCACGGGCGTGTTCCGGGTCATATACAGCGCCACCTGCCCCGGCGTGACCGGCCACTCCCATCGCTGCCGGCCGAATTCATAGTGAAAAATCAGCACGCGCAGGGCCTGAAACAGAAAGCGCGGGAAAACGGCCAACTCCATGCGCCCGAACCCGGGATTCTCCAGAATCCCGGCCAGTTGCTCGGCAAACCCCTGCGCCCTCGCCCCGATCCGCTGCCGCATCCGCACGCTCGGCCTTTTCGGGTGCCCCTCCCCGAGAAGCAGATGGAGAAGGTCGGAAGATTCCGGGAACCCGCCCCAGCAGTCCACGAGATCCGAATCCACCGAACTCAAAAACTTCGAATCCTCGAACAGGAACACGCCGGACTTCCCTTTCAGATTTTTGCGATAATACGCCTTGAGCCGGCGGAACTCGTGAAGGTCGAGGAATTCCGCGCAGACAAGCAGGTAGACCGGGACGCCGAAAAACTCCAGGTCGAACGGCCCCTGCGGCAGCTGCGGCCAGAAAATCCCGCGGACTTGCCGGATCTTGCCGGAGAAGCCCGCCAGCGTGCGGGCGACGACCGGGTCCGCGTCCGGGTGGTCCGCGACGCAAGATTCTATCTGCGGGAAGGAGGCTTCGACCTCGCCGCCGCACGCGGCCCTTTCGCCGCAGAGCGCAACCATGCTCTTGAACAGGCGGTAGTTGTCCCCGTCGCCGTTCCGCTTCCACCGGTACCGGGAGCCGTTCTCCGCGATGAGATTCTCCGCCAGGGCCCGGTCCGCTTCGTTCAATTCCGGCAGGATCCGCCGCAGGATGTCCGCGCGGCGCCGGAACGCGAAATCCGGCCGTCGGATCCGAATCGCAAGCAGCGCGACGTCGCAGACCGCCTTGAAAAAGAGATGCTGTTTCTGCTGGCCGCCAAGAGCGTCGCCGTCCGCAAGGATGTGGATCCTTTCGATCCAGTCCTTTAGCCTGCCGTGCGCGCACTCGCCCTGATCCAACTCCTGCCACGGCTTGACGGGGAGCGCGCGGATCACGTCCTCCCCGAATATCCGCCGGTGGCGGAAAAACCGCCCGTCGAAAAGATGCCGGACCAGGGGATAGTGCGCGTACTCGGACGCAAACGAGTCCAGAAAATAGATCCCCTTCTCGTCCGGCGAGCCCAGCATGGGGAAGAGCCTGCGCAATAGCCGGAACCGGCGGCGAATGGATCGGTAGACCGCCGGGCTTCTTTCGCCGGACACGAAAATCTTGAAATCGATGTCGCTCAGTCCATAAATGACATCCTCACCTGCGAGAGACCCGGACAGGTAAATGCTCCGCACCCCCGGCGCCCTCCCGACCAGCCATCGGCTCGACCGGATCGCCAGGCCGTAATAGGCTCTGAAAATCCAGGTGAAGGGACGGGTCTGGAACCGCAGAGCCGCGCGGATGATTATGGCCTGAAGATGCATCATGCGGCTCCTGCGAAGATGGCAGGAAGCCCCCGGCGGCATTCGGCCAAGGAGTCCGGGACCGCCGGCCGCCCATAGCGGCCCGAAATCCCTCCAGGAGGAGTGCAAACCGGCTTCCGCAGCCTGCGCAGATTCATATCGTTATTCAGGATTGGCCGCTCCGCCGTGCCGCGACAGAAAGGAGCGGAGGCATTCATAGTTGAGGCCGCTGTCCCGGCCGATCAAAAACCGGTAGACCCGGGCCCGCCTCAGCAGAATCCAGTTGACCCAGGCGCGCGACAGCAGCAGACCCGCATGCCGCGCCGATTCGCCGACGCTCTTCTGGAGCAGGAATTCCAGCCCCTGATAGAGCCCGATTCCGATGATGGAATTCGTCAGAACGTGCCGTAAGGCGGCGCCTTTGGAAACTTCCTCGATCCGGGCCTGCCGCCCCGTGGTGCGGGTGCCCAGCAGAAGAAATGCGGCAGGAACGGCCTCGCGACAGATCTTTTTCTCAAAATGCCGGACATCGATGTTGATCTTCGAACTGAACTCGATCCGCTTGTCGAGCAGCGTGAAGCGCGCTTCGATACCGGGCGGAAGGCTCTGCGGGTGTACGCCGATGCGCAGCGGGAAGGGGAGCAGCCGGCCGTCGCGTCTCAGGAGCGGGGAATCCTCCGAAATGAGGCGAAAGGCATTTTCCTGCCGAAGCAGCGAGAGCGCCAGGGTGGATTTGCCTCCCCCGCTGGGCAAGAGGATCAGGACGCCCCGGCCGCCCGATTCTATCCCGAGCGCGTGGATCCGGTGCAGCCGCTTCTTTTCCAGAGCCTCCGAAACACGGGAGAGAACCGTCAGATAGGCGATTTCGTGGGCCAGCTCGATATCCGTCGTGACGATGCTGCAGCGGTTCGACGCCTTGTCGTATATGTTCAGCCCTCTGCCGAAATAATCGATGTACGTCAGGCTCCCATCGCTGAAGCAGATGTTGCGGGGCGTGGCCAGCGAGCAGGCGAGCTCCGGAAGCCGGTCGTAGTCCGGATCGGAGCGCTCGAAGCCGATCCGGAGGCAGGGCCGGCCGGCCGGCGCGAGGAAGTAGGAAAAATCGTTCTCCAGCGAAAGATGGAATTGCTCTTCCGGGCTTTCGACGCAGACCCCCACGCCGTAAAAGTCGAATTCCGTTTTGGTCACGATCCGCTTTCTCCCGGTTGCCTCCCCGGGACGCCGGACATCGGAATCCACGGCTTCTCGCACCGGGACGCCTTCGTGCGGCGAATGCCTGATTCTAGCAAAAAAACCGCAGGGCGCCATTTCCATTTCACGGGTTTGCGCCGGTCCCCGCACCGGGTCCGAATCGGGGTCCTGTCTCAGGCCCGGGGGATCATGCCGGGGAATCCGCCGGTAGCGGATCGAAGGATGACGGGATTCGGTGAATGCAGCGGGGCAGACCGCATCCGGGCATTCAGGCACAACAGCGCGGCGTCCGCCGGACGCCAGTCCGCGGAGCTTCCGACACATCTGAACCGTTCATCCCGCCTGCAAAAGCGCCGACGGAATGCGGGTCAGGGTTTCAGCTTTTTGAGCATTTCGGCGGCGTTGACGTTTTCCGGATTCTGTGCAGGAAGCCACGGAGCGGAAACCGCCGCCAAGGCCATCCAGCCGATCCTGAGTATCAGAGATTTCATACCCACCTGCCTTCAAAAACATCGGACGTAACGATTTGGAGCCGTCGGAGATCCCGCCAGAAGGAAATCCGCAAGGTGCGGGTCGTGGCCTTCGGGGCGCAGGCCGAGTCCAAGGCCGCCGCGGCATCACGGGGAAATGCCCGGATGCCGCGGGCCTCAGGAATTGTTGAGAAGCAGCGAGAATGCATGCCAGAGCATGATGCCTGCCAGGAGCAGCAGCACGAAGGGCAGCACCCGCTCGATCTTCTTCAGGCTTTCGGGGCTCAGGTACTCCACGTGCCGGATCAGGATCTTGAGCAGCAGCCAGAACCACAGGATCGGTCCGAGTATGACGCCCAGCGCGAACCCCGGCGCGACGTGAAAGCCGTTGATCAATCCCGCCCCCCGGGCGACCGCGACCGCGGCCGCCCACGTCACCAGGAACGTGGGATTCAGCCCGGCGATGCTCAGCCCGAGCAGGAAATTGGCCCCCGCGTATTGCGGGCTCGTATCGGGGACCCTGGGCTCATGCCGGCCCTTCGGCCCGTGCCCGTGGGTGTCCAGAAAACAGAAGATCGCAAACCCGATCAGGATGCCGCCGGCCGCCATGCGGAGGACGAAACTCTGCAGCGGATAGGCGGAGAGAGCAAGCTGTATCCCCAGAAAGGCCAGCAGCGCGTACCCGGCCTCGGCCACGGCGGCGCCGGACACGAGCGCCAGGGCGCCCATCTTCTGAAGACTCAGTCCGCGCTTGAGGACGATCAGCGCGATCGGGCCGGTCGGCACCATGGACCCGATAAACGACATCAGCAATCCCGTGATGAATGCGGTGATCATCGGCTATATCCGCAACCTGCGGGTTAATTCGCGAATCGTTACAGCCCAGTCCTGCGCTTCCGGGAAATCTTAAACCGGTGGTACAATTTTTCCTAAGAAAAGATTCAGGAACGACGTCTAATAGATACACGGAGGCGGAAAGGCCATGATCCAGACCCGAACCAAGATTGCGCTCCTGTTTTCACTATTCATCATCCTGGGCTTCGGCTTCATCGCGGGACAGACGGCGTCGCAGCAGCCGAAGGCCGAACCGGCGGAATGGAACGGAGATTTCATGAAAGGCTGGCAGAGTTACGAAAAGCTCGTCAAGGAGCAGAAATACGAGGCCGCAGCGTCGCTCGTGGAAAAGATGCTGGAAAAGGCCCGCGAGGCGAAGGACGGCACCGAGTGGACCCGCTGCCTGATCCGATACACCCAGGTGCGCATGGCATTGCACGGCTACGAGACGTCGGTCCGCTTCCTGAAAGACCAGCCGTGGCCGGAAGACCTGACGGGATCCTCCATCCTGAACCTGTATTACGCGAACGCGCTGGTCAACTACGCCCGAGGCTATTCCTGGGAGATCAACTCGCGCGAGAAGATCGACACGAAGGGCGCCGTGGACCTGAAGGCGTGGACGCGCGACCAGATCTACGAAGAGGCGCAGAAGGCCTTCGAGGCCGTCTGGGAAGTGCGCGACAGGCTGGAAAAACCCGTCGCCGAATGGAAGGAATTCCTGATTCCGAACACCTACCCAAAGGAGATACGCCCCACGCTGCGCGACGCCGTGTCCTACATGCGGGTCGACATGCTGGCCGACACCAACGGCTGGCAGCCCGACCAGCTCAACGAGATCTTCCGCCTGAACCTCGGGAGCCTGATGGCGGGCGGCCCGGGTGAAATCTCCCTCGTCGATCCCGCCCGGCATCCGCTGGAGAAAATCGCATTCATCCTGGCGGACCTGGAAAACCGGCATGCGCAGAAGAAGGAAGCGGAAGCCGCCCTGGAAGCCCGGCTGGAACGCTGCCGGCAACTGCATCGGCATTTCAAGGAAGCGGAAGACCGGAAACTCATCCAGGACGACCTGGAGAAGCGGCTGGCGGGCTTTGAGGCTTTCCCGTGGTGGGCCGAGGGCATGGCCCAGCTGGCGGAATTCGTCCGCAGCGGCAGCGACCCCGATTCGCTCGTTCGCGCGCGCCAAACCGCCATCCGGGGAAGAAGCGCTTTCCCGGATTCGCCCGGCGGAAAGCATTGCCTCGCCATCGAGAAACAGATCGAGGCGCCCGATTACGCCCTCGGCGGAATGCAGAACGACAATCCGCAGAAAAAATCCCTCCTCGTCACGCACAAGAACCTGGCGAAGATCTATTTCCGGGCCTTTGCGGTCGACCTCCTGCGAACCATCGAGACATCCGACGATTACAGTCTCCTGCCTTCCGGCAGGGAACTCCAAAAACTCATGGCGGCAAATGCCCCGGTCCGGCAGTGGGAGGCGCCCCTGCCGGAAACGCCCGATTACCGGATGCACAAGACCTTCGTGGTTCCACCGCTGAAAGACGCGGGGACGTACCTGATCGTCGCCTCCGCCCGGCCGGGCTTCGGGAAAACCGACAACAGGATCCTCGGCCTGTACATGACCGTCGGCGACCTCGTGCTGGTCACCCGGCATGAAGGGACCGAAGCGGAGGTCACGGTGCTTTCCGGCGCGTCGGGCAAGGCATTGGCCGGCGTGGAGGTGATGCTGTACCGGTTCGACTATAACCGGCGGCATCAGCGGGCGGAGTCCGGGATCACCGATGAGCGGGGCCTCGTCGAGTTCGGTATGGTGCGGCCGAACGCCCAGTACTTCCTCGTGGCCCGGAAGGGAGAGCAGGTCGCTTTCGACCCTCAGCAATTATATGCCTACCGGCAGGACCGGCAGTCCGATTCCTCCTCGACGCTGCTTTTCACGGACCGCAGCATCTACCGGCCTCTGCAGAAACTGTTCTGGAAGGCGGTGCTGTATAAGAGCGGCGCGAACCGGACCCGGTTCGAGACGTCGCCCGGCGGCACGTTCACGGTCACGCTCAGGGACATCAACGGAGAGGACGTCGACTCCAGGACGGTGACGGCCAACAGTTTCGGGACCGCATCCGGCGAGTTCGTTATCCCGTCGGGAAGAGCCCTGGGGGGATGGCAGATCGTCAGCTCCGCGGGCGGAGGGATGGGGATCCAGGTCGAGGAATACAAGCGGCCGACGTTCGAAGCCAAGATGCTGGACCCCGAAGAACCGCTGCGGCTCAACCAGACGGCCCGCCTGAAGGGCGAGGCAAAATATTATTTCGGCCTCCCGGTCACCAGCGGCCAGGTCAAGTGGCTGGTCCGCCGCGAACCGGTGTTCCCGTGGTGGTGGGGCTACTGCTGGTGGGGCGGATTCGATTTCGCTTCGCCCCGCTCCCAGGTGGTGGCCAGCGGAACCGCTTCGTTGAAGGAAGACGGCACGTTCTCCATCGACTTTTCTCCGGAGATCGACGATAGGCTGGGCAAAAACAAAGACATCTCCTATCGCTACTCGGTATCCGCGGATGTGACGGACGAGGGCGGCGAGACACGCCCGGCGCAGCGTTCGTTCCGCCTCGGCTTCGTCTCCGTCGAGGCTTCGGCGAACATGGAGAAGATGTTCTTCCTGGATCAGGACCCGATCGCGATCACGGTGCACCGCAGAAGCCTGGACGGCGCGCCCAGGGCGGGAAAAGGAAGCTGGCGCATCGTTTCCCTGAAGGGGCCGGCCGAGACGCTGCTCCCCGCGGATCAGCCGCTGTTCGTTCCGAAGGAATTTCAGCGCGGCCGCGGCTATCAGACTCCGGGAGACATGGAACGCGAACGCTGGGACCATAACTACAACACGGAAGCCGTGCTGCTCGGGTGGGCCGAGGGCGCCACCCGGGCATCCGGAACCGTCACGCATCCGGAAAACGGGGAAGGAAAGATCTCCGCCGCGAAACTGGCGCCCGGAGCGTACCGGCTGGTGTATGAAACCGTCGACGATTTCGGAGCGAAATGCGAGCTCCGGAAAAACTTCGTCGTCGCCGCCCCGTCCATGAGGCTCCCCCTGCCCGGCCTGTTCCAGGTCGAAACTCACTCCGCGAGAGTCGGGGAAACGGCGCGCGTGCTGGTCCACTCCGGGTTGAAGGACCAGGTGGCCGTCTTCGAGATTTACCGGGACGGCAAATGCTTCAAAAGGCAGGAGATTCGCTCCGGCGTCGACTCTTCCCTGGTTGAAATACCGATCACGGAAGCGGACCGCGGCGGCATCGCCGTCGTCATGACGCTCTTGCGCGACCACCAGGTCCTCTCGTTCCAGGAATCCCTTATGGTTCCCTGGGACAACAAGGAGCTGAAGGTCGAATTTTCGACCTTCCGCGACCGGCTCCGTCCCGGGCAGCAGGAGAAATGGAGCGTCAAGGTCTCCGGCCCCGCGGGAAAGGACGTCGCGGTGCCGGCCGCCGAACTTCTGGCCTACATGTACGACCGCAGCCTCGACTCGTTCGTGCCCCATTCGCCGGCCAATCCGCTGGGATTGTACCCTTACCGGGGACGCTCCGTGCAGGCGCGCGCCAATCTCGGCCAGGCGAATCTGCAATGGATCGAAAGCGGCGGCTTCAGCCGCGGACCTGCGGCGCCTTCGTTTGCGAGAGACCGAGTCCAGTTTTTGGACGGATACGGCATCGGCGGCCCGGGCAGGAGATTCAAGAGCGGCATGTTGCTTGAAGCGTCCAGTGCCGTCGGAATCGTGACACGCTCCGCGTCCATGGCCGATGAAAAGGCTCAGGAACTTCCCTCTGCCGCCTCAAATGCCATGGATTTGATCAAAGTAGCCGGCGGTGTCGCAGGTTTTACCAGCAGGGATAAAGCGGAGGCAGGGTTTGCAGCACCCGCCAAAACCGTCGAACTCCGCAGCGACTTCAGCGAGACCGCCTTCTGGGAACCCCACCTGCTCACCGGCGCCGACGGGTCGGTCACCTTCGAATTCAAGGTCCCGGATTCCGTCACCTCCTGGAACGTCTGGGTGCACGCCGTCACGCGCGATCTGAAATCCGGCTCGGTCACGCGAGAGGCGAAAACGGTGAAAGAGCTGATGGTGCGGCCCTATCTGCCGCGCTTCCTGCGCGAGGGCGACCAGGCCGGGCTGAAGGTCGTCGTCAATAACGCCTCCGACAAGGAGCTGAGGGGGACTCTCGATTTTGACATCATCGACACGGCAACCGATCAGAGCATCCTGTCTCAGTTCGGCCTCGCCAGATCCGATGCCGGCGGCAAGCCGTTCACCGTTCCCGCAAACGGCGGGACGAATCTGACCTTCCCGGTCAAGACCCCGTCGAAAGTGGGACAGATCGCCTTCAAGGTCACGGCGATCTCCGGGGACTTCTCGGACGGCGAACTGCGCCCGATCCCGATTCTGCCCGGCCGGATGCACCTGGCGCAATCGCGCTTCGTCACGCTGCGCGACCCGGGCCGGCGCGTGATGCGCTTCGAGGACCTGGCGCGCGACGACGACCCGACGCGCATCGACGAGCAGATGGTGGTGACGCTCGATTCGCAGCTCTTCTATTCGGTGCTTTCGGCGCTGCCCTACCTGGTGAATTACCCCTACGAGTGCACCGAACAGACGCTCAACCGCTTCGTCTCGACGGGCATCCTCACGTCGCTCTACCGGCAGTACCCCGCCGTCGAGCGAATGGCGAAAGAATTCTCCTCTCGGCAGACGCAGTTGGAGCAGTGGGACGCGCAGGACCCGAACCGGAAGATGGCGCTGGAAGAGACGCCGTGGCTGCGGATGGCCAAAGGCGGCGACGCCGACGCAACCGACCTGATCAACGTGCTCGACTCGCGCATCGCGAAGGCGCAGCGCCAAACGTCGCTGGCCAAGCTGCGCCAGGCGCAGACGTCCAGCGGCGGCTTCCCCTGGTTCGCCGGCGGCCCGCCGTCCCCTTACATGACGCTCTACATCCTCTACGGCTTCTCCAAGGCCCTGGAGTTCGGCGTCGATGTGCCGCGGGACACGGTGCTGCAGGCCTGGAACTACATGCACCGGCACTATCTCGACGAGATCGTCCGGAACATGATGAATCAGGACGCCGGCTGGGAGTTCGTCACCTTCATCAACTATGTCCTGTCGAACTATCCGGACGCTTCCTGGTATGAAAACACCTTCACGCCCGCCGAGCGTACAAAGATGCTGGATTTCAGCTTCAAGCACTGGAGACGGCACAGCCCGTACCTGAAAGGGTATCTCGCGCTCACGCTGAAGCGCATGGAACAGCCGAAGGACGCGATCCTCGTGTGGGAGAGCGTGATGGATTCCGCGAAAACGGCCGAGGATCAGGGCACCTTCTGGGCGCCGGAAGACCGCAGCTGGCTCTGGTACAACGACACGATCGAGACGCACGCCTTCGCCATCCGCACCGACATGGAACTGATCCCGGAGGATCCGAAACTCGACGGCATGGTGCTTTGGGTCTTCCTCAACAAGAAGCTGAACCACTGGAAGTCGACGCGCGCCACGGCCGAAGTGATCTACTCGCTGGCGCACTACCTGAAGAAGACGGAACAGCTGGGCATTCGCGAGGACGCGACCGTTACGGTGGGCAACCAGAAAACCACCTTCGTGTTCGAACCGGACAAATACACCGGGAAGAAGAACCAGGTCGTCATCCCCGGGGAGAAGGTCGATCCGGCCTCGACGTCCTCCGTGACGGTAGAGAAGACGAGCAAGGGCTACCTGCTGGCCTCGGCCACGTGGCACTTCTCCACCGAACGGCTGCCCGAAGAGGAGCGCGGCGACTACCTGCGCCTGACGCGCTCCTATTTCAAGCGGGTGAATACGGGCAAGGCGTTCGAGCTGCAGCCGCTGCGGGACGGCGCGGCGCTGGCCCCGGGCGACGAAGTGGAGGTCCATTTGTCCCTGACCAGCCGGCACCCGATGGAATATGTCCACCTGCGCGACCCGCGCGGCGCGGGATTCGAGCCGTCGAGCAACCTGTCAAAACACAAATGGGATCTGGGGATCGGCTGGTACGAGGAGATACGGGACTCGGGCACGAACTTTTTCTTCGAGCGTCTGCCGCAGGGGGAGTACACGTTCAAGTACCGGATCCGCGCGGCGACGGCCGGCACGTTCAAGGTCGCGCCCGCCACGGTGCAGCCGATGTACGCGCCGGAATTCTCGGCCTACAGTTCCGGCGCCACAATCCGAATTGCGCAATAGCGAGAGCCACGCATTTCACAGATTATAAAAGTATTTTTTCTCCGTGTAATCCGTGGCCCCACCCTTCCTGCGAGCGGCCGGTTGATCAGAGCCTGAGAGAAAGCCACGGATTTCACAGCCTGGCCTCTGGCCACAACCAAGAGGCCGTCACCAGAA
>CAZTHE010000105.1:0-14694 GCA_964613495.1 uncultured Acidobacteriota bacterium | reverse complement strand
CGCTGCAACGCCTGCGCCAACTGCTTCTATTTCTGCCCCGAAGGCGCCATCGCCATCGATCCCGGCCGGGGAACCAGGACCGTGGATCTGCTGCACTGCAAGGGGTGCGGCACGTGCGCGCGCTCCTGCCCGCGCGGCGCCATCGCGATGGAGGGGCGGCCATGAAGGACTTCCTGTCGGGAAACGACGCCGTCGCCCATGCCGTGCGTCTCAGCCGTACGCCGCTGATTGCCGCCTACCCGATCACGCCGCAGACGTCCATTTACGAGCGGCTTTCGGCCTGGGAGGCTTCGGGCAGGATCCGGGGAATCATGATGCGGACGGAATCGGAACACTCCGCGATGGCTTCCTGCATCGCGGCATCGCTCACCGGGGTGAGGACGTTCACGGCCACGTCCTCGCAGGGGCTCGCCCTGATGCACGAGATGCTCCATTTCGCGGCCGGCTGCCGCGTTCCGGTCGTCATGGTGAACGTGAACCGGATCATTTCGGCCCCGTGGGGATTCTGGGCGGACCATCTGGACAGCCTTTCGCAGCGCGACACGGGCTGGATCCAGTTCTACTGCGAAAACGGCCAGGAGGCCCTGGATACGGTGCTGCAGGCCTACCGGATCGCCGAGCAGGTCTTTCTCCCCGCCATGATCGCCACGGACGCGTTTTTCGTTTCGCATTTCGTGGAGCCGGTGGACGTCCCGGAGCAGGAGGCGGTGGACGCTTTCCTGCCGCCGCTGGATCTCCCGCACAGGTTCGACGTCGGGAAGCCCGGCTTCCTGATGCCCGTGGTGACGTCGGAATTCTACCGGCATTACAAGCATTCCGCAGAGGAGGCCATGCATTCCGTAGAGGACGTCGCGGCGGACGTAGACCGCGAGTTCCGGGGGATTTTCGGCAGGGGATACGGGATTCTGGAGACCGTCATGACCGACGACGCGGACGTCGTGATCGTGACGGAAGGATCGATGACGGGCACGGCCAGAGTCGCGGTCCGGAGCCTGCGCGAGGAGGGTCACCGGGTGGGACTGCTGAAACTCCGGCTTTTCCGGCCGTTCCCGGTCCGCGCGGTTCAGGAAGCGCTGAGGGGAAAGCAAAAGATCGCCGTGCTGGACCGGAATTTTTCCGTGGGCGGGGGCGGCATCTTCTGCCAGGAGTTGAGGGCGGCCCTGGTTCATTCGCCGGACCGCCCCTGGATCTACGGCTATATCGCCGGCGTCGGCGGAACGGATATCACGCCCGAGACGGTTCGGGGCATCGCGCTCGGAACGCTGGAGGCCTCGGGCCCGGTCGATGCGCCGGAATGGATCATGAACGATGAAGGGAATTGACGCGGTGAACGGATCCTCCGCAAACCGGCCCGGCCCGGGCCCGGATTATCTGAGGACGGGCCACGCGGCGTGCCCCGGGTGCGGGCTCGCGACGGGCATGAAGCTGGTTCTGCAGGCGATGGGCCCCAAAACCATCGCCGTGATCGTCCCGTCCTGCGAGGGCTCGATCGGGGGCGTGTACCCGGTCACCGCGTACGGCGTTGCCACGTTTCATTCGGCGTTTGAAATAGCCGCGCCGACGGCTGCCGGCATTTCGAACGCCTTGAAGATCCAGGGGAAGGACGACATCCGGGTCGTGGCCTTTGCGGGAGACGGCGGGACCTTCGATATCGGGCTGCAGTCGCTTTCCGGTGTCGCCAGGAACAACGACGACATCCTTTACGTCTGCCTCGACAACGAGGCGTACATGAATACGGGTATCCAGGTGAGTTCCGCGACCCCTTCCTATGCCTGGACCGGAACCACGCCCCGCGGCAATCCGCGGCGGAAGAAGGGCATCATGCAGATCATGGCCGCCCATTACAACCCGTATTCCGCCACGGCGAGCATCGGGTTCCCCGAGGACCTGCTGCGCAAGGTCCGGCGGGCGATGAGCATCCGCGGGACGAAATTCATTCACCTGCTGACGCCCTGTCCGACCGGGTGGCGGACGGCGTCGGATCTCTCGCCGGAACTGTCCATTCTCGCGGTGGAGACCAACATCTTTCCGCTGTATGAAGTGGAAAACGGGAAGGTGGTCATTATCAATCGCGAGCCGCGGAGGCTGCCGGTGCGGGAATACCTTTCCAGGCAGGGGCGGTTCCGGCACCTGAACGAAGACGAGATCGACGCCATCCAGAGGGAAGCCGACGGGGAGTGGGAACGGCTGAGCCGCCTGGCCGGATCCCGGGCGGAAGGCCCGAACCGTCCCGCGATCAAAAATCTAAAATCCTAAATCTTGCCTCGTCTCGCGAGAGCGGCCGGCGCCATCGGAGCGCTCCCGGCGGCGGCCCCGGCGTTTGACGCAAGCGTCAGTTCCTTGCGGGCGGCCCCGGGGCTCTCCTGCCACAGCGTCTGGATGTCCGGGGACAGCATCTTCAGGAGGGCGACGGGCAGGGAACTGGTAAACCCGTACTCCGAAGCGTCCTTGCCCGGGACGAAGGAGGTGAGGACGCCGAAGTAGCGGTCCCCCAGGTAGAAGGCGAAGACGGCGGTGCGGTCCAGGGACCGGGAGGAGGTTCTCTGTCCCCAGCGGCCGACCGTGTCGAGCCGGTTGTCCCCGGATCCGGTCTTCCCGCCCACGATCAGCGGCCGGTCTCCGATGCGGTAGGCCCCGGAAAGCCGCGCGGCGGAGCCGCTTTGCACGACCTGCGCCAGCACGGGAAGCACGGTGCGTGCGACCGCGGGCGGGATTACCCGCACGCCGGGCGACCGGGCCGGTTCCAGGGCGGTTTCGTAGGGCGTTCCTTTTGCGAACCGGAGTTCCACCATCCGGGTGGACGGCATGCGTTTCCCGTCGTTCACCAGGATGCCCATGAGCTGGGCCAGCGCCTCGGGCCGGTCTCCCGAACTGCCGAGGGCGGTGGCGAGCGAGGGCACCAGCCGGTCGAAAGGGAATCCCAGGCGTTTCCATTCGGCCGCGATCCGCACGAACGCGTCCTGTTCGAAGCGGACCCGGAGGCGCCGCTCCTGGGCCGTACGGTTCCGGGACTGGAACAGCCACGCAGAGGACATTCGGCGCGCTTCCGCGCTTTCCTTCAGGATTCGGTCCCACCCCATCGACGGATCCCGCGCGAGCATGCCGGCGCACCATACGCGCAGCGGGTGTATGCCCAGCAGGTAGCCGGTGTCGGACGGAGTCAGATCCGGGTTGCCGTAAGCCTTCGCCATGCGCCGCGCCATTTCGGGATCCGCCGTCTTTGTGTGACGCTCGAGCCACCGCGCCAGGGCCGTTTCGTCCGCTCCGCGGTGCCAGGCGTAGAAGAGTATCGCCAGGTGCCGGGGCGAACCGGCGTTTTGCCCGAGCAGCCCGGATACGATCTCCCGCTGCGGGAGCTTCCGGAACTTCCTGTAAGCCTGCAGGAGGAAAAACCGGGATTCCTGGTCGGCCGATTCCCCGAGCATCCTGCGCCGTTCGGGATGGCCGGGATCCGCCAGGACGCCTTGCGTATCGTACGGCAGCCGGGCTTCGTAATAGCGCACCAGGTCGCGCATCAGGCGCACGTAGGCGAGGTTTACCGAACGCACCGTGGCTTCGCGGATGGTAACGGTTCTCCCGTCGTCCCGCGAATCGAAGTTCCGGAAGGCATGCGCGCCGCCGCCCGTGAAGAAGACTTCTCCCGGGTTCGCCGAATACTCCCGGTCCATCGCCAGCGCGAGAAATGCGTCGATCCCGATGCCCCGGTTCGCGAGAAGCGTCTCCGCCGCCCACAGCGTGATAGGGTCGCGCGCTCCGTCAACCATCCCGCGCAGCGCTTCGTCGTCCGCGCCGGCGAGCGTCGCATGCAGGGAGGCGGCGACGTCGAGGTAGTTCACCAGCACGCGCAGCTTGGCCGTGCTCCCGAGCTGCATCTTCATGCCGGTGTTGATGTCGAAGGGGGCGTTGAGGCTGTCGGTCACGACGCGCAGCATGTTGCCGTCCGGCGTTTTTTCGTACAGCATCATCCCGTAAATCACCCTGGAGGGATCGCCTCTTGCGAGGAGCCGCTCGCCGCGAAGGCCGGCCTCGTCGAGAAAGGCGGGGTCGTGCAGCTTCTCGAACAGCGCGGCGACGCTATGCTGCAGCCGGGGGTGGATCGTGCTCTCGACCTCGAGGTCGAGACGGTCCAGTTCGTATAGCCCCGGGAGACCGAGCCGGGTCACCAGCTTCGAGCGGATATCGTTGACGGCCTTGCTCTCGGCGTAGGAGCTCATGGCGCGTTTCGGGGGACGGGACTCGAAGCGGATCGGGGCCGCGGCCACGCGATCCGAAAATTCCTTCGAGATCACCTGCGCATTGGCGAGCATGCGCGCGAAATAGCGCGCCCGGGCGTCGAGGGCGTCGCGGTTTCGCACGAGATAGTAGCTCGGGGCCTTCACGGCGCACATCAATGCCAGGAGGTGTTTGAGTGCCCCGGCCTTCCCGGGGTGGTCGTCGGGCATCGAGAGCGCGTGCCGCACGTCGTGCAGTTGCAGGCCGAACCAGGCGTGCAGCCCGTTGCCGATGCCGTGTATTTCGCCATACCCCGGCGCCGCGGCCAGCGGAATCGAGTTCAGATAATCCAGGATGATCCGCCGGCGCTCCTCGCGGGTGTCCGGACCCCGGTGGTACACCTGCAGGCTCGCATTGGTCATCTGGCGCAGTTTGGCCAGGGCGGAATCCGTTTTGCCGTCGTACGAATGCCGGTATTTCACCATTTGCGTCGCCAGCGTGCTGCCGCCTTCCACCGGGACCGGCAGTCCGAGCTTGTGCCCGGTGTACAGGACGGCCGCCTTCGCCAGCCGGTCCCAGTCCACGACCGGATTCGTGCGCGAGTCGGCCGGCTCGCTGAGTTCGCGGTTTTCTATGATGAGGAGGCTCTTTACGGCCAGCGGCGGGATTTCCTCAAAGCTGTTGAATGCGTAGCCGGCCACCGGGGCCTGGAACAGAGGCTGCCCGTCCATCCCGCGAATCGTCAGTTCCGTGGAGGTGCGCTCGGCATAGGGCGGGAGGATCCCCCAGCGGGTCGCCCGCTCGAGATCGTCGGAAAAGCGCGCCTGTTGCGTGACGCGGAAGCCGTCGGCTGCGAGCCTGCGTTCGAAGCCGGGAATCAGGGCATAGCCCGCGCGGACGTCGAACGGGCCGTGTTTGGGGAACACGATGTTGGGGCTCGGCCCGTCGCCGACGGCGTAGGACATCTTGCGCGCAAAGCCGGACAGGATGCGCGACTGCAGTGCCGAGGTGCGCAGTTCATACAGCATCGCCCCCGCCGCCAGGCACCCCAGCAGCGACCAGCGAAGCCACTTCGGGAACCGCCACGAAGGCATGTTGATGGACGGCAGTTCCCTGAAGCGCAACCAGTCCAGGACCTCCGTGACACTTCCGGAACGCGCACGAATCTTCAAATCGGCCATCTCGATTCACCACAGTATCCGATGCGGATTCAGTCCTTTGGTTGCACCCGTTCCTCCTCCGGGAAAGATCCGCAGGCCTCCCGAATTCGTCATGCACACGGATAATATGAGATCGTCAGAGGCGGTTTTCAAAGCGCCGAGGTGCCCGCGGACCCGGGTTCTGCGGCTCAGATGCAGTAGCTGATAAAAGCCCCGTTGTTCAGGGTGCTTTCCTCGCGGAGCAGATCCTGAAAACTCACCCGGTCATAGACGTTTGACGCGGCCTCGGAGGCGCGCCGCCACATGGGAAGGAAGACGCAGCGTCCCTGCTGCGGGCATCCGGCCGCTCCCTTTTCATCCATGCAGGCCACCGGCACCTGCGGGCCCTCGATAAACCGTATGATCTCTCCCACGGATAGCTTATCGGCATGGCGGGTGAGATAATATCCACCTTCCGCGCCCCGCCGCGAGCGGACGAAGCCTGCCCCGCGCAGCTGGTTCAGGATGCCGCCGAGAAAGCGCGGCGGGATCGACTGCGCCTCCGCGATTTCGCCGATTTTCACGGGTCCCTGGCCCTGCCTCCTGGCCAGTTCGAAAGTCGCCCGGATTGCGTACTGGCACTTCTGTGAAACCATGTCTCCACTCCGTGCGGTTCTACCCGCTGATGACGAAGATGGCCATGTCGGCCTTCAAATTGGCCTCGCCGGTTACCACGCGGCCCTCTTCGGTGTCGAGGGCGATGCGCCGGTGAATCCGGATGCCGCGTTCGTCGCAGAACGCCTCGAAATCCGAGATGGTGAGGAAACGGATGTTGGGCGTGTTGTACCATGCGTGGCGCAGCTGCCCCGGCGACACCGGGGACCTGCCCTGTTCGAAGAGCATCGTGCGCAGCCTGTGATAGGCGAAATTCGGGAAGCTGACGATGGACCGGCGGCCGACGCGCAGCATGTCCCCGATCAACCGCTCCACGTCCCGGACCGCCTGGAGGGTGTGCGACAATACCACGTAGTCGAACTGGGCATCCGAAAAGGGAGCCAGGCCGGAATTCAGGTCGGCCTGGACGACATCCATGCCCCGCTCGAGGCAGGTCACGACGTCCTCCTGGTTCAATTCGAGGCCCATGAGCTTCCGGTTCCCGTTCTCGCGCAGCTTTACCAGCAGGGACCCCCGGCCGCAGCCGAGGTCGAGCACGCTGGAGTCCGGACCTATGAGACCCACGATCTGGTCGTAATCGAGACGGGGGCTCCGCAGCGCCCCGAAGATGCTGGCGGGCCCGTGGGAGTCGTAGCCGTCGTCGCACGGCGTCAGCGGGGGATCTTCGTGGACGTTGTTCAGGAAGGCGCGCATCAGTTCGCCGTATACCGGAAGATTATCGGGCAGCAGGAACGCGTCGTGGCCGCATCGGCTTTCCACGTTGCAGTAGCTCACGCTCCGGCCGAGTGCGATGAGCGCGTTGGTGATTTCCCGCGACTGCTCCGGGGGGAAGAGCCAATCGCTGGTGAAGCTGACGATCAGCCAGCGGCATCGCGCCTGCGAGAGGCTGGCCTTGAGCTCCTCGGCGTTCCTCCCGATGTCGAAAAGGTCCATCGCCAGCGACAACTCGATATAGCTGTTTGGATCGAAGCGTTCCACGAACTTGTCTCCCTGATAGGCGAGATAGGACCCGACGCTGAATTTCTTTTCGAATTCCGTGGCAAATTCCCGCGGCTGCAGGCGGTCTTTTTCGAATTTCTCCCGCATGGATTCGGGCGAGAGGTAGGTGATGTGCCCCAGCATGCGCGCCAGCGCGAGCCCGGCGGCCGGAGAAACGCCCCTGTCGAGGTACTGGCCTCCCTCGAAGTTCGCGTCCCGGCGGATCGCGTTGCGGCCCACGACGTCGAAGGCGATGGCCTGCGTCGACAGCCGGGCGCAGGAGGCAAGCGTCACGGCGCCCGCGAGACGCTCTGGATAGCGCATCGCCCACGTCAGGACCTGATGCCCCCCCATGGAGCCGCCGACGGCGGCGAGGAGGCGCGGCAGGCCCAGGTGGTCGATCAGGCGCCGCTGCGCCCCGACGATGTCGGATGCCGTGATGGTCGGGAAATCGGCGCCGTACCGCTTCCCGGTGGCGGGATTGATGTCGTTCGGGCCCGTGGTCCCCCGGCACCCGCCCAGGGCGTTGGGGCAGACGACGAAATAGCGGTTCGTGTCGATCGCCTTCCCCGGACCCACGGCGATGTCCCACCAGCCGGGGTCGTCTTCCGCTTCGTGCCGGGCTACGTGCGAGTCCCCGCTGAGCGCGTGGCAGATCAGTACCGCGTTGTCTTTCGCCGCGTTCAGCCGGCCGTAGGTCTCATACGCCACGGTCACGTTTTCGAGCTCCCCCCCCAACTCCAGCCGGAGAGGTTCGCCGGACGTGAAGGTGCGCACGTATTTCAGCGGCCGCGAGGAGCGGATGCTGTCGCTGCTTTGAAATATGTCCGGATTCATCGCCCGAGCCTATGTCCCTTCCCCGGTCCCGGACGCCCGGAGCGCCCGGTCGAAATCATTTCGGATATCCTCGATGTCTTCGATGCCGACGGACACGCGGATGTATTCCTGCGTGACCCCCGCCTCCGCCTGCTCCTCTTCCGACAGCTGCGAGTGCGTGGTGGAAGCGGGATGAATGACCAGGGTCCGCGCGTCGCCGATATTCGCCAGGTGGCTGGCCAGCTTTACGCTGTCGATGAACCGGACACCCGCCCCGCGGCCGCCGCGGATTCCGAACCCGAGGATGGCGCCGGCCCCGCGGGTTAAATACCGCCGGGCCAGCTCGTGGTGCCGGTGGCTTTCCAAACCGGGGTAGTTTACCCAGAGGACGGACGGGTGTTTTTCGAGCCATCGGGCCAGCGCCAGGGCGTTCGAGGCGTGGCGCTCGATCCGGACGTGCAGCGTTTCGAGCCCGAGAAGGAACAGGAACGCCGCGAACGGGCTCATGCAGGCGCCCGTGTCCCGCAGCCAGTGGGTCCGGACGTGCAGGATGTAGGCCAGGTTGCCGAGCGGCCGCAGCGCCTGGGTGAACACCATGCCGTGATAGGCTTCGTCCGGGGCGGTGAATTCGGGCCACTTCGCCGTTTCGTCCGCCCACGGAAACCTGCCGCTGTCGACGATGGCTCCACCGACGTGCACCCCGTGCCCTCCGATGAACTTGGTGGTCGAGTAGACGACCACGTCCGCGCCGTGTTCGATGGGGCGGAAGAGCATCGGCGTCAGCACCGTGTTGTCGACGAAGAGCGGCAGGCCGTGACGGTGTGCGATGCCGGCGATCTTCTCGAAGTCGGGCACATCGTTCTTCGGGTTGCCGATCGATTCGATATAGACGAGCCGCGTGTTGCCGTCGACCAGGCCCGGAATCCGCTCCGGGTGGTCCGGGTCGAAAAACCGGACTTCGATTCCGAGCTTTTTGAAGGTCTGGGAGAATAACGTCCACGTTCCGCCGTAGAGGCTCGTGGAGGATACGAAATTCTGACCGGAGTGCGCCAGGGTCAGTATGGCCGCCGTAATCGCCGCCGAACCGCTCGCGAATGTGAGCCCGCCGATCCCGCCGTCCAGCGCCGCCAACCGCTTCTCCAAAACGTCGTTCGTGGGATTCATCAGCCTCGAATAGATATTGCCCGGTTCTTTGAGCGAAAACAGATTGGCCGCGTGTTCGGTGCTTTTGAAAACGTAGCTGCTCGTAGCGTATATCGGCACGGCGCAGGAGAGGGTTGCAGGATCCGGCTCCTGTCCGGCATGCAGTGCCAGCGTTCCCATTCCGTAGCTTTCTTTTTCTTTATCCATACTTGCGCCAATTCCTTTCATCCGGAACATTCCCAATGACCGGTTAAACATTAGTAAAATGATTGACAAAGTCAAGAATGAATTATTGGCCCAGGGTCGGTGGGTGTCCACGTTTCACTTCACAAAGGATAGCTACGCATTTCGTGAATTTCGTGTTAATTCGTGGCCGGATCCCTGTCCGTGATATGCAGGGAGAGGCTCACGGCTGGAAATCGGGTTGCGTCGGAAAATCCGGCTCCAGGATCTCGTGGGTGGACCCCGCCAGGGCGGCGTCGACGAGTTGCGGGACATCCAACGCGCTTTCCGCCTGTTCCGCCTGTTCGATGCCGGACATGGTTTCGGGGTGCTTCGGAATGAAGAGGGAGCAGCAGTCCTGGTCGGCTAGGATGCTGGTTTCGTAGGTGCCGATCTCGCGGGCGGTCCGGATGATCTCCTCTTTGTCGTCCCCGATGAGGGGCCTGAAGACCGGCAGGGAAACGACCGAGGATATCGTTCGAATGTTTTCGAGGGTCTGGCTTGCCACCTGTCCCAGGCTGTCGCCGGTCACGAGCGCCTTCGCTTTTTCCCGGTGGGCCAGCGATTCCGCGATGCGCATCATGAACCGCCGGTAGAGAACCACGCGCAGCGGCGGCGGGGCGTAGGCGACGATCGCTCGCTGCAGGTCGGCAAACGGCACGAGATGCAGGTGCGATTCCAGCTGATACCGGGTGAGGAGGCGCAGGATGCGCCGGACCTTTTCCTGGGATTCCACGGTCGTATGCGGATAGCTGTGGAAATGAACGAAGTGGACGCGGCACCCGCGCCGCATCATCCGGTAGGCCGCCACCGGGGAGTCGATGCCGCCCGAAATAAGGCAGAGAACCTTGCCGCCGGTTCCGGAGGGAAGTCCGCCCGCGCCCGGAATTTTGGAGCGGTACAGGAAGGCCCGGCCGCCGGCGATCTCCACGAAGAACACGGCGTCGGGACTGTCCATGCGGACGGCCGCTCCCGTGCGCTCCAGCACGAAAGCGCCCAGTTCGCGGTTCAGTTGCTGCGAATCGAGAGGGAAATCCTTGGTCCCGCGCCGTGCGTCTATCTTGAAAGTCCCGAACGGGATCTCTGGAATCAGGGCTTCCAGTCCCGACTTCAAGGCGCCCATCTCGGCTTCCACCTCCAGGGCCACGGCGAAATTGGCGATCCCGAAGACGGTCCTGAGCCTGCGGACGATTTGTTCCCGAGGGGAATCCGGCCTGAGCGGCAGCAGCACGCGCCCGGAAAAATTCTGAACCGGGCCCGCCGGAATGCCCTTGAAGACCGCGGCGATGTGCCGCAACAGGTGGTTTTCGAACCATCCGCGGTTTTTTCCTTTGAGGTTGATTTCGTGATGATGGATGACGATGGTCTGTTTCACGGCCACCATCTTACCCTATCCGCTGCCGATTTCCGCATGAATTGATGCCGGCAGGCGTCGTGCCGGGAGCGAAAATCCTCGATTTTTTTTGAACCCCGGGCCGGGCAGGACCATCCAATGAATTTACAGGCATTTCCGTCTTGCAAATCGACCAGAAGCGCGCATTTCCGGGATTCGGGAACATATATTTTTACGTCGTGTAACTTCCCGAAATCGCGTGGAGTATAGGCAATTGAGGGATAGACCGGCTGCTCATTCGTTCAAGCTGGAGGGGGCATGAAGAAGGACATTAATTCGATCATTCTAACGCGCCAGGAACTGCAGATCATGAAGGTGATCTGGGGATTGGGTGCGGCGACCGTCAAGGATGTGTGCGAGATCATGTCGCAATCCAAACCGGTCGCGTACACGACGATCCTCACACTCATGGGAATCCTCGAAGACAAGGGTGCGCTGGCGCACACGCGGTCCGGGAGAGCCTTCCTGTTCCGGCCTCTGCTGTCGCGGAGGCAGGCGACCCGCAACGTGGTGCATGACGTCACGATGCGGTTCTTCGACGGCAATCCCGAAAAACTGATTGAAGACGTGCTGGCGAACGAGACCCTGGATCCGGACCAGCTGGACTTTGTCCGGAGCATGCTGGAATCCCGGCAGGAAAATCTGGTGGCTTAACGACGGCGATGCCCCCCGGCATCCTCAAGCCGGGGGAATCGGGCAGCTCTAACTGCCGGGCGCGTAGTATCCCTTTCGATGGTTGGGGCGCAGACCCCTCTCCGAGACTTTGATCTCGATTTTCCGGTAACTCCCGTCTCTCGCAGCGTTTGTCGAATAGTAGCCGAGATTGTACTGGCTTCTCAGTTCCTGGTTGATCTGACGGAACGCGTCCTCCAGTTCGTCGAGTTTGAACGGGAAAAACACCCTTCCCCCCGTTTCCCTCGTCAGTTCCTTCAGTACGGCATCGCCTCGCGGCGAATCTTCGACTCCGAAAAAGCCACCCTTGGTGACACTGATGGCGAAAATCGTGGATTCCGCGCGCAGCGCCATTTCCAGCGCGGCGCCGTGGCTCACGGAACTCGATTCATCGTCCCCGTCGGACAGGATGATGATGGCCTTTCTTCCGGTTTCCCGGATCAGTTTCTCGTCGCAGGCCATATAAATGGCGTCGAACATGGAGGTCCCGCCCGCGGCCCTCAGTTTGCGGATTTCCCGGGCCAGCTTATTGGGATCTCCCGTAAAATCCTGGAGCAGGGTGACGCCGGTGTCGAACTGCATCAGCATGGCGCGGTCCTTTTCCCGCAGGACGCTCTGGAAAAAGCTGGTCGCGGCCTCCTGTTCGAATTTGAGTTTGGGGGCCACGCTGCTGCTGGTGTCGATCAGCATCGCGATGGTCAGCGGAAGGTTGGTCTCGCGGGCGAAATTCTTGACCTCCTGCTGTTTGCCGTCCTCGAAAACCGCGAAATCCTCCCGCGTGAGGTTGGTCACGAACGCATTGGTGCCCCTGTCGAAAACCGAACAGAGCACGTTCACCAGGTCGACGCTGATCCGGTACGTCTGATCCGACATCCTCGGCGGCAACTGGGGATCCACTGTGGATTTTTTGGCCGGGACACTCTGCCCGGCGAGGTTTTGAGTCGGAAGGGGAGCCAGGAGCACGCATCCTGCCAGCAGGATCAGGCAGATCGGAAAAATTCGAGAAGACATTCTATTCCTTTATGCTTAAAGGGATTAAGGCTAATCCTCGACCATTATATGTTTGGGGCCGGGAGGAGTCAAGGCAGCTGGTTCTCCCCGGCGGCACGGCTCCATTTTCCCAGGATGGAGAGGAACCGCTCGAGTTCGGGCGGGAAAGGGGCCCGAAAAGACAGGACCGCTCCGGAGCGGGGATGCCGGAAAGTCAGCTGCCGGGAATGCAAAAAGGGCCTGTTCATTTCGTCCGCCGCCTTGGCGAGTCCCGGCGGAAGGCCGCGGTTCCGGTTCGGCCCGTAGACGGAATCGCCGACGACGGGATGCCCCTTCTGGGCGAGGTGCACCCGTATCTGGTGCGTTCTTCCGGTGTCGATGCGGACCGCAAGCAGGGTGAGCGGGCCATAGCCGCGCTCGACCGCATAATGGGTGACCGCCGTCCGCTTTCGACGGGCCCTCGGCGATATTTTTGTCCGGTTTCCCGGGTCCCGGCCCAGCGCAAGGTCGATGGTTCCCGATTCCGGCGACGGGTGGCCGTGAACCAGGGCCGCGTATTCCTTGCGGACTTCGCGATCCTTGAACTGCCGGGAGAGGTGGCGATGAGCCTGGGCGTTTTTGGCGACAAGCATGACTCCGCTCGTCATCTTGTCCAACCGGTGTACGATGCCCGGCCTGGAAGGATCGCCGGCTTCCAGCGGTCCCAAGTGGTAAAGCAGGGCGTTGACGAGGGTTCCCGAACGGATCCCGGCCCCGGTGTGGCAGACCATTCCCGCGGCCTTGTTGATGACAGCCAGATCGCCGTCTTCGAAGAGGATTTCCAGCGGGATGTTTTCGGGGAACGGGGCGTCCGCCTGCGGTTCGGGCATCCGCAGCTCGATCCGGTCGCCGGGCCGGATGCGGTATCCCGTCTTTACCCGCTCGCCATGAATGCGTACTTCGCCGTTGCGGATACGATTCTGGATTTGAGAGCGGCTCTCGCCCGGGATTCGTTCGGCCAGAAACTGGTCCAGCCGGACCCCGGCCGCGTGCTGCTCCACGTTCCAGGTCCGGTCCCGTTCGCTCGATTTCAGACGGTTATCCATGAATGCATGGAATCGGTCTGGTTTCCGCCTAATCGGCGGCCAGGTTTTCGGACCGCTGCCGCAGGAACCAGAATACGGCGACGGATCCGAGGATGGTCAGAACCGCGATGAATTGGGAGGTCGAGAGGAGCCCGTAGAACACGAACCCCCGTTCGTCATTCCGGAAAAATTCGATCACGAACCGCAAAACCGAATAGAGGAACAGATACTCCAGCAGGATCTGGCCTTTCAGATGCTTCCCGCGAAGGCGCCACATCAGGTAGAGGAACAGCGCAAAGGTGGCCAGCGATTCGTAGAGCTGCGTCGGGTGCAGCGGCGTATGCAGGGTGACGCCGACGTTGTCGTAAGCGTATTCGCTCGTGAACGTGATCCCCCACGGCATCCGGGTGGGTTTCCCGTAGCAGCACCCCGCCGACAGGCAGCCCAGCCTGCCGATGGCCTGCCCCAGGGCGATTCCCGGTGCGGCAGCGTCGGCTACGGTCCACGCGGGCATGCGCTTTTTCACCAGGAACCACGCGGCCGCCGCAAGCGCCAGGAGAAGACCGCCGTAAAACACCCCGACCGAGCGCAGGGTGGACAGGGAAAAAATCTCCCGCCAGTTCTGAGAATAGTAACCGAAGTCGGAGATCAGCAGGAGCAGCTTCGCCCCGACCAGGGCCGAGAAAATCACCACCAGCCCGAGGTTCCACGTAAGGTCCGGATTGATGCCGGACCTCCTTGCGTTCCGGCTGGTAATCCAGATACCCGCGATGAAAGCGATGGCGAGCAGCAGGCCGTAGGTATGGATCGTGACGGGGCCCAGGTCGAGGATCTTCGGATACATGGGGGACTATTCTTCCTCCTGTTTCCTTTCCTTATTGGCTTCCTCGATCACCTTCTGGGCGATGTGCGACGGCACCTCGTCGTAATGGGAGAACTCCATGTGGTAGGTTCCCCTTCCGCCGGTGACCGAAGTGAGGACGGGCGAATAGGACACCATTTCGGCCATGGGGACCTGGGCTTTGATGATCTGGATGTCCCTCTTGACGTCCATCCCCTGGAGCCGGCCGCGGCGGCTGGTGAGGTCGCCCGTGAGCGCCCCGGCGTATTCCTGGGGAGCGAAGATCTCCACGTTCATGATCGGCTCGAGCAGGACGGGATTGGCGTCTTCCATCGCCTTTTTGAAGGCCAGGCTGCCCGCGATCTTGAACGCCATTTCGGAGGAGTCCACCGGATGGTAGCTGCCGTCATACAGCGTGACCCGGAAATCTACGACGGGGTAGCCCGCGAGATACCCCCTGGCCGCCGATTCCACGATCCCCTTTTCGACGGCCGGAATGAAGTTTCGGGGGATGGCCCCGCCGAAAATCTCGTCCACGAACTCGAAGCT
>CAZTHE010000104.1:0-14706 GCA_964613495.1 uncultured Acidobacteriota bacterium | reverse complement strand
TTGGCGACTCCGTTCACCATTTCGCCGATCTTCTGCGAATACTCGTTGAAAATGTTCTGCCGCTCGGCTTCCCGCACCTTCTGGAGGATGACCTGCTTCGCCGTCTGCGCCGCGATGCGGCCGAGCACGTCGGTGGGCTTGGGGATTTCCACCGTGTCGTCGACCTCGAGCGAGTCGTCGATTTCCTTCGCCTCGGCCAGCGAGATCTCCAGGCTGGGGTTCTCGACGGTCTCCACGACGCGCCGGACCGCGAAAATCTCGACGGTCCCCGTCTCGGGATCGAAGCGCGCGTTGATATCTTCGTTCGTCTTGTAGAACTTCCTGGAAGCGGCGACCATCGCGTCTTCCAGCGCGCCGATGATGATTTTCGGATCGACGTTCTTTTCTTTGCTGATCTGTTCGATCGTCTGAGCAATGATGTTCGACATAATTCAGGCCCCCTGCGGCCGCATGCTTAATTCCGCCATCAAATTGGCCTTTTCGATGTCCGATAGGGCAATCCCGACTTCCTTGCCCGGCTCGAGTTCCAGGTCCAGCCGGCCTTCCGTCACCCCGAGGATCCTGCCCCGGAAATTTCTCTGCCCCGCAATCGGAGATCGCGTCCGGATCCTGGCGTTCCGACCGCGGAAACGGACGAAATCCGCCTCCTTCACCAGCGGACGGTTCACCCCCGGCGACGATACCTCCAGGACGTAGTGGAACGGGATCCAGTCCTCCACGTCCAGGGACACCGACAGCCGCCTGCTGTACTGCTCGCAATCATCCAGGGTAACGCCGCCGGGCTGGTCGATGAACACCCGGACGATGCTGTGGCCGCCCTCTCCCTTGATCTCGACGAGCACGATTTCCATGCCCATGGAGGCCGCGGTCGTTTCCGCCAGCTCCGCGATCCGCCGCTCCAGCGACAGGCGCTCCTCCGATTCCAGCTCCGCCATCCTGAGCCCCAAACAAAAAAAGTGGGCACCCGCCCACTTTGTACAAAAGCAGCATCCGGAAGTATACTCGACGGGAATGGAAATAGCAACTGCCGGTCCACCCCCCGAAAGCGTCCCGGGAGCGCCCCCCGTTTCGGGGGCGCCGGGCTCATTTTTGGGAAGCGCCGGCCGCCGGCGCTTCCACGAAATCGGCTTCGGGCCTGTCGAGCTTGTCGAGGCCTTCCGCGTCCGCCACCTTGACGCAGGGATCCCCCTTCACCCGGGCGTAAATCCCTTCTTTTGCGCTCCTTCCGAAGGCCACGTCCGCCAGGACGCCGGCGCCCTGCTTGAGCACCACGCGCATGGCCGGCTGGTCCAGGCCGTACTGCCCGGGCGGTCCGGGCCGGTCGATCCACTCTTTCACCGCCTTCTCCATCGCGTCCAGAATCCCGTTGACCGCGTCCCATTTGGCCTTTTTCTTCGCGTCTCCCAGGAACCACTCCCCGCCGGACTTGACGAAATGGAATCGGCCCCTGGTATTCGCCAGCACGATGGAATCGACATCCCAGCGCTGGACGGAGGCCAGCGCCTTGTCCCGGATATCGTCCGGCACCTTGAGCAGCTTGTCGACGAGGTCCTTCTCGACGAAGAAAAGGTCCGGCCGGGATGCGTCCTTCGCAAGGTAGATCTCGCCCGCCCCGCCGCCGGAAGATTCCGCTCCCCGGATCTTCAACCGTGATTTTTCCGGCCCGATGACCAGGTGCCGGAGCGCCCTGTCTTCGCCGCAGGCCACCCGGACGTCGATGAACGGATTTTCCAGGCCGGGCCTCGCGGCGCCGCCCGGATCGCCGTCGAGAAATTCCCGGACCCGGCCGGAGGACAGCGCATTCAGGATGCCGCGCACCTCGGGACCGTCGGCGGCCCTTTTCTCGAATCCCTGGAACCACCAGCGGTCGTCGCCGTCCTTGAAAAGTTCGAGCGTGCCCTTCGGGCTTTCCAGGCGCAGCGACCGGGCCTCTGTCGGTTCGAACCGCAGCACCGACCGGTTCCTCAGATCGTCGACTTTCCTGTCGAACGCGCCCGCGGCGCTGCTGGGAACCAGGAACACGGCCTTCTGCCCCGGGAGCGACGCGTAGGAAAAGCTGCCGGTCGGATTGTCGGCGCCGAAATCGACGGCGAATTCCCTGCCGTCCTTCGTCTTCAGTTTCACGCTGAACCGGGCCGGGCTCAATCCGTATCTGGCCCGGTCCGCAGGGTCGGACTCGACCTCGCTCTCCCGCTGCAGCGTCGCGGCCGAACGGACCAGGCGGTCGAGCTCTTCGGCGTCGGCGTCCAGCGCCCGGGGCGCGGTGATCTCCCAGGCCTTCTCCCCCTTGCGCACCGCGGCAATGCGCCGTTCCGGCGTGGTCAGCTCCAGCTGCTGCACGTCGTTTTCCTCGAAGGACCAGAGCCGGCCTTCCGTCTGTTTCGCCTTGGCCCGCTGCTCCCCGCCCTTGATCTCGTAGAAATAGATGAAGCTGCCGAGCGCGAGGCCCAGCACCAGCAATACGAGCGTGCCTTTGAAACGCATCCTACTTCCTCCGGCGGTTCATGACGACGAAGATCCCGGCGACCAACGCGATCCCGGGAAGGACGAACAGGGTCAACAGGCGTATGGTCGAAATCTGGCTCTGGCTGAGCACGATGCGGCGGTCATCCGCCGGTTTCGGGCGGATGGAGATGAGGTCCTCGTCCTGGGCGAGCCAGCTGATGATATTCAGAAATAGGTTGCCGTTGCCCTGGGCCGGGAAATACGCGTTGACCGCGAAATTGGAGGTCCCGATAACGACCAGCCTTCCCTTGGCCGCGGGCGCATCCCCGGAGGAAGGCTTCATCTCGCGGGTCACCGCCATCGCGAGCGGGAGCGGTCCCTTCTGGTCCTTGCCGGGATCGAAGGAGGCTTCCCGGGTGCCCAGGTTCGTTTCGCCCCAGCTGTTTTTGTTGCTCTGGAAAAGCGTTTCCACGGTCGTGCCGGTCTGGTTGGAGGCTTCCTGCCTCAGGGAACGGATAAGCGGGAAGAACGTCATTTCCCTGAACCGGTCGGTGATCGCATGGGGCTCATAGTTGAGGACCAGCGGAATGCTGGGTCCCGTGCCCATGAGCTGTCCCGCCCCGCTGACATCCAGCACCAGGTCGTTGTTCGCCTGAACGCCCCACGCTTTCAGGAAAGGGGCGAACGACGGGGCCGGATGCGGGTCGAGCAGGAGAAACACGCCGCCGCCCGCGGCAGCGAAGCTCTCGATAAACTGGATTTCCTGCGGGAAGGGTTCCGTGGTCGCGCCGGCGATGATGAGCACCTTCGCGTCCCCGGGAACCTTCCCTTCGCTCGCAAGATTCACCGCCGCCACCTGATAGCCCTGGCTTTCCAGCGCCTTCTGCGCCTCGGAATACCCCTGCCGGTCGGTGTCGGCCGGATCCTTCTCGCCGTGCCCCTGGACGAAATAGATCTTCTTCGCCTCGGCCCGTCCCACCTTGATGATGGCGTTGGTGAGGTCCTGTTCCTGCACCTCCTCCGAGCGTTTCTCGATCTTTTCTTCGCGGTCCCCGCGTGTGAGGATGAGGGTCCCGAACTTGAGCTGGGACCCCGTGAACGGGTTCTGGAAAACGCCGTAGGCCGTGACGTTGTGCCGCTTGGCGACGTCGGGCTGCCGGTCCGGATCGATGAATTCGTATCGGATGTGCTTGCTCCTCGTCCGGTATTCGACGAGCAGTTCCCTGAGCGGCCCGTAGTCGCCGCCCGGGAAAAACGCCTTGATATGGACGTCGTCCTTCAACTTCGCCAGCACCTGGTCCGTCTGCGGCGCCAGCGTGTACCGGCCGCTCCCGGTCAGGTCGAAGCGCTTCGTATGCCGCTGGCCGAGGTAATTCAGGCCGGCGACGATCGCGATGACCAGGAGGAGCGAAATCACGTAGTTCCCGGCATATTTCGTCGAACGCCTGCCGAAAGCCGCGATGATCTGCCGGTAATTCGCGGCGATGCCGGCGACGACCATCGCTCCGCCCGCGATGGCGAGGCCCAGGTTCCACTTTTCCCAGACGTTCGAAACCAGATATCCGATAAACGCGGCCAGCAGAAGCACCAGGCCCAGGGTGTCCAATTTCTGTAGATATTTTTTCATTAGCCTTTCCACCGCATGGACTCCAGTGAACGATAAGCCAGAAAAAGCCCGACAAACGCGAAACTCACGTAGTAGATCACGTGCGACGTGTCGATCACGCCCTTGACGAAGTCGTCGAGGTGGCTGATCACCGAAAGGTAGTTGATGACCTCCCGCGTGGCCCCGACGGCCGACGAGGAAAACACGCTGACCAGCCAGAGCAGGAGGCTTGCCCCGAAGGTGATGACCACGGCCACGATCTGGTTCTCGGTCAGGGTCGAAATGAACAGGCCCAGCGCCAGAAGCGCCGCTCCGTACAGAAACATGCCCAGGTACCCCGCGAGGATCGGCTTCCAGTCGGGGCGGCTGTAAATGAAAAGGGCCGAGATCGTGATGCCGCTGGCGGCGAACAGGATCAGCAGAAAGGTGACGCCGGCGAGATACTTGCCCAGCAGGGCCTGGAAATTGCCGACGGGCGTCGTCAGGAGAAGCTCTATCGTTCCGCGTTTCTTCTCCTCGGAAAACAGGCCCATGGTCAGCATCGGGACCAGGAACAGCAGGATGACGCTCGTCGTCCGGAAGAGGGACTGGATCACGTAGGCCGGAACGTCGATCGGCTGCACGCCCTGCCCCATCTGCGCCTGTGTCATCGTGTATTGGACGACTTCCACGAGGTTTCCGAAGAAGAACAGGCCGGACAGGAAGAGAAATACGGTCAATACCACATAGGCAATAGGAGAGACGAAGTAGCTTTTCATCTCACGCTGCCAGATCGCCAGAATATTTTGCATACCGGGCCTCTTAGAAGACAGGGGGTTGGAATCGGCGTAAGTTATTCTTTTGTTATGAGGTCGATAAAAACGTCCTCGAGGCTCATCGAAATGCCCCGCAGGTCGAACAGCCCCCAGCCCTGGTGGACCACGGCCGCGGCGAGCACACTCCGAAGATCGCTGTCCAGCTTGCAGGCTACGGTGTAGGTGGCCTGTGAGCTTCCCGCAACTTGTTCTGTCTGAACGCTTAGGACTCCTTCGATGGACTCGAGCTTTTCCCGGACGGAGTCCGGGGGACCGTCTACGGTGAGGGAGATCCTGTCCGCACCCTCCATCTGGCGGGCCAGGCCCTCCGGGGTATCCATGGCGACGACCTTGCCCTTGTTGATGATTACGACGCGGCTGCACGTCATGCTGACTTCGGGCAGGATGTGGGTCGACAGGACCACGGTGTGATCCGAGGCGAGGCCTTTGATCAGTGACCTAACTTCATGAATCTGCTTAGGATCCAGCCCAAGCGTAGGCTCGTCGAGGAAAAGCACCTCCGGATTGTTCAGCAGGGCCTGCGCCAGGCCGACCCTCTGCTTGTACCCTTTGGAAAGCTTGCCGATAATCCGGTTGCGGACGTCGCCCAGGTTGCACTTCCCGATCGCCTCATCGACCTGGCTTTTGCGCTGGCCGGACCGGGCGCCCTTGATCTTCGCCACGAAGTGCAGGTAGGACTGAACGGTCATCTCCGGGTAAACAGGAGGATTTTCGGGCAGGTAGCCGATCCTCTTCCGCACCTCGAGGCTGTCTTCAAAAACATCATAGCCCGCGATCCTGGCGGTGCCCTCGGTAGACGGCATGTAACACGTCAGAATCCGCATCGTGGTGGTCTTTCCGGCCCCGTTCGGACCCAGAAAGCCGAGAATTTCCCCCTTTTCCACCTTGAACGAAACATCGTCCACGGCCTTGCGGCCGCTGTATACCTTGCTGACATGTTCTACTTCGATCACGCGTGTTCCCTCCGGGAGTGGCTCGTAAAACCTGATTTATAAAAGGTTAAATAATAAAGAAAAGTGCCTTCCGAGTCAATCGGCCCATAGCCTGCAGCGTGGATTCCACCAGGCGGACGCGTGTTCCTAAATATCGTCCGGCCGGGGCCCTTCGTGGCGTCCGGGACGCCCGGAATTTTTGCGGAACTCCTGATAAAATGCATGGATGAAGCAAAAACCGGTTGCGAAAAAAAGGGGCCGGTGTTATAACATTGCCGGAACGATTTAAATGCTCTTCCGTATTTACGGGCGTGAGGATGCATTTTAGACAAGACGAGGTGCTTACCTTGATACCCACAAAGAAAATCATCCCGCCCGCTGAAACTATTTCCCGGTGTCGACCATCTAACAAAACGTAACGCCTCCGGGTGTTGCAGGGTCGGGACCATAAAACGATAACCCCCCTTAAGCCATTATAGTTTCAGGAAAAAAGTATAAAGCAAGGGGTTTTTAAAAGAATGTCCCCAAGAGGATATTACGCACCATGATTGAACTAGATCAGAACGATGTCTTGGATGAAACCGAATACGACGCGATTGACCTCGACGATGAAGGTCTGGGCGATTCGGAGGCATTCCCGGGGCTGACGCGCGCGAATTACGTAGACAGGGTCCGGTTTGCCCGTGTGCCGAACGAAGACCGTCCCCTGGGGAAGACGGAGGAATCCGCCTCTTCCGCGGATCCTCTCTATATTTACTACCGGAGCATGAGCAAGATCCCGCTCCTGACGCGCGAACAGGAAGTCTATCTCGCCAAGAAGATCGAATCGGCCAAGCTCAACACGCTGCGCCTCCTGTCGCTGACGACGATCAACACCTACAAGGTCATGGAACTGGCCGACGAGCTGCAGCCGGTCGGGGCAGCGCCGTCGGCTCCCGTGTTCGGAGACGACAAGCGCGACGCGGAAAACGACGTCTCGCTGGAAGAGCGCACGCGCATCCGGATGCGCCAGATCCGCAGGATTCTCAACCGCCTGGAAAAGCTGGAGGCCAAGTACCGGCTCACCCGGAAGACCGCGCTGAAGGGCAAATCGCGCGCCGGCAAGACCAGCAAGGACCTCGGCAGGATCAAGAGCAACCGGGAGGCGATCTACGGCTCGCTCCAGCGGATCGACTTCACCGAGAACCAGATCGCCATTCTGACCGCGAGCGTGGAATCGGTGCTGCACGGGATGGAAGAGGCCCAGAAGGCCGTCAAGCAGCTCTCGCAGCGCAGGGAAACCTCGCCGAAGGCCCTCCGGGAAGCCCGCGCACGGCTCGGCGAGATGGAATCACAGTACCTGACGAACATCGACGAACTGCGCAAGATCGTCGCCCTGATCAGCGAGAACAAGACCGAGATGCTCCTGGCAAAAGACCAGTTCGTCCGGTCCAACCTGCGGCTGGTTCTCAGCATCGCGAAGAACTACTCGTACCCCGGGCTGGATCTGCTGGACCTGGTGCAGGAGGGGAATATCGGGCTGATGAAGGCCGTCGACAAATTCAACTATCGCCTGGGCCACAAGTTCTCCACCTACGCGACGTGGTGGATCCGCCAGAGCATCACGCGCGCCATCGCGGACCAGGCCCGGACCATCCGCATCCCGGTCCACATGGTCGAGGCGATGAACCGCGTGCTGAAGGTGGCCAACGAGCTCACGAAGCGGATGGGACGCGAACCTTCCGTGCACGAACTCGCCAAGGAATTGAAGACGCCGGTCGCGAAAGTGACGCAGATTCTCAAGGCGGCCCAGGAACCGATCTCCCTCGAGGCCAGCATCGCCGACAACAAAGACGCGGTGTTGAACAAGTTCATCGAGGACAAGAACGCCGTGTCGCCGGACGAAGACGTCATGAAACACAATCTCCGCGAAGTGACCGATTCGGCGCTGCAGTCGCTGTCCCCCCGCGAGCAGGAAATCGTGCGGATGCGGTACGGCCTCAACGAAAACGGGAAGGAATACACGCTGCAGGAAGTGGGCGAAATCTTCCAGGTCACGCGGGAGCGCATCCGTCAGATCGAGGAGAAGGCGCTTCTGAAACTCCGCAGTCCCTATCGCTCCAACAAGCTGCGCGAATTCGCGGACTTCGTAAGCAACAACTGATCCCGGCATCCGCGGCAGGACGGAGCCTGCCGCGGACCGGCCCGTCATTTCACGGCTTTTTTAAGATCGCTTCCGGCCACAAATTTCGGAACCTTGTGGGCGGGAATCCTGATCGGCATCCCCGTCTGGGGATTCCTGCCTACCCGCTGTTTTCTCCTCGCTACGCTGAAAGTCCCAAAACCCACAATCGTCGCCTTATGGCCTTTCCTCAGCGAAGCGGTGATGCTTCCGATCAGAGAGTTGAACGCCGATTCGGATTTCGATTTCGAAAGGCCCGTGTCCTTGGCGATTTTCGCTACAAGATCCCCTTTGTTCAAAGGTCCCCCCCCTTTCTGCGCCACTTTCGGTTGTCTATTAAATATTTAGGAAACGGCCACGTAATAGCACCGCAAGATCGCGCGAGTCAAGCGAAAATGGAAGGGCGAAGGACCGCCGCCGAGGAACGGCGCGGCCGCCGGCCGGGACGCGGCGGCATTTCCCTGCCGGCGAAGACGAATCCCCGGGGCCCGCAATGCCGATAAATATCCCGGAGGGGAACGCGTTTCGTCTATAATTCCGTCCTCCCGCGCGAAGCGCCGCGGCGGAGAAAACGAAAGCGCCGGCGGCGGCGCGGCAACATCCGGATTGGAGGAAGACATCCTGAGCACCCAAGCGTCATCGATACAAACGGGAGAGCATGCCGACCTGCTGGCGCGCCTGAAGATTCTCGCGAAAAATCTCTGGTGGACCTGGAACCAGGAGTGCCAGGAAATTTTCCAGGAGCTCTCGCCGCGCGGCTGGCAGGACCTGTACCACAACGCGGTCGCCGTGCTGCAGGACATCTCGGAATACGAGCTGCACATGCGCCTCCAGGATCCCGTGTTCGCCCAGCGCGTCCGCGGCATCCTGAAGGTCTTCGACGCCTATATGAACCGTCAGGACACGTGGGCCTCCCGCCACGCGCCCGGGTTTGCCGCGCACCCGGTCGCCTACTTCACCGCGGAATACGGGTTCCACGAGACCCTGCCGATCGCGGCGGGCGGCCTCGGCATCCTCTCCGGAGACCACGCGCGCTCCGCCAGCGACCTGGGACTGGGATTCGTCGGCGTCAGCCTGTTTTACCGCGAAGGGTATTTTCAGCAGGCCATCAACCGGGAAAACTGGCAGACGGAGTACTACACGCCGCTGCACCCGGAACAGCTGCCCCTCGAACCGGTCCGGACGGCATCGGGCGAGCGTCTCGTGTGCGAGGTGGAAATCAACCTCGCCCGGGTCTTTTTCCAGGCGTGGAAGGTGAATGTCGGGCGCGTGCCGGTCTACCTGCTGGACTCGAACCGGCCCGAAAACGAACCGCTGCACCGCGACCTGACGCTGCACGTCTACGGCGGCGACCGGTCGACGCGCGTCATGCAGGAAGTGCTGCTCGGCCTGGGCGGCGTCCGCCTGCTGCGCGCGCTCGGGATCCGGCCGTCGCTGTACCACCTGAACGAGGGGCACGTCGCCTTCGTCGCGCTGGAACTGATGCGCGAAAAGATCGGCGCCGGTTGCGCGTTCGCGGAAGCGCTCGAGCGCACGCGCCGCGAATGCGTTTTCACCACCCACACGCCCGTCGAGGCGGGGCATGACCGCTTCAGCCCCGAGCTGATGCAATACGCGCTGCAGCGCGTCCAGCCGCAGGTCACGCCGTCGTTCGACGAATTCATGTCCCTGGGCCGCGTCCGCCCGGACGAGGCGCAGGAGCCCTTCTGCATGACGGTCCTGGCGCTGAAGGCCTCGCGGGCCGCCAACGCCGTGAGCGAGCTGCACGCCCGGACGTCGCGGAAGATGTGGCAGGGGCTGTATCCCGGCAGGCCCGCCGACGCCGTGCCCATCGGCCACGTCACCAACGGCATTCACCTGATGGGATGGATGAAGGGGCCGGTGCGGAGGTTCTGGCGCAACAAACTCGGCCCCTACTGGGACTGGGACATCCACACGGACTCTTTCTGGGAGCGGATGCTGGACCCGGACTTCGTCTCCGACGAGGAAATCTGGGCGCTGCGCTACCGCCTGCGGCGCGCCCTGATCGAGTTCGCCCGGCGGCGCTTCATGCTGCGCAGCCTCGTGACCGGCGACGCCGGCGCCCCCGGCAGGATGCTCGACCCCGACGCGCTGACCGTCGGCTTCGCCCGGAGGTTCGCGACCTACAAGCGCGCGCCGCTGCTGTTCGAGGACCACGACGCCATCGTCCGGCTGGCGACCGACCCGCATCGGCCGATCCAGTTCATCTTCGCCGGGAAGGCGCACCCCGCGGACGAAGAGGGAAAGCGGCAGATCCAGAAGATCCTCCATCTCGGCCGGTACAGCGAGCTGCGGGGGCGGCTGGTCTTTCTCGAGAACTACGACGTCCACATCGCGCGCCAGATGGTGTCGGGCTGCGACGTCTGGCTCAACACGCCGCGGCGCCCGATGGAGGCCTCCGGCACCAGCGGCCAGAAAATCCTGTGCAACGGCGGGCTGAACCTGAGCATCCTGGACGGATGGTGGCGCGAGGCGTACGACGGCACCAACGGATTCGCCATCGGCGGGGACTCCCAGCCCGATTCGGTCGAGGAGCAGGACCGGGCGGACAGCGCCGGCCTCTGCGCCGTCCTGCGCGACGAGGTCGTGCCCTGCTTCTACGAACGCGACGAGCGCGGCATCCCGAAGCGCTGGATAGAAATGATCCGCCGGTCGATGGCGACGCTGGTCCCAAAGTTCAACACGTCCCGCATGGTCCGGGAATACGTCCTGCAGTATTACCTCGCCGATTCGGACCTAATGCCGGGCGGCGAATCTCCCGATCAGAAGTGATGGAGCGGCGCGAGCCGGAGCCGGCGGCGCGCCGCGCATCATGGGATGCGGGAGTCCGATGCCTGAGCTACGACACGATCCGATCCAGGGACGGTGGGTCATCATCGCCGCGGAACGCAGCCGCCGGCCGGACGACTTTCCCCGTTTCGAGACTCCGCCCCCGGCCGGCGCCTGCCCGTTCTGCGAAGGGAACGAATCCCACACCCCGCCGGAGATCGCCGCCATCCGGAACGGATCGGGCCCGAACCAGCCCGGCTGGCAGGCGCGCGTGGTTCCCAACAAGTTCCCCGCCCTCCGCATCGAGGGCGATCTCGACCGCAAGGGGCTCGGCGCCTACGACCGGATGAACGGCGTCGGCGCGCACGAAGTGATCGTCGAGACCCCGGACCACAACCTGCACCTGGCGGACGCCCCCGTGGGCCACATCCTGCAGGTCCTCCGCCTCTACCGGGAGCGGCTCACGGACCTGCTCCGGGACCAGCGCTTCAAGTATGTCCTGATCTTCAAAAATTACGGGGCCGCGGCCGGCGCCTCGCTGGCGCACCCTCACACGCAGCTGATCGCGACGCCGGTCACGCCGCTGACGCTGGTGGGGGAGCTGAACGCGGCCAAGGAGCATTTCAGGGAAAAGGAGCGCTGCCTCTTCTGCGACCTGATCCAGCAGGAGCTCGAATCGCGGAAGCGGATCGTCACGGAGGGGGAGCATTTCGTCGCATTCGCTCCGTTCGCCTCGCGGTTCCCGTTCGAGCTCTTCATCGCCCCGCGGGCGCACCACCACAGCTTCGCCGAGACCGGCGACGCGATGCTGCACCACCTCGCCGTCACGCTGAAGGAGGTCCTGCTCCGCGTCAAAAAATGCCTGAAGGACCCTCCCTACAATTTCCTGATCCACACGGTCCCGAACGTGAAGGTGACGCGCCGGCACAGCATGGACTGGGCCACGATCGAGCTGGATTTTCACTGGCACATCGAGTTCATCCCGCGCCTGACCCAGGTGGCCGGCTTCGAATGGGGCACGGGCTTCTACATCAACCCGACCGCGCCGGAAGACGCGGCGCGGCATCTGCGCGAAATCGTCCTTTCATCGGGGCCCGACCTGAAATATACATAATAGGGCTCCGCCGCGCACGGCGGACCGACGCGCCGAGGTGCGAAAGCGTATGGCCGGCCACCCACCGATGAGGATCGTCATGCTTGCGGCGGAAGCGTCCCCCTACGCCAAGGTGGGGGGGCTCGGCGACGTCGTCGGCGCGCTGCCGCGCGCCCTGGGAAAACTGGGCGCCAGACCCGTCATCGTGCTTCCCGCGTACCAGCGGGTCCTGTCCGGTCCGCTCGGGCTGCGCCGCTGCGCCCGCGTGCCCGGATTCGAGGTCCCCATGCGGTCTTCGGCGGAGCACGCCGCCGTGTACGAGGCCCCGCCGGACGGGACCGGCGTGGAAGCGTACCTGATCGGCTCCGGAAAATATTTCGACCGGAGCGGGATCTACGACGACCCTTTCACGAAGGAAGGGTACTCCGACAACATGGAGCGGTTCGTTTTCTTCATGAAGGCGGTCCTCGAGCTCCTGCCCCGGCTCGGCGCCCCGGTCGACATCCTCCACTGCCACGATTCGCACACGGCCCTCATCCCCGGGCTGATCCGCACCGCGCGGGGCGAAGACCCGTTCTACGCGGCCTGCGGGACGCTTCTCACCATCCACAATCTCGCCCACCAGGGCATCTTCCCGAAGGATTCGCTGGCGGTTGCCGGGATCGACCCGAAACATTTCTATCCCATGTCCCCGTTCGAATACTGGGGCCAGGTGAACTTCATGAAGGCGGGGATCGAGCTAGCGGACAGGGTGAACACGGTCAGCGAAACCTATGCCGCGGAAATCCAGTCGCATCCCGAGTTCGGGATGGGGCTGGAGCACGTGCTCCGGAGGCGCGCCGCGGACCTGAGCGGGATCGTCAACGGCATCGACACCCGGGAGTGGGACCCCGAAACCGACCCGCACCTCCCGGCCCGGTATTCCGCCCGGGACCTTTCCGGGAAGGCCGTGTGCAAGGACTCCCTGCTGCGTTCGTTCGGGTTGCCGAACCCCGGGGGCCGCACCCCGCTGGCCGGCATCGTCTCGCGCCTGGCGGACCAGAAAGGTTTCGATCTCATCGCCGGCGCGGTGCACGAAATCGCGTCGCTGGAGATGCAGCTGGTCATCCTGGGAACGGGGCAGCAGAAATACCACGACCTCCTGGAGCGGATGGCGGCCCGGTACCCGGAAAAAATCGCGGTGCGGTTCGCGTTCGACAACGCGCTGGCGCACCGGATCGAGGCCGGCTGCGACATGTTTCTCATGCCGTCCAAGTTCGAGCCCTGCGGCCTGAACCAGCTGTACAGCCTGCGTTACGGGACGGTTCCGATCGTCCGGGCCGTAGGCGGCCTGGCGGACACGGTCGCTCCCTACGACGGGGACTCGGGCACTGGATTCCGTTTCTCCGGCTACGCGTCCGCGGACATGATGGACTCCGTGCGCCGGGCCCTGGACGTCTACCGCGACGCCGGCCGCTGGAAGACGCTCCAGCTGCGGGGCATGGCGCAGGACTGGTCCTGGGACCGGTCGGCGCGCCGGTACATGCGGCTCTACCGGAACATCCATGCACTCAAGCATCCGAAAGGCTGACCCATGCGCTTCCTGTTGATCCTGTGCCTCGCGGCCGCCGCCGTCGCCACGCCGTCCAACGGACCCGTCCCTCCCGCCGGGGCTCCCGGCAGGCTGCTGACACAGGCCGCGCCGGAAGACGTGGGCCTCGACCCGTCCCGCCTGGCGTCGATCGCGGAAGCCGTCGGCGCGTCCATCCGGGCCGGGGAAACCCCCGGCGCCGTCGTGCTCGTGGCGCGCCACGGGCGCATCGCGTACCTGCAGGCCTTCGGCAACCGGTCCGTCCGGCCCGAACGGGAGCCGATGACGGCGGATACGATCTTCGATCTGGCGTCCCTGACCAAGGTCGTGGCCACGGCCCCGTCGGTCATGCTCCTGGTCGAAAACGGGACCCTGCGGCTCGACGACAAGGTCAAGCGCTACCTGCCCGCCTTTTCCGGCGGAGGCAAGGACGACGTCACGCTGCTCCACCTGCTGACCCACACCTCGGGGCTGCCGGCGGATTTCGACCTCTCGAAACCGTGGTCCGGCGCCGATGCGGCGCGCGAAGAACTGTGGAAGGTCAAGACGGGCGCGCGGCCGGGCAAGGATTTCGTCTACAGCGACGTCAACTTCATCGCCCTGGGCGAGGTCGTGCGCGCCGTCACCGGCAGGACGCTGGACGCGTTCGCGCGGGAAAAAATCTTCGAGCCGCTCGGCATGACGGACACGGGATTCCGGCCGGCGGCCGCGACGGCGCCGCGCATCGCGCCCACGGAACCGCGCAGGAACACGCTGCGGTACCTGAACGGCGTTTCTTCCGCGGCCGAACTGGACCGCATGCTGCGCGGCGAGGTGCACGACCCTACCGCCTGGCGCATGGGAGGCGTCGCCGGCCACGCGGGCGTGTTTTCCACCTCCCGGGACCTGGCGGTCTTCGCCCAGATGTTCCTGGACCGGGGGGCGTACCGCGACGGGCGGCTGCTGTCCTCCCTGTCGGTCGACGCGATGACGCGGGCCCGCATGCCGGCCGGCGCGACGGACCTGCGCGGTTACGGGTGGGACCTCGGATCCGTCTACTCCGCGCCGCGGGGAGACATCTTCGACGGCGGATACGGGCACACCGGGTTCACCGGCACCTCGCTCTGGGTGCACCCGCCCACGGACATGTTCGTGATCCTGCTGACCAACCGCGTGCACCCCGACGGGGGCAAGGACATCAACCACCTCCGCGGCGCCGTCGCGGCCGTCGCCGCTTCGGCGGTGTCGGATTTCTGAGGGTATAAAGGCAGCCACGAATTTCGTGCTGATTCGTGGCTGAATCCTTGTCCGTGAT
>CAZTHE010000103.1:0-14790 GCA_964613495.1 uncultured Acidobacteriota bacterium | reverse complement strand
GCCTCCGGCACTCCGCGTTGGCGCATCCCCGATCGATGCCGTGCGGCAGCGTGCCTCGGGCACTCCGCGCTGTGTAATTCGTGGCTTAATCCGTTTTGAGGGCGTTATAGGCTTCCCTGCGGGTGATGCCGCGCCGCTTCGCGACGGACTTGAGGGCTTCGTTGCGCGGCAGCCCGGTGCGCTGCATTTCTTCTTCGAGGTGTTCGCGGAGCGATTCGGGATAATCGGCCGCGGCTGGAGCGTTTTCGCCGCGCTCGATGACGACCGTGATTTCGCCCTGGATTCGTTCGCGCGCCTTCAATATCGCGCTCAGTTCCGGCAGGGTGCCGTGCAGCAGCTCCTCGTGGATCTTGGTCAGCTCGCGGGCCACGGTCGCCCGCCGCGGACCGAGGATGGCGGCCATGTCATCCAAAGAAGCCAGGAGGCGGTGCGGGGCCTCGTACAGGATCAGGGTCGCCGGAATGAGCGCCAGTTCTTCCAGCCTCCGTTTGCGAAGCGACGCCCTGGGCGGCGGGAATCCGGCGAAGTGGAAGCTGTCCGCGGGCAAGCCCGACGCGATGAGGGCGGCGATTGCGGCTGAGGGCCCGGGTATCGGGATGACGCGGATCCCCTCCCTGCGGCAGGCGGAAACCAGTTCATACCCGGGATCGGAGACCACGGGGGTCCCGGAATCGCTGACCAGGGCGATGTTCTTCCCCTCCCGCAATGATTCCACCAGCTGCAGGGCGCGGCTCTCCTCGTTGAACTTGTGGTAGCTCCGGACGGGCGTCCGGATGCCGTAATGGGTCAGCAGCTTGGCGGTGTGGCGCGTGTCCTCGCACGCGATCAGGTCGGCCTCTTTCAGGATGCGCAGCGCGCGCAGCGATATGTCCTCGAGGTTTCCGACCGGGGTCGCGACGAGATACAGGATGCCCATGCGGCGGCGCCTATCCCTTCATGGCCAGGATCATCTCGCGGACCGCCCGTTCCACGCCGACGAGCGAGGCGCGCGCGATGATGTTGTGGCCGATATTCAGCTCCTCTATCTCCGGGATGCTCGAGACCAGGCGCACGTTGCGGTAGGTCAGGCCGTGTCCGGCGAGGATCTTCAGTCCCTGTTTCTTCCCGTAGCCCGAGGCTTGCACGATCCTGGCCAGTTCGCGGTCGATCGCCGGGCCGGCCAGGTCCGGGCTCTTGGGGCAGGCTTCGGAGAAGGCCCGGGTGTTGAGTTCGATCATCGTGGCGCCCAGCCTGGCGGCGGCGTCCACCTGGACGGATTCCGGGTCGATGAAGACACTGACCTGGATGCCGTGCGGCACGAGCGCGCGGATGGCGGCTTCTACCGCATCCATGGCGCCGACCACGTCCAGGCCGCCTTCCGTCGTGATTTCCGAGTCTCTTTCCGATACGAGGGTCACCTGGTCCGGGCGCAGTTCGGAGGCGATCCGGACCATTTCGTCGGTCGCGGCCATTTCCACGTTCAGGCGCGTGGTCACGGTCTCGCGCAGGCGGCGCACGTCGCTGTCCTGGATGTGCCGCCGGTCGCCGCGCAGGTGGACGGTGATGCCGTCCGCGCCCGCGAGTTCGGCAAGGACCGCGGCCGCCACCGGGTCCGGTTCCAGGGCCTGCCGCGCCTGGCGGATTGTGGCAATATGATCGATATTGACGCCCAGCTTTGTCATGGCCAACCTCTCTGATGGACGGCCCGATCCGGAATCCGGCGAGGCCACCAAAAGCCTCGTTCTCCGCCGTTCTTTCTTCGTTAATCCCGGACTCGTGCCAGATTAATTATAAACTCGAGCCGAGTCTTTTCATCCGTTCCAGGGTCTTTTCGCGCCCCAGCGCCTGCATGACCTCGAACAGCCCGGGTGCGACACCCTGTCCGGTAAGGCCGACGCGCAGCGCGTTGATGAGCAGGCCGGCCTTGATCCCGTGCCGTTCCGCGAAGGAGCGCAGGGTGTTTTCGGTCGATTCGAGCGTGAAGGAGGCGTCGGAGGCGTATGCCTGCGCCAGTTCCGGGATCAGCGTCTTGAGCTTCGGGTCCGACAGAAATTTCCTGGCGGCGCCCTCCTCGTAGTCGAACGCTTCGGTGAAGAACGCGCGGAATGTTCCGCTGAAGTCGCTCAGCTTTTTCGCGCGCGGCCTCAGGAGCTCGACGGCCGCGTCGAGGTTTTCGGGAGGCGGCGGCGCGGCCGCGTCCCACATGTTTTTCGACTGCAGCTCGCCGCGGACCATCTCGCGCAGGCCTTCGACGGGCGCGTTGCGGATGTACTGGCTGTTGAACCAGTCGAGCTTCTCGAGGCCGAACACGGCGTCGGCCTTTCCCACGCCCTCGAGCCTGAACAGTTCGATCAGTTCCGGGCGGCTGAGCAGTTCGCGGTCGTCGCCGGGAGACCAGCCGAGCAGCGACAGGAAGTTGAAAAACGCCTCCGCCAGGTAGCCCATGTCGGCGTATGCCATCACGGAGGTGGCCCCGTGCCGCTTGGAAAGGCGCTGCTTGTCCGGTCCGAGGATGAGTGGCAGGTGGGCGAATTCCGGCATGGGGGCTCCGGCCGCGCGGTAGAGCAGGATCTGCTTCGGGGTATTGGAGATGTGGTCGGCGCCGCGGATGACGTGCGTGATCCGCATGTCCAGGTCGTCCACGACGACGCCCAGGTGGTACGTCGGGATGCCGTCGGACCGCAGCAGGACGAAGTCCTCCAGGATCGAGTGGTCGACTTCGATGGCGCCGAAGACCCGGTCTGTAAAGGAGGTCTTTCCCGGGAGCACGCGAAAGCGGACGGCAAACGGTTCGCCGGCGGCCGCGCGGCGGCCGGACTCCCCGGCGTCCAATTCGGCGCAGGAGTGCGTGGAGGCGGGTGCGGCGTTTTCCTTGTAGTCCTTCCGCGCGGGTGCGTCCTCGGCGCCGCAGAAGCAGCGGTACGCGTGTCCCGACCGGATCAGGCCGGCGGCGAAGTCGCGATAGCGGTCCAGGCGCCGCGACTGGAAGTGCGGTCCTTCGTCCCAGGTGAGGCCGAGCCACCGCATCCCCTGCAGGATGCCCTCCACCATCTCCTCTGACGACCGCGCAAAATCGGTGTCCTCGATTCTCAGGACGAATTTCCCGCCGTAATGCCGTGCGAACAGCCAGTTAAACAGGGCGGTCCTGGCCCCGCCGACGTGGAGATAGCCTGTCGGGCTTGGGGCGAACCGCACGCGCACCTGCTCTGCAGAACTCATGCCTCATCCTCGGTAAATGTTTTAGCTTATCACGCTCCGGGGGTTTTGGGGATCAAAGGATTAAAGGATCAAAGGGGCAAAGGGGGAGAGGGTTGCCGGGGGAATGGGAGGACGCGAACTCTAAGAAATCATGTGGCCGTTTCCCTTTATCCCTTGGCTCCTCCGACCCTGGCTTTAGGTAACGGTGGATTTTGCGGGGCGAATCGGATACTATGAGCACTCGATTTACGAAGCCCGACTGCGGAGAGGTGCTGGAGTGGCCGAACAGGGCTGCCTGCTAAGCAGTTACACTGGCAAAACCGGTGTCGGGGGTTCGAATCCCCCCCTCTCCGCCATCCTTCGCTAAAGCTCCGGCTGGCAAGCCGGAGCCTTAGCGAAGGATGCCCCCCGAAGCTTCAGCGCAGGCGGGCGGAACCTCCCGCCGGAGTCCGTCGGTATCGGAATCGCAAATCGGCGCCAAATACTTACCTTCACACCCCGAAGTGGCTTCGCCTTTGCCCGGTACTCGCCTCATCCAACCAAGCGGGCCATGCTCTGGATCCAACCTGGGGGCTATCCTCCCGAATTGACATCCCGGGCTGAATAGATAAGGATGCTCTCGACGATATCGACGCTAAATCCCAAGCAGCAGAGGTTGCATGAAAAAGAACGATGCATCTCGAGGCGAGATTGTTCTCTATCAGGCTCCGGATGGAGCCGTTCAGCTGGATGTCCGGCTGGATCAGGATACGCTCTGGCTGACGCAGAGACAGATGGCCCTCTTGTTCGACAAGGACACCGACACGATAGGGTTACACCTCAGAAATATATTCGATGAACACGAGTTGGAGGAATCGGCAACTACCGAGGAATCCTCGGTAGTTCAAATCGAGGGGAATCGAAGCATCCGCCGCAAAGTGCGCATTTATAGCCTCGATGCCATCATTTCAGTCGGCTATCGCGTCAATTCAAGGCGCGGCACTCAGTTTAGAATCTGGGCAACCAGCATTTTGAAGGATCACATCCTCAAGGGCTACTCGGTTAACCAAAAAAGATTGAGGGAATTAGATCGGGCCATCCGTCTCATCGCCGATACCGCGGAACGCCGCGATCTTTCCAGTGATGAAGCCAAATCACTGCTTCGTGTCGTCGGCGAATATAGTCGCGCCCTCAATCTGCTCGATGACTACGATCATGAACGGGTAACGAAACCGGCGGCGCGAAGGAAAGCAACCTATGTGCTGGATTATGAAGAAGCGCTGCGGATCGTCAAGAATCTGAAGAAACGATTTGCCGAGTCAAGCCTGTTTGGAGTTGAAAAGGACAAGGGGCTTGCCAGCGCGTTGGGCGCTATAATGCAGACTTTTGACGGGAAGGACCTGTATCCGAGTATCGAAGAGAAGGCTGCTAATCTGCTCTATTTTCTCGTCAAAAATCATGCTTTCGTCGATGGGAACAAACGCATTGCCGCCGCATTGTTTCTTTGGTTTCTAGAACGTAATGGAGTTTTGGTACGCAGGGGTGACGAACGGCTCATATCCGATGCCGCATTGGTCGCCATCACCCTCATGATCGCGGAAAGCCGACCGCAGGAAAAAAACATCATAGCAAGCATCGTATCCCATCTTCTCATCGATGTCGGTGAGGCATGAACGCGGAGGATGAGTTGACAAAAAAGCCAGAATGGGATGGTGATACCAGTGATACCGAATTTTGAGAAATATTGGGCAACCAGGGGAAATATGGAAACTCCAGACGCCTCAAGACAATCAGCGAATGTTGATTCGCATGAATAATATATGCCTAAAATGCATGCCGTTAAGGGCTTAGCATAATTGGGCTTTATAGATTCCCCCCCTCTCCGCCATTGCCTGCCCTCGCGATCAACCAATGGCTATCCGATTCTTTTGTGGAGCAATACGGATCTTATTGCGAGCTGCATTCCATTTTTCAGCATTGATCAATTTTCCGATTTCTTCGGGCATTTCTCTTTTGCCTTTGCACATATGTTTACTGGAGGTTTTCCCAAATGTAACCCGGCAGGCAACTCCTGCGTATCATATTCACCCCAGCCCTGCCCTTTAATGAAATTGCCGCAGAATGGGCAATAGTAGAGGTGGTAAAAGTCTTTCACTGCCCATTCCGTCTCATCATCTTCGCCGCAATGAAAAATGGAGCCCTCTTCAACACACTCAGTAAAGCGTTCACAGCAATATTTCTTTGTATGTTTTCTTTTCATGGTTCAGATATTGGCCGCAATTTATCGGGCTCGGTTCCGCTGCATTAGCAGGCGGAGAAAATTGTTTATTCGGGTCTGATAGCCGCTTCCGGAGGCTTTCAGCCAGGCAAGGACATCGGCATCGAGACGAATGGTTACAGTCTCTTTCTTGGGCCGATAGAACTTGCCGATGACATAGTCCGATGGTATTTCCCGAATTTCCGGGATATCGGAAAGATCGATTTCCCGGTCCGGTCGGACGGCGAGTTTCTCGAGTTTTTTGCGTTTTTGAGCCGTTAGCCTGGGCATATAACTTCCTTTCATGCCGGGTTGCACGGCGGGCTGAGATAATACGAATTACTTCGTCCGAAACCTCTTCCCGATACGTATGAACCACGACAATAACAATAATATTCTCGATCGATCCAATGGCATGCCAGCGCTCCTCCCCATCGCTGACCCGCTCGGCAAACGAAATGCATCGCGGATCATCGAAGATAAGCTGAGCGGTTTCGAAATCGATGCCAAGTTTTCCCTTGTTGCTCCGATTCTTAGCCTCATCCCATTCAAATCGAATCATGTGTATTTACATTATCGTAAATATATTGTTGGTTGTCAAGCAACCGTGCTGCAATGAGGCGAAAGCCTGTCCAAAATCCGTTTCCCGCGCCTGCATTCGGCTGTAAAAATTATCTGTAAATAGTTCCAAAGAGTTGCAGATTGCATGTTTTTCCGCGACCGCATAAGTATCTTATTTCTGGGGAGCTTCATGGCACACCGGTTCTGACGGGTGAAGACAAATCCATTAGGCTGGAATTCCCCTATCCGAATATCGGGGGAATGGGAGAGGCATAGCGTTCCTGGAATTTAAGGCAAAAGAGATGCCGCTCAAGGGCCGTGTCGCCTGCCAGCCTTGTATTCCGGGGGAATCCAGGCTGGCGCCCGGACAATTGCGGTTCCGGAAAGGAATGAGAAAGCACAAAAAAGCCCGCATTCCCGGCATGGGCGGGAATGCGGGCTGGAAGGATTCGAAAATTAGAAGTCGAACCGGATTCGCGCCTGGAAGGAGCGCTGGCCGGCTTTGGCGTTCAGGTCGCCGACGTAAGTCGAGGTGCCTGCAAGATCCAGGGACGGGTTGCTTGCATAATAGGTGACGGCTCCCGGAGTCGTCGCCGTAGCGCTTCCTCCCGGAGTAGGATGGTTGAATATGTTCGTTACATCCACTCGGAACTGCACGGTTTTGCCTTCGGTAATTCTGATCGCCTTGCCAAGAGCCATATCGGCGTTCCAGCTGCCAAGGCCGTAGATCCTGTTAAAACCGAAGTTGCCGCGGGTTCCGGGAAGCGGGTTCTGCAGTATGATATTGTCGTTCTCATCTGCGACCGCCCAGAGGGTGGATTGCCCATTGAGGCCATCCAGGGAGGTGACCAATCCGAAGCCGGTTTCATTGTTCGGATTTCTCTGGGGATCGTTGACGTACTTGAGAGAGTTATGGAGGAAATTCCCCCGGGCCTCCCCCTCCGGCCAGTAGTATCCCACCTTATCCCATGGGAAATCTCCAACCAGATTGGGTACGCCGGTGCCATACAGCATGGACGTCGTCGACGTCCAGTTGATCGGGGTCCCGCTGCTCATGGTCACGACCCAGCTCATCTGCCAGCCTTCGAGGAGGCGGGAAGCGAGGCCATGAGAGCTCGTCAGGAGCAATCCTTTGGGCCCGAACGGCAATTCGAATGTTCCATAAGACGTGAATACATGCCGGCGGTCGTTCGACGTGGCCGTGTAATCGGCATCGAAGTCCCGCGGGTCGGTCGGATTGCTTCCGCTGATGCCGAGATTCTTGCTGAGGGTGTAGGACGACGTCGTGCTGACTCCGGCCGTCGGCCGCAGGGTGACCTGCGCCTGCATGGAGTGGTAGTTTGTGTAGCCCCTGTTGCCATAAATATTTACCGCGCTGAATTGCGGATTGGCGACGATGAAGTTCTCGCCCAATCCGGCAGTCCTGAGCAGATACCCGTTATCGGTGGTGCCCAGAGGCGCGGTGGGATTGGGCCACGAGCTTATGGCGCTGGCCAGGCCCGAGTAGTTACCGTTGGCAAGCATTCTTCTGACCTGGACGCCGCCGACATTTCGTGTTGAGGTCCTCAAGTATTGCGCTCCGGTTTTGGTATCCCTGACCGGGGCGAAAATCTGATCGAGCAGGGCGGTTGCCGGATTTGCATCGTCGCCATACCGTGCGGCGTCGAACGCTTCGAGCAATCCATTCGTCAGGAAATTGGGAGTGTTGATGTTGAAGTTGCTGGCGTTGTTTCGGGTCAAGGTGCCGATGTACTTGACGTCTACCGTCAGGTTGTTGCGGATGTTTCGCGTCAGCGACATCGTCAGGTTGTGAATAAGGGGGGATTGGTAATCGCTGTCGTATACGCTGATGCTCTGGGTCCGGTCCGTCAGAGGGAACGGCCTCATCGGGTCGACGGTCTGCGGCACCGGGACTAGAGCGGGCACGTGGGCCAGGTCCACGTACTGGTTTTGTATCGAATAGGTGTCGATATAGGTGCTGCCCGGCGGATTCCCGATAATGGGGTCGACGGCGGCTGCCCGGCCCGTTTCCAGGTAGCTGAGCTGATATCCGCCGCGCAATACGGTTTTGCCCGCTCCCAACCAGGGAAGCTGCAAGGCGAAGCCGACCGCGGGACCGAAGTTGTTGAGGTCGCGCGGATAGGGCTTCAGATCGGGATTGGGCGATTCCGGCCCGACGAAGATCAGCTCCGTCAAATCGGCGCGGGGCTCCGTGCTGGGCTTCCAGAAAGCTTCATCCCAGCTTCGTCCGGAAATCCCATAGGCGGCCGCAGGGCCGTCCTTGAATCCGACTGTCATGCCGTTTTTATAGAACGGCACGCCGTAGTATTCCCAGCGCAGGCCGAGATTGAGCGTGAGAAGGCTCGACACTTTCCAGTCGTCCTTGAAGAAAAATGCGAACTCCTTCTGGTGGTAGTCCCGAATCTTCTCGGTTTCCGTGAGCGGGTCGTTCCACGAATCCAGGCTATCGGGGGAATTGATGAAATAGCTCTGTTGCACGGAAGCCAGCGATGCGGCATGGAAAGACAAAAGATTCTGCATCAGCAATTGGTTGCCCGATTGGGTCCCATTCAGACCGGGCATGTTTGTACTGTTGATCCCGGTTACTGCGATTCCAAACGGATCGCCGCCGGTAGCCAATGGAACCGCGGAATTTAGAACCGTGGAGCCGGAAACGGTGCTTTTCGATCTGTTGAGGCGAAGTTCTCCGCCCATCTTGAAAGAGTGCGCGCCCCTGGTCCAATTCAGCGTGTCGGCAAAGGTCCATCTTGGGCTCGAGTCGCGATTCGTCGTCGTGAGCAGGCCGTTCCACCGGCCCCCGACTATATTGCTGTTGCCGATATTGAAGGCCGATCCCCCCGTGCCGGGATTGACCACCAGCGGGAGTCCGTTCACTTCATTCAGGTACTCGCGGAGCTGCTCGCCGGTTTCCGGATTATCCAACGGTCCATACATGTTCGTTCCGGTTCGCGCCATCCCGAAACGGGCCTCGTTGAGCAGGTTGGTTCTCAGGGTGGAGGTAAAGTTCACCGTCAGGACCTGGGGCCGCCTGTCCGCATATCCTCCAAAGCCGTTCGGCCAGACACGGAGGTTGTTGTCCGACCAGCCCTTTTCATAGCTCCAGGAGCCGTTGATTCTGTGGCGGTCGTTGAAATTGTGGTCGATTTTGATGTTGAGCTGCTTTCGCTGATTATATTCGCCAACGTTGTATAAATTGTCGTTTCCGCGAAAGCTGCGGGTCCAGACATGGGAGGCGGTGTTCAGACCGTCTCCGAGCGTCTGGTAGTTGTTTGAAGGCGGCATAAGACCGACGAGATTGCTGATATAGCCGGTCGAATCTCCCACGAATCCCTCGGCGTCCACCGCCTTCCGATAGGTATCCCATCCGCCGCCCTCTACGCCCGTCGCGGTATTTACAATCGCATTCGAACAATCCGGCAGCAGATCGTCGATGTTTTGGATGGTCCCGAACACACTGGCATAACGGAGAATGCCGTTGTGCGGCTCCCAGGTGTCTTTATGCGAGCCGTCCGCGTTGAGCATGGAAGGCAGCAACGCGGGGGGGGCCAGCGGATTTCCCGCTACATCGACGGAGGCATAACGGGGAGCGTTGCCGGTGAGCACCGTCGCACTGTCAGCGATTCCGTTGCTCCAGTTGTCGAAGTACCGGAAGATGCCTTTTCGCGCACACGGTGTCAGCACCCTTGCCGAAGTGACGTCCCGGCCGCGGACGATTTGGCCGTTCCACAACGCAAAGAAAAACGTCTTGTTCTTGACGATCGGCCCGCCCAGGCTCAACGTGTACTGGTTGATGTTTCTCCAGTTGTTCACTCTGGGAACGATTTTGTTGAGCGACCACTGGTTGGAATCCAATGCCGAATTCAGGATCTCCCAGACCGCGGCGCCGTGATAGGCGTTGGTGCCGGATTTTGTCAGGACCTGAATCTGCGAATTGCCGCGGCCCATCTCGGCGTCGACCGGCGCCGTGATCAGGCGGAATTCGCCGACCAGGTCGGGATTGATCTGTGTGGGCGCGTGGATGCCGGCGGGATACCGCACGTCGCTGACGTTGACGCCGTCGCGCTGAATGTTGAGATTGGTAATGGAGACGCCGGCGATGGTCGCTTCGTTGGCGTTGTTAATGTAATTGCCGGTGGGGATGTAGGCCGATGTCACCCGGACCAGATCGAGCGCATTGCTGTTGACCAGGGGCAACGCTTCTACGGATTTTTGAATGAGCACCTCGCCGGAGGAGGAGCCGGACTCCAGCAATACCCTGTCCGCCGCGACGCTGACTTCGATGGATTGGGAGATGCCGGCCACTTGCAGCTTGAAATTCAGACGAACCTGGGCCGCGTTCCCAAGCGCGACATCCGTGAAAGTCTGCGTCTGAAACCCGCTCATTTCCGATGAAACCTTGTATGTGCCCGGCAGCAGGCTGGGAAAATTATAGACTCCCGCGTTGTTGCTGAGCGCCGAGTTTGTGATTCCGGTCTTGACGTTCGTCGCCGTCACCTTTACGCCGGGCACGATTGCGCCCGTATCGTCGTTGATGGTTCCGCTCAAGCTGGCAAAACTGGATTGACTGAAAGCCTGCGGCGTTAAAACAAGGATTGCCAGTAATGCGGTGATAACTGCCAATCGTTTCATTGTTTTGTCCTCGTTCTTGAGTTGTCATAGGGAAAGGGCATCCCGACGCACCTGCGTTCGGACGGACGCACCTCACACAAAGCACGGGCGCCCTTTGCCCACCCCGGCCGGTTCTCAGCGGTAACGCAGATGTTTTTGCCTGTGAACCGATGAAATACCCGGCCGTTTCAGGAAGTGTGAACCCTCTGCATCGTACGCGAAAATGTGCCGCCCACGGCGTCTCTGCCGAGTGCGCCGCAATGGGCGGGCGCGCCACCCAGGTGTTGCAGGTATTGGGAAGCGCCGCTTCGAAATATATTGGCAATAAAGTTGGTCGACCGAGTATCGCCCGCCCTGTTTGCCAATGTCAAGCGAAATGTCGCAAAAATAGAACAGTTGTCTGGATAAAGGTGCCATTCAGGGTCCGCGATGGCCCTTTCCCAGGTTGCCATCCCCATTTGCATGACGTTCGTAATGTCAGCGCAAAAAGGACCCGCCGTGAGAAGGCAAAAGCGACGCGAAAAAGACAGATGAACTCCCGAAATATCAGGGTCTCTTCCTGCCGGGGGCGGCAGCGTGCCGCAGGTCAGGGAATTGTCGAACGAGTCGGAATTTGAGGGGCGATGCCGCTGGATTTCCGTACTCCTTCCCGGCTTTCGGAAGCGCTTCCGGAAAATGCCGGGCCGGTTCGCGGATTTACCGCGGCTCTCCGGCCCCTGAGAAGGATGCGGGGCGTCTGGCGGGCGTGCCGGCGCAATTCGCCCTGGCGGGAAATTGGGAGAGGGCAATACCTATGGATCGACGTTGCCGGCGGTATCGACGCGCATCAGGTCGCGGCCCGCGATCACCTTGCCGCCGAATGTCTTTTTTGCCTCATCCAGAAAGAGTTCTTCGGGCGCATTCGCGGGCATCAGGTGCGTCAGGACCAGAGTCTTCACCTTGGCCTTCTCCGCCACCTCACCGGCTTCCTTGGCACTCGTGTGATAATCACGGACCGACCATGGCCTTGTTCCCGGCCCTCCGGAGGAATCATTCGAACCCACGTAGGCTTCGTGCACGAGGATGTCCGCGCCGGCCGCATGGCGGATCAGGTTGGGATCCGGGCGGGAATCGCCCGAAACAACGATGCTGTGCGATCCGGAATCAAAGCGGAATCCGAAAGCGGGCTTAACCGGGAAATGGTCTACGTCAAAAGCCGTGATCCGCATGCCGTCTTTTTCGTATACGACGCCTTGCTTCACTTCCTGAGCATTTATCCGGGCGCCCTGGGCGGAAAGCTTCTCGGTCAGATCCCGGCGGATATGGATGTCGGCTTCATAAAATTGGAGGATCGCGTCCGACACTTTCTGAATGCCGGCCGGGCCGTATAGCTCGAACGGGGCTCGTCTGCCGAACTGCCATGTGTTGTGGAAAAGATCGGGCAACCCGTCGATGTGGTCGGAGTGCAGGTGAGTTATGAAAACTCCTCCCATGCTCTGCCAGGGATTGCGCAAGGCGGCAAGGCGCATGCCGACGCCGCGCCCGGCATCCACGACAAAAATCTTTTTCCCGGCAATAATCGCGCACGATGGGCCGGCGCGCTCGGCGCTCGGATAGGGATAGCCTGTTCCCAGCAGGATCAGCTGCATATCGGAGGGCTGCGCCTCCAGGGGGGAAAGGGGAAGTGCCAGAAGAAGGAGGCCCGCAGCCAGATATACGAATCGATGCATCTCATCTCTCCAATCCGCCCAAAATCCCAACCGCGCAGTTCAGGATACCCATATCCGGGCAGACAGGGCCAGAGATCATTTGGCACCCGCAATGGGGGGGCCTGACTGCATCCGCACGGCAGGAAAGGCTCCCGATCCGCATCCGCTGCCGACGAAAAAGCCGAAAGGTCAACAAAGAACGATCCTGCCGGAAATTTTCTTCTTCAGGTACCTGGGGAGGGTTCGTTCAAACAAGGGGAACAGCCCTTTTTTCTGCCTGGGAAGGAAGATGATGTCATATCCTCCTTTTGCTTCCGAAAGAGCCGCAGAGAGAATGTCTTCGGATTCTATCGAGTTTACTTCCAGCGGCACTCCCATTTCCCCGGCCAATGACTCCAAAGCCAGGACTTCTTCCTTCCCGCGTTTGAGCACCTCCTCGCGGATATAAAGCAGAAACTCCCTCTTGAACGGACGGGTAGCCACAAGATCATGGCGCCCATAGTGGTATAGATTCGAGCCGAGAATCTGCGTCACATGCAACCGCTTTGAGGCCGATTTCGCGTATTGGAACGCCTCCCTTATCGCCTTCCCGCAATCCTCGCCCGCCAGAATCAGGAGCATCGGCCCTCCGGCGGACGCCATCTCCGTGGCACACATGTCTAATAAAGCCCTATCCATTGAAGGAACCAGATGAGCAGAACGGCGCCTACGCCCAGCACGATGGCAATGTATTCATCCAGCCTGTGGCGCACGGATTTCTTCATCGCTTCGGCCGCGACCTTTTTGAGGTCCTCGTCGAGGGCTTTCTTCCCGTCCATTTCCTCCATATAACAATCCCTTCCATTCGCAGTTTTATCCGCAGCTGCGGGGTACGGGCGGATGAATACACCTGGAATTTCGCGTCCCGAATCGGTTATTCGACGAACACTCCCGCTTTTGCCAGGATAAAAATCAGAATGACGCAGACGGCCACTCTCAGGATGCCCGCGCCATAGCCTATCAGGATACCCTTGGGGCCGGCCTTCTTCATGTCCGCCAGCCGGGTCTGCAAACCCAGGCCGACAAAGCACAAGGTAAAAAACCAGTTCATTACGTTCCCCATGGCCTCGCTCGCCGGCTGCGGCCAGAGGTGCAGGCAGTTGCCGATCCACACGACCATGAATCCAAGTATGAAAATGGGGAACTTGTCTTTGACAACCTGCCATATTTTGATTTTAGTCGATCGCAGCTCATCGGTAAGCGTCATGAAATAAACGAAGAGGACTCCGAGGGGAATCAGAACCACCCGCCCGATGTTGGCAAACCCCGCAACCTTTCCCGCCTCGAAACTGAAATTGAATCCCGTAGCGATCACCTGGTTGGAATTGGGGACACCGGCCGCCGCCAGGAGGCCAAAAGCGTTGTTCGTAAGCCCCAGGAGGTACCCGAAGAAAGGCAGCCCGAAGAGGCAGAAGAATCCGAAAGTGACCGAAACGGCTATCGCGTAGGCCACCTCTTCGCTCTTGGCCCGGACCATCGGGGCGATCGCCACGCACGCGGATACGCCGCACATCGAAAAAGCGGCCGAGAGGAGCGCGGTCAGCGAAGTTCCCAGTTTAAAGAGGCGTCCGAAGAACGTAAACAAAAGAGCGCCCCCAAATACCATGATCACCATGAGAATGATGCTGACCGGCCCGAGCTTCACCAGGTCCCGCAGCATATACTGGGACCCCAGCATGATAATGCCTACATTCATGAAGACTCCCGAGTAGCTCAAGCCCGCCTCCCAGCTTCGCGGGACTCCGAATACGTTCCGGATCAGAATGCCGGCAACCAGCCCGATCACCACGTAGTTAAAATGAAGAAGATCGATGAAGAGGCCTTTGGTATAGATCGGCGGCAGCACCGCGTCCACATACTTCAACAGGGCCTCCGCGGTGTATGGGAAAGGGATTCCGGGAACGCCGCAGAAGATTGCGATGACGATCATGGCCAGAATCCCGGGAAGGCTCTGGCGGAAAGTGGGCAAAGCGCTCCACATGCTTGCCTTTCGCGACACGGCACCTTCATTTCCCATCAATTTCCTCTCTGCGTCGTGGCCGGTATCCGGGCGGGCCTCTTGTTCCCTATGAATCGACCCCGATACCGACCGCGATCCCGATTTGAATAGTTCCCCTGGGATGCTTTTATTTCAGCCTCCAGACCTCCCGGTAGGCCAGCCGGTTCAACAGCGTCTTCCGGAGAAAGGTCTCGGTCGTGCCATTCACTCCGGCCATCACATCCAGATTATTCCGCGGGTATTCGGCCAGGTTGGGAGTCTTCGCTCCGGTCCGGTCTTCGATGTGCCAGGCGTTGATTTTTTCACCGTCGAAATCGTCCACGACAATTTTGAAATACCCGTTCGGCCCCTCATAAACCGTGTTCTTTTCGTCCAGGATAATCGGATTGGCATTGTCAAGAATCAACTCATTCAACATGTAGCAATGGCCGCACACTTCAGGACGGACCATGAATTTCGGA
>CAZTHE010000102.1:12816-15053 GCA_964613495.1 uncultured Acidobacteriota bacterium | reverse complement strand
CCGGCTGGAGCAGTAATCTTATGTATGCGGCTCCCGCTTGTCAAGCGATTGAAAAAATTCAGCGGTCCCAGCTCCTGTGCAATACGGCCCAGGTTGCCGGGTCGCGGGATTGAATGGCATCGACATTCACCCCGAGCCTTTTTGCGCCGGCCAGCGCGGCGGATGCCTTTTCGGTTTCGCCGTTGCGCTCGTGAAAATAGCCGGCAAGAAACTGAATCATCCCGTTTTTCGGATGGGTCCGGGCCGCCGCCTCCAGGATGCCGCGGGCCAGCGCGTCCCTGCCCTGCATGTGCCGCACGATGGCGAGGTTCACGTCGATCGTGGGATCCGACGGTGCAAGGCTTTTCGCCTCGGCAAGCGCATTCCCGGCCTCCTCGAAATCACCGGCCCTCAAACGGGCCACGGCGACGTTATTCAAAACGGCGGGAGACCGCGCCGAGGAAAGCATGCGCTCCAGGGCCTCGACGGCCCGCGCCGGTTCTCCCTGCTGGATGGAGCAGGTCGCAAGCATGAATTCCCTCTCGTCGCGAGACGCGTCCGTTTCCGTGCCGGGCAAAATATTCGCCCGCGTCCGCTCGCAGTCCCCCTTCTGGAAATGGAGCCTCCCGAGCTGAAAGCGCGCTTCCGGGAAATCGCCGTACTGGTCGACGGCCTTCTGGAGAAGCCGGATGCGGGTTTCACGGCCGGACGCGCCGAAGCTCTCTATGTAAGAGCCCAGAGCGGAGTTCGGAACCCTGCGGGTCCGCTTGCCGAAATCCTCGCGGCTCGAGCTTCCCTGCAGCGCCGTGTGGCCGAGGATCAGCCATGCGAGTTCGTTTTCCATTTGCGGCAGGGCCGAAAGCGGGCCGTTGGCCGTCATCTCGCCGCCGAGTCTGAGTTCTTTCGTATGGAAAACCCGGACGGCGATCTTCAGGTCTTTCGCTGTCCCGGAGTAGCGGCCGATGACGGCGAGGTCCGCCTTCGCCTCCTGGGCGGCGCGGATCATGCTTCCCCGGCTCAGGCGCGCGTCGGGCGGCAGGTCCAGGTTTTCAACCAGTCTGAAACGGGCTTCGCGGTCGAGCGTCCGGACGCCGGGCAATTGCAGCTGTTTCGACAACGAAAACGCGATCCCCTCGCTCAGCCAGGACAGGCTTCCGGCGTCCCGTGGCGGGTCCAGCGGAAAAACGACGATGTGTACCGGGTCTTCGGCTCCCGCGGCGGCCGAGCCGCACAGGGCGAACAGCAGAACCAGGCGAACGGCGCCCGCGAGCATCCCCGAAATTCCCATGCTGCTATGGATACCATGCCCGGGGCAAAGTCTCAACTGAACAACGGAACGTGGCACCGGAAGCTTTTCGCCGGTATAATGACCGGGGCGGGATCTTTTGAACCCAACGGGGCTTGGACCGATCTAAACAGATGCGCGGAGGAATCCCCGGGCTCCGTAAAATCCGGAGATTCCCGGAGTGAGGTGAAGAGTCGCATGAAGTCGATCTGCAGGGGAATTGGCTTTCTTTTCATATCCGTTCTCTGCCTCGGGGCGGAGATGGAAACCTTCCGTCTTCTTTCCGTGTCCGAATCGGAAAAGATAATTCTCGTATCCAGCGTTCCGGACAAGACCAAGTTCCTTCTCGACGCCTCTTCCGCGAAAATCACCATCGACGGAAAGCCTGCGGAATATAAGGCCCTGAAGGCTTTTTCCATCATCCAGGCCAGGATCGAGAAGAAAAAAATCCGCAAGGAGGGGATCGATCTGGATGGCGCGGCGGTGGAAATACGGGTGGACGCAGAAGCACGGCCGCGCTGACTGGTGGCGTGGTAAGAATCCGAGATCCGAGATCCGAGATCCGAGAGCGGAGATTGATTCGAGATTTCAGATTCCGGATTCCAGACGGGGCGTTGCGAAACAATCTCGCGGTTTCCTTGATTCCAACCCAATGCACTCTTGCCCAAATCGGTGACCCGCAGGCTTATCTGGAATCCGGAATCAAAGCACATTTACGCCCGGGTTAGTCCATCCAGGCGCCCCACGACTGCAGCCGGCTCTTGAGCTTCGCCATGAACCGGTCCGCGACGGCTCCATCGATCACGCGATGATCGAACGAGAGCGACAGACAGACCATGGATCGGATGGCGATCGCATCCTCGATCACCACGGGGCGCTTTTCGATGCCCCCGATCCCGAGGATGGCGACCTGCGGCTGGTTGATCACGGGCGTGTTGAACAGCGATCCGTAACTGCCCGGATTGGTCATGCT
>CAZTHE010000102.1:1623-12806 GCA_964613495.1 uncultured Acidobacteriota bacterium | reverse complement strand
CTGATGGTGCCGTTCTGGACGTCTTCGGGCTTCAGCCGCTTCGTCCGCGCCCGCTCCGCGAGGTCGTGGATGGCCAGCACGAGGCCGGTGAAACTCTTGAGCTGCGCGTCCCGGACCACGGGAACGATCAAACCGGACTCCAGGGCAACCGCGACGCCGAGGTTGACGGGCTTTTTGTAGACGATCTCTTCCCCCTCGATCGAGGAGTTGAACGCCGGGAAATCGCGCACCGTGTCGACCAGCGCCTTGGCGAAAAAGGGCGTGTAGGTGAGCGCCACGCCTTCCCTGGCCTCGAATTCCGCCTTGTGCGACTCCCGCAGGCGCACGATGGGGCTGACATCGACCTCGAAGACCGTATTCACGTGCGCCGATGTTCTCTTGCTCCGCACCATGTGCTCCGCGATCGCCTTTCGCATGACGCTCATGGGCACCCGCTCGCTCTCCCCCACAAACCGGGGCGCAGCGGGAGCCGGGGGTTCCGGGGCCGCCAGAGGCCGTGGTTGTCCCGCCGGTGGGCTCCCGGCGGCCGGTCCCGGCCCTGCGGTCTTCGTTTCGGATTCCGTGCGGCCCGTGATGTAGGCGAGCAGATCGTCCTTCGTGATGCGGCCGTCCAATCCCGTTCCCCGCACCCTTGCCAGGTCGACGTCGTTTTCCCTGGCCAGCCTGCGCACGAGCGGCGAGGTCCGGATGTCGCGGACGCCGATCCCCGCGGGCGCGGCGGCCGGCGCCGTCGCGGGCGGAGTTTCGCCCCGCACCGGTTCTTCCGCCGGAGCCGTCCCCGGAGGCGGAACGGGAGCCTCGGGCGCCGGCGTCCCGGGCGTGAAAACCGCCGCATCGGGCGAGGCCCCGCCCCGCCCTTCCCCGGCCGCCGGTTGCCCGGCGTCGTCCTGCGCCTCCTCCGCCGCGCCCTCGGCACCGTCGATGACGGCCACCACCGTGTTGATCTGGACCTTGCTTCCTTCCGGCACGAGAATTTTCGTCAGGATGCCGGATGCGGGCGCCGGAATTTCCGAATCCACCTTATCCGTCGAAATCTCGAACAGCGGTTCGTCCCGGACGACGGGTTCGCCGACCTTCTTCAACCACCTGGTCAGCGTGCCCTCAAAAACGGACTCTCCCATTTGCGGCATGATCACGTTGGTCGTCATGAGACAGCGTCCCTCCTGAAGAATAGGTGCTTCGATTTCCGGTCCGCTCCAACCGCCTCCCCGATGCCGGTCCGCCCGATTCAGGGAGCCGGCGCCGCGGAGGATTCCGGCCGGGCGGCGGCGTTCTTCCCTGCCTCCCACGCATCCAGCGCCTCGAGGAGCTCCGAGGGCTCCGTGCGGATCACGCGCCGGCCGAACACGGAGGAAAAAGCGGGAAGATATTTTTCCGCCGCTTCCTCCAGCGCCACCGCGCGCGACAACTCCGCCTGCATCGAAGTCACGGACCGCCCGACGATGCCGCAGGGCACGATCAGCCCGTAGTAGGAGAGGTCCGTGGTCACGTTCAACGCGAAGCCGTGGCGCGTGATCCACCGGCTCAGGTGAACGCCCATGGCCGCGATCTTCCCACCGGAGGTCCACACGCCGGTGAATCTGGGATCACGTCCCGATGGAATCCCGTATTGCTCCAGCAGCCGTATCAGGCTCTCCTCCATGTTCCGCATGTACCGGTGCACGTCGCGTTCGCCGGGCCGCAGGGAGAGGACCGGGTATCCCACGAGCTGTCCGGGACCATGGAACGTGATGTCTCCGCCGCGATCGACGTGGCTCACCCCCACGCCGCGCCGGCGAAGCTCGTCGCCGGCCGCGAGCAGATGGGCGGCCGCGGCATTTCGTCCGAGCGTGATGGTCGGGGGGTGCTCCAGAAGCAGCAGGACGTCGGCCGGGAAGCCCTCCTTCTTGAGCGCGCAGATCCTCATCTGCAGATCGACGGCTTCGTCGAAGGCGACGCGCCCGTGCCATACGGCCATGCAGTCCCTGTCGCCGCTCATGGGTCCGTCAAATGTGGATGGCCGCGCCGCTGTACAACGCGTGGGCGGCTTCCAGGATTCCCTCCGAAACGGTCGGATGCGGGTGCATCAGGTGCGACAGGTCCGCGGCCGTCGCTTCCAGCCCGATCAGCGCCGTGCCTTCGGTGATCATTTCCGTCACGTGCGGCCCGATCATGTGCACCCCGAGAATCTGCTTGTATTTCCTCTCGCCGACGAGCTTCACGAAACCCTCGCTCTGCCCGAGGATCGAAGCCTTCCCGATGGCGGCGAACGGGAACTTGCTCGTGATCACGTCGAATCCCCTCTCGCGCGCCGCCGCCTCGGTGAGCCCCACCCGCGCCACTTCCGGGTGGCAATAGATGCAGCTCGGCACCAGGTCGTAATCGATCGGTTCGACCCGCTCCCCGGCGATATGCCGCATCGCGAGGATCCCTTCGTGCGATGCGACGTGGGCCAGCGCCGGCGTCGGGACCACGTCCCCGATGGCGTAGATCCCGGGCACGTTCGTCCGCATGGAGGCATCGACCGAGATGAAGTCCCGCGACAGGGACACGTTGAATTTTTCCAGCCCGAGCCCGTCGCTGACCGGACGGCGGCCGACGGCGACCAGGACCTTCTCCGCGGCCAGGCTTCGGGCGGCGCCGTCTTCCGCGGTGAGCCGGACCTGCACCGAGCTTTCCTCCGTCCGGACTTCGTCGATGCGGACGCCCGTCAGGAACTGGATGCGTTTCTTCTTGAGGATCTTGACGATTTCCTGCGAGATCTCGTGGTCTTCGGCCGGAAGGATGCGCGGCAGCATTTCCAGGACCGTGACCTCGCTTCCGAACTGCGCGAATATCGAGGCGAATTCCACGCCCAGCGCGCCGGCCCCGATCACGATCAGCGATTTCGGAACGCTCTCCAGGTCGAGGATTTCCTTGTTCGTTAGGACCGTCCGCCCATCCGGACGCAGCCCGGGCAGAAGCCTCGCCTCGGACCCCGTTGCGATGAGGATGTTTCGGGCGCGGATCTCCGCCGGCTGATCGCCGTCGACCTGCACGACTCCGGGGGCCGCCAGGGTGCCGATGCCGTGAAAGGCGCTGATCTTGTTTTTCTTCATCAGGAAATCGGTGCCCATCGCGAGCTTCTTGACCAGCTTGTCTTTTCGCGCCTTCACCAGCCGGAAGTCCAGGGTGAGATCTTTGTACAGCAGCCCGAATTCCCTGCCGTTCAACGCCCTTTCATACAGCTCGGCGTTCAACAGGAGCGCCTTGGTGGGGATGCAGCCCCAGTGCAGGCACGTGCCGCCGAACCTGGAATATTTTTCCACCAGGGCCACCCGCAAACCCAACTGGCTTCCCTTGATCGCCGCCACGTATCCGCCCGGCCCGCCACCGATGACGGCCACATCGAAGATATTGGATTCTGTGCTCAAGGCCCACCTCTTTTCCATGTTTAATGAGGGCTTCAACCAAGAAGCTGATGCATTCGATACACCATGCCCTCGCGGGTGTACGCGGCGAGTTCCACGACTCCGGTATCCATTCGGATGGCGTCTTCCGGGCAAGCTTCGACGCAATACCCGCAAAACACGCAGACGCCCAGGTCGATATCGAATGTCGCAGGTATTTTTTCGATATCGGGATCGGGGTGTTCCGCCGCGATGATGTGGATGCAGTGGGCGGGGCAGATCGTCTCGCACAGCATGCAGGCGACGCAGCGCGGAGTTCCGTCGGCCCTCTTCGTGAGGCCGTGGCGCGTCCTCAAGCGCCGCGCCAGGGGCCGTTTCTCTTCCGGATACTCATAGGTGACGGTGTTTCCCTTGCCGGCCTTGAAGCCGAAACCGCGGGCGATATGCCGCGGCATATTCACGAAGAAATGCCGGGCCGTCAGCGCCAGGCCGCGCGCCGCTTCGACGACATACAGGCGCTCGATAAGGCTGAGAGGTCGTTGGTCCATATCGGGTATTCCGCAATGTTCCCGGGCCGGCCGTGCGGGCAACGGCACGGGAAGAAGCACCAGCGTGCGTCTCCGGCGGAGACGGCGCTTTCATTATGAAACGCACCCGCCGCGATTCCAAGCAGATTGCGGGGCACGCAAGCGGGCATCAGGCCGCCGGCTTCCGGGGCCCGGCCCCGGCCGATTCGGCGGCTCCTTCCGCCATCCCCGCCTGCGCGGCCTCGCGGCCGGCAAAGCCGAGAAGGATCTGCTTCCCTTCGGTATCCGAAAATTTGGCGGCGAACTCTCCGAAAAATCCCGCCGCGGCCCGATGCAGGCGGCGCACGAGTTCTCCGGCCGACGTTGCATCCATGCGCACTTCCCCTCCCCTCTCCGGCCCCGGGCGGTCCGGAATGAGGGCTTCCAGCTCTTCGGCGTTGAAGTGCAGGAACGGGGGCGCGTCTTCGAGGTGCTTTTCGCCGGCGGCAATTTCCTCGAGCTTCCGGCGGAGCTCCGCGGCGTGGTTCCCGTCGTCGCGCACGCCCGCTTCGAATACGGCCTTCCCTTCCGGATCGGCATTGCGCGCCGCGAGGTCCCGGAGGAACTCCATGCGGCGCGTCTGCAAACGAAGGATCATCCTCAGGGAATCGCGCGCGAAAACGCGTTCGGCATCCTGGAGGGGCGACTGGGTGACGGTCCGCTGTTCCCTGCAGTCCTGGCAGACGCCGAACGTCTGGAACCGGTGAAATTCCGGCTGAAAGTTATATTTCCGGATGACGTCTTCCTGAATGCGGTCCAGCGTCGGGCAAACGTACTCGATGGTGCGGTGGCACTCCGTGCAGACGATGTGGTGGTGGACGGGGTGGCGATAGTTGTGCTCGAACCGCGTCACGCCGTCCCCGAGCAGCACCTCCCGGGCGATGCCGCACGCCGTGAGCGATTTCAGGGTCCGGAATACGGTCACGGCGCCGACCTTTTTGTCCCTGCGCCGCACCAGCGCGTAGATGTCGTCGACGCTGAAATGCCCTTCGGAGGAGAGGAACGTCTCGAGGATGAGGTCCTTTTGATAGGTTTTTTTGAGCCCGTTCCGACGCAAATAGGAATGGAAGAGTTCCAGTTCGGCTTTCCATTTTCTCTGTGCCATGCGCGTCTTTCCCCCGTCCTGCGGTCATCATAGCACTGTCCCCGCGGGGGACGTGCAACAAACATGGAGGCGCCGACCGTTCCCCGGGCAGACCGCACGCTTCAGGCGGCCGGCGAGCGCCCCGCGAGAAACGTGAAGCTGATGCGGTGCCGCTCGCTCTCGAGGATTTCGAAATTCCGGCGCCGCAACAGTTCCCGGAGTCCGGTTTCGTCGAAAAAGCCGAAGCGGATGAACCGTTCGAGAACATAGGCCATGCCGACGGAGCGCGCGGGACGGATGGTGGTCTGCACGGAGAGAAATCCGCCCGGGGCGAGCACGCGCCCGATCTCCTCCAGCGCGGCCTCCGGGCGGTCGAACAGGTGCAGGGCGCCGCAGCAGTTCACGTAGCGGAACGCGCCGTCGGCAAACGGGAGGGAGAACGCGGACGCGCGGACGAGAAGCACGTTCGGGATCCCCTCCCGCTGCAGCCGTTTCCGCGCATGGGACAGCATCGGGCGCGACAGATCGAGCCCGACGACCACGCCGTCCGTTTGACCGGCCAGCGGACGCGTGAAGACGCCGGGGCCGCAGGCGAGGTCGAGCACGCGGTCGCGGCTCCGCCCGGAGGCCAGCCGCAGCACCGTCTGCATCTCGCGCTCGAATGAGCGGGAACTGGCCAGGTAATAGCCCGCCCTCCGCCACAGGTTTTCGTAAATGGAAACGACCAGGGGCGTCTGCATCACCCGCTGGAAAGGGGTGATGACCTCTTTCGCGCCGCCGACCAGCATGTCCACGAGCCCCTCGCGGACCGGATAGCGTGCGCCGCAGTTCTCGCAGGCCAGATCCGCGTCCCGCGGGCGCAGGGCGCCCGCCCCGCAGCGGGGGCAACGCATGAATGGAAGCAGATTCGAGATCATGGAGATCATGGAGATCATGGGAACGCCTAATCGAGTTTCGTCAGGATTTCGGGACCGTCGGCGGTGACGGCGATGGTGTGTTCGAAATGCGCCGAGGGTTTCCCGTCTTCCGTCACGACGGTCCAGCCGTCGCTCAAGACCCTGACCCGGTCCGTCCCCATATTCACCATCGGCTCCACCGCCAGCACCAGCCCTTCCCGCAACCGGATCCCGCGCCCGTTGATGACGTAATTGAGCACCATCGGATCCTCGTGCAGTTGTTTGCCGATCCCATGCCCGCCGAACTCCTTCACGAGGGAGAACCTGTTGCTTTCGGCATGGGTCTGAATGGCCCTGGACAGGTCGGACAGGTGGTTCCCCGCCACCATCTGCTCGATTCCGAGATGGAGGCATTCCTCGGTCACCCGCAGCAGCTTCAGCGTTTCCTCGGAGATCCTTCCGATCGGCACGGTGATGGCCGCGTCGGCGAAGTATCCCCGGAACAGGATCCCGAAATCCATGCCGACGATGTCGCCCTCCTCCAGCCGGACGTCTCCGGGAATGCCGTGGACGACCTCGTGGTTGACCGAGGTGCACAGCGACCTGGGGAAACCGCGATAGCCCTTGAAGGCCGCTTCGGCGCCGTAGGACGCGGTTTTGGCTTCCGCCAGGCGGTCCAGTTCCCTGGTATGCATCCCCGCGATGCACTCACGGCGCAGCGTTTCGAGCACGTCGGCGACGATGCGCCCCGCGTCCCTCATGATTTGAATCTCGCGTTTCGATTTCAGGTGAATCATTCGTGTGTCCCGTGCCGGCCCGCCATACCGCCGGGCCGCGTTCCCGTCGAGGAGTTTCGGATTCGGATGAATTCTCGTGCGGCCGGGAATCCCGCGGCGCACACTGCAGAAATCGCACGGAAAGAAAACCGTTCCGGGCCGCGGCGGCGGCCGCGCGCCATCCTATCGATCCAGTTCTCCCGCAATCATGTTAATGGAGCCGAAGGTCGCCACGATATCGGCGACCATTCCCCCCTCGAGCATCCGGTGCAGCCCCGCCATGTTGAAGAAGCAGGGAGGGCGCACGCGGACCCGGTAGGGCCGGTCCTCTCCGTCGCTGACGACATAGAATCCCAGTTCGCCGTTGGCGCCTTCCACGGCAAAATACGTATCCCCCTTCGGGGGGCGGACGCCGTGCGAGTCCATGACGAGCTTGAAGTGCTGCATCAGGCCTTCGATGTTGCCGTACGTGTCCGCCTTGGTCGGCAGCGCGACGCGTCGGTCCCCCGCCAGGATCCGGCGGTGGAACGGCCGCTCCGAGCCTTCCAGCGTCGGCTCGACCGTGCTCACGACCCCGGCAAGGCCCGCGGTCTTTCCCAGCTTGGCGCGGTCCACCAGGTCGAACGAGGCGATCGCGCCTCCTTCCGGAGAGACCCGGACCGGGCCGTCCGGCATACCCTTCATGCACTGCCGCACGATGCGCATGCTCTGGCGCATTTCCTCCATGCGTACGAAGTACCGGTCGTAGTTGTCGCCGCGCTCCCCGGTCGGCACGTCGAACTCCATGCGGTCGTAGACAAAATAGGGGAAAGCCTTGCGCACGTCGTACGCGATGCCCGAGGCGCGGGCCATGGGACCGGTGATGGAGTACGACCGGGCGTCCTCCTTGCCCAAAACGCCCACGTCCCGCATCCGGTCCACGAAGATGCGGTTGCGGGTCAGCAGGCGGTCCACCTCGTCGATTTCCTTCTCCGTTTTCCGGAGCGCCGATTCCAGCCTCCCGTCCATTCCCTCGGGCAGGTCGGCCTTCACGCCCCCGATCCGTCCGTAGGAAACCGTGATGCGCGCACCCGTGACCTCCTCCACGATCTCGTAGAGATATTCCCTGGCCTTCATCAGGTACAGGAAGGCCGTCATCGCCCCGAGTTCCATGGCGGAAGCGCCGATGCAGGTCAGGTGGTCCGTGATGCGGGAGACTTCGCTGAGGAGGACGCGGATGTAGCGGCACCGCTCCGGGACCTCGATTCCGAGCAGCTTCTCCACCGCGGCGCAATAGCCGAAGTTGTTGATGAGCGGGGAGACGTAGTTGAGCCGGTCGGTGTAGGGCATCGCCTGGTTCCAGGTGGAATGCTCGCAGCTCTTCTCGAACGCGCGGTGGAGATAACCGATCTCCGCTTCGACGCCGCGGACCGTTTCGCCCTCGAGTTCCGTGATCAGGCGGATCACGCCGTGCATGGCGGGGTGCGAAGGCCCGACGTTCAGCAGCATGCTCCTGGTTTCCCTGTTTCCGGCCGCCGGCGTCATGGGCGCTCCAACAGAATCTGCTTCTGGTTTTCGATCTTGGCCTGCAGCCGCATCAGGCCGTCCAGGACCGCCTCCGGTCTCGGCGGGCAGCCGGGTATGTAGATGTCGACGGGCACGATGGTGTCGATTCCCTGCACGGTCGCGTAGTTGTCGTAGAATCCCCCCGTGCAGGTGCAGACGCCGAATGCGACCACCCATTTCGGCTCGCACATCTGGTCGTAGACCCTGCGCAGGATCGGCGCGATTTTGTGGCTGATGGTTCCCACGACGAGCAGGACGTCCGCCTGCCGGGGCGAAAAGCGGGGCAGCCCGGCCCCGAACCGGTCCATGTCGTAATGCCCGGACGCCGCCGACATATATTCCATCCCGCAGCAGGCCGTCACGAAGGGATACACGAAGATGGAATATTTCCGCGCCCACGCCACGGCGGCTTCCAGACTGGAGGCGATCCATCCCGACTCGCACGAAGGTCCTTGTTCCACGCGATGACTCCAGTGCCGCGCCGCCCCTGCGGGCCACGCGGCGGTCAGGGTTCCTCCACCGTCACTTCCACGAAATCCAGCTGCCCCGACAAAACCGCGGGGCTCTTCCGCAGACGGATGCGGACCCGGGTCACCGGGCAGCCTCGCAGCACGCCGCGCACGATTCGGTAGGCCAGTGTCTCGAGGAGCACATATTCGCCCTCGGCGGCCGTTTCCCGCATGGTCTGCAGGATGCGGCAGTAATCGACCGAACCATCCAGGGAGTCGGTGGCGGCGGCCGCCTCGAAGTTCCCCCACACGGTCAGATCCGCCCGGCATTCCTGCACCGCGCCTCTTTCCTCGGCGCCGGTGCCGATCCGCGGCAGCAGCCGGACGCCGCACAGCGTGATCTGGTCCTGCGTCTCCTTATAGCTCAAGGGAACTCCCTGTCGAACCCGGTTCAATGCCGATTATCTCTCAGGTCCCGGAATGCGGCAAGCCTGCTGTTGAAATAAAAGCCTGCGGCGCGGGTGCTTCCGGCAAAAAAAATGCGGATCCGTCAGGATCCGCATTGCGCGTCCCGGAGCGGTCATGCGGAGATCAGGCTTCGAACGTCTCGCCGCAGCCGCACGTATTCTTTGCATTCGGGTTGTCGAAAGCAAACCCGGAGCCGTTCTCCCCGTCCACGTAGTCGATCTGAGTCCCGGTCAGATAGGGGACGGACCGCGCGTCGACGAACACCTTCAGGCCGTCGATTTCCAGGATCCTGTCGTCGGCGACCGGTTCCCTGTCCAGCGTCATCTGGTACTGAAATCCGGAACATCCGCCTCCGGTGATTGCGATCCTGAGACCGGCGTCCTCTTTCCGTTCGGACAGGATCTCTTTCACCTTGGCGATCGCAACGGGCGTCAATGTAATCATGCGTTCTCCTTATGTTTCGATTTTGCCGGCTTCTTGCCGCGCCGGTATCGACCGGCCTCCGTTCCCACTGCAACCGGATAGTATACAGGGTGTGCGCCGCGATGGAAATGGCAGAATGCGCCCGTCCGCACCTCGGGGAGGACGATGCTCCGCGCCCCTGCTATAATGCGGGGAGAAGGGTTGCCGCGATCGCCATGTCCGACCAGACAAAGATCAGGGGTTCCGGTTCTCTCAGCCAGTTGGGCGGACTCGTGCGTTCGGCCGGGCTCAGGCTGAAAGGCGCAAAGGACGCCGTGCCGGCGGAGACCCGGTCCGAAGCCCCGGCCGCGCCGCAGGCGCCCGCCCCTGCGGCGGCAACGGACGAGGAGCTGTTTGCGCAGGCCATGGACGGGGTGCGGCGTTCCACGTGGCGCCACGCGCCGGCCCGGAAACCTCCGTCGCCGCCTCCGCCCGGCGCGGACCCCGAGGCCGAAGACCGCCGGCTGCTCGAGGCCGCCCTCTCGGAAGAGACTCCGCTTCCCATTCCCGAGCACCCCGAGTACATCGAGGGGTGGGTCGGGGCCGCCGGGAAGAAGCTGCTGCCCAATTTGCGGAACGGGCTGTACTCCATCCAGGGGCAACTCGACCTGCACGGCTTCAACCGGGTCGAGGCCGAAATTGCGGTGGAGGATTATGTCGAGCGGATGGCCCGGTACGGGTCCTGCTGCATCAAGATCATTCACGGGCGCGGCATCAACTCGCCGGCGAACCGGGCGACGCTCAAAGACGCCCTGCAGCGCCTGCTGGCCACCCGCCGCATGGCCCGCACCGTGGTCGCCTATGCGTCGGCGCAATCCAGAGACGGCGGCGTCGGCGCCGTTTACGTGCTGCTTCGCAAGCAATAGGCGGGCGGCCCGGGAGTCCCCGCGGAAACACGCGCGCGTCAGGATTTGCGCAGGACCCTGGAAACTTCGGGAGGGATGCCTTTCCGGAGTTCGCGGTACACTTCTTCGATGCGCCGCGTTTCCTGCGCCGCTACGGGGACCACGGCCCGCAACGCCATCACACGGCAGACGCGGTTTTCGTCTTCGAGGCGCGCGACGATGTCCGCGAGCAGCGTCGCGGCCGTCCGCGGGTACCGCGCCATCAGCCTTCCCAGTGCATACAGGAGGTGCCAGCGGACATAGGCCGCGTCGTCTCCGAGCATTTCCCGCAGGCGGGAGGAGACACGGAGCAGACGCGCGGGATGCGATTCCGAAAGCTGGGCCAGCGCGACGGCGGCCCTGCCGCGGACGCCTCGGTCCTTGTCTTCGAGCATCCGCAGCAGCTCCTCCATTCGCCGCGGACTGGCGACGACGGTGCGAACCGCATCCGAGGCCCGCAGCGTCGAGAGGGGCACGCGGTTCTTTTTCCGGTTGCGAACGATGTTTCGACGAATCCCTGGTCCCGTCATGGCAATAACCGCGCCGGCTTGCGCCGCGCAAATCCGCCGCCGCATGCCGCCGCCCCGACGGCCACGAAGCGTGGACCGTCGCGCGGCGCACGGCGGTCCGTGCACTCCACCCGCAGTATGCCCCTGCGCGGAGGGGATGTCAATCGCACGGGCAG
>CAZTHE010000102.1:0-1523 GCA_964613495.1 uncultured Acidobacteriota bacterium | reverse complement strand
GACTAGCGGAACACGGGCATCTCCGAGTATTTCCCCGGAACGAACGGGCCACGCGTGCCGCTGGGCAGGACGGTCGTGTGCGACGTCACGGCGCTGGTCAGTTGCGATCCGGTCAACCCGCGGGCCCCTTCGAGCACCGCCCCGCGGAAATCGGTCGCCATCACGTTGGCGTCGCGAAAGGCCGCATTCAGCAGCATGGATCCGGTAAAATCGGCCGTGCTCAGGTTGGACTCGTGGAAATCGCAGCTGGACAGGATCGCGCGCGAAAAATTGTTCTGCGCGAGGTTGGACTCGCCCAAACGGGCGCCGCTCATGTCCGCCCCCTGGAAATCGCAGCCCGAAGCCTGCGCCGAGGTCAGGATGGCGTCGACCAGCCTCGCGGCCACGAGGCGGCAGGAATACAGCCGTGCGAGCAGCAGGTTGCACCGCTCGAGGTTGGACTCGGTGAAACTGCAGTTCGACAGAACCGCGCGGTTGAGGTACACCGCATTGAGGTTGGCGCGGGTCCAATCGCATCCCTGCATGCGCGCCTCGTACATGCGGCAGTCGCGGAAGTTGGCCTCCTGGCAACGCAGGTTGGTCATACGGGCTTCGGAGAGGTTCGCGTCGGTCATGAGGCAGCGCTGGAAATTCAGGCCTTGAAGGTCGGCGCCCGTGAAATCGGACCGATCGAGCGTGGCGTTGCGGAAATCGCAATGATACAGCGTGGCTCCCGAAAGGTCGGCGTGCGACAGGTCCGCATCCAGAAAGGCGGTTCCGGTAAAGACCGCCCTGCGCAGGTCCGCGTGCCGCAAATCCGCGTCCGAGAAGGCGCCGCCGCGGATCTCGGCCCGCCTGCCGCCGGCTCCCGCCAGCCACTCCGCGTGGCGCGCCAGAACCTCCTGGAGGGACTGGCCTTCCACCGAAAACTGAGCGGGAGAAATTTTGGCTCCGACCATGACGCACAGGCTCCCGGGCGATGCATTTGCGGGCCGCCCCATGCAGCCCCGCCCACAAAGCGTATATCGTCCGCGGCAAACGGAACTTTATGAACCGGGGCGCATTCCGCGCGTTTCGCATGGTCCTTCTATCTAAACCGGCTCGCCCCCGCCCGAATCGGCGCCCCGCAAGCGTGAATGGAATCCGAGATCCGAAATCTGGAATCCGCAATCTGGAATCCGGAATCTGGAATCCGGAATCTGTAATCTGGAATTTGAATCTGTGCCATATAGGCGATCTCGGGCTTTAATGCGATAATGGGTGGGATTTCGGCGCACGATCCGCGCAACAAAGGCCCGGGCGGGTCGCGCACCCATTCAAGGCAAGGAGATTCCATGGCATCGGACGATCCGGCAATTCCGAACTCCCGGGAAGGGGTCCCGCGGCCGGGCGACGGCAACCAGAGCCCGCCTCCAGACGACGCAGCCGATTCCCCGGATCCTATCCAGGGATCGAGCCTGCGCATCGTGGAGAATATGGAAGCGAGTCTGGGCGTGCCCACGGCCACCTCCTACCGGGTCGTTCCCGTCAAGCTCCTGGAGGAA
>CAZTHE010000101.1:0-15072 GCA_964613495.1 uncultured Acidobacteriota bacterium | reverse complement strand
GACCTCCTGACTGCCAGTCAGGCACTCTCCCAGCTGAGCTACAGCCCCACTCTCAAAAACTCAAAGCGGCTTGGGTGGCCGCTTCCTGCGCACGGTACGCTTCGCCGAAAGGCAGGCAGACGGCAAAGCCCGGCTTCACAGATCAAAAAGAATAGGCGATGATGCCCGGCAATTCAAGCGCAAAGAATGCCTGGCGCCTCCGCGCCGGCACCGCGGGACGCGGGGATTCATTTTGACCCTGCGGACATGGCCATGGCGGCCGATATGTAGGGATGTGCCGCCAGGGACTGGGATATAAACGATCGCGGCGCTGCAGGCGCTTTCGACGGGATAAATCCATGAACAAGCACTTCATCCTGAATTTCACCCCCACCGGCATGATCCCGACCAGGGACATGACGCCGAAAGTCCCCATCCATCCCCGTGAAATCGTCGAACAGGTGCTCGAGGCCGCGGACCTCGGCGCTAACATGGTCCACCTCCACGCGCGCGATCCCATCGACGGGAAACCGACCTACCGGAAGGAAATCTACGCGGAAATCATCGCCGGCATCCGGTCGAAGAACAAAGACCTGATCCTGTGCGTCTCGACCAGCGGCCGCGATTTCCAGAGCCTGGAGAAGCGATCCGAGTGCCTCGAACTTGCGGGAGAACTCCGGCCCGATATGGCCAGTCTCACCCTGAGCTCGCTCAACTTCAACAAGCAGGCGAGCATCAACGAGCCGGACACCATCAAGGCCCTGGCCCGGAAGATGCTCCAGAACCGCATCCGGCCGGAACTCGAAGCCTTCGACCTCGGCATGATCAATTACGCGAAATACCTCCTCGAGCGAAAACTGATCGAGCCGCCGTGCTACTTCAACCTCATCCTCGGCAATATCGCGTGCGCGCAGGCGAACCTGCTGAGCCTGGGCCTCATGGTCAACGAGCTGCCGCCGGGATCCGTCTGGTCCGTCGGCGGGATAGGCGATTTTCAGCTCAAAATGAATGCCCTCGGGATCGTGGAAGGCGGCGGCGTGCGCGTCGGCCTCGAGGACAACATCTATTTCGACGCGGAACGGACCCTGCTGGCCTCCAACCGCGACCTCATCGTGCGCATCCTCGCAATCGCCGCAGCCATGGGGCGCACCCCCTATTCGCCCGGTCAGGCCAGGAAAGTCCTGCGACTGGAATAACCGCCGCACGGAGAGAGCGCCGCAATGCCGGAAAAGGAACCATTCATCTCTACGCTGCAGAGAGCGCGGGAACGCCTGCGGCGGGAAGGCATCCTTTCCCTGCTGCTGCGGTGCCTGACCCGGGTCGGGATCCGGGTCAGCCCCTTCTACTACATGAAGGAATCCCTGCCGCCGCGCCCGCCAGGCGGAACCGGCTCGCTGCCCGGAGGATACGAGTTCTCCGCCTTCGGCCTCGACGACGTCCGGCACATCAGCACCCTCCCCGAACGGCGGCACTATGTCGATCCCGGCTACGTGCTCCGCAACTTCAATAAAGGCGATCTGTGCTTCGGCATCAAATTCAGGGGCGAGATCGTGGCCTTCACCTGGGTTTCCCTGAAGGAATGCAGGGAAATCTTCCACCACGCCGCGATGCTCGGGAACGAGGCGTACCTGCACGACATGTACGTCCTCAAGGCTTTCCGCGGCAGAAACCTGGCCCCGGTCCTGCGCTATAAGACCTACGAAATCCTCCACGGCATAGGACGCGACACGTATTACAGCATCACCGAATATTTCAACGCGTCCTCCTCGCGTTTCAAACAGAAACTCAACGCGACGCCCGTTTTCCTCGGGGTGTATATCGAGCTTTTCAAAACCTGGCGCCGGTACCGCCGGGTGATCAGGCGATATTAGAAATCCGCAGGCGGGAGCCAGTCCGGGCTTCGCCCGGATCTTGCCGGAAAGGATCAGTCGCACCGGGAGCTATATCCCGCTCCTGCTTATCGAAGAAATTTCCCCTGCCCCGGTGGATTTCGCCGTTATTCGCCGATCGGGGCGCCTCCCCGGGGCCTGCATTGCAGGAATTAACTGACAGGCGTGCGCCCGTTCCGGGGTAAAATCATGGGCATGGATTTACCCGCACTCACGCCCCTGCAACTCGCCGGGCATATCGACCACACGCTGCTCCGCGCAGACGCGACGGCGGCCGACATCGAGAGGCTGTGTGCGGAGGCTTGCGAACACTCCTTCCATTGCGTCTGCGTAAACGGGGCGCGGGTGCGCCACGCCCGGCGGCTGCTCGACGGCTCGGCCGTCCGGGTGGCCTCCGTGGCCGGCTTCCCCCTCGGCGCCATGGCCGTAACGGCAAAATGCTCCGAAATCGCGGCCGCCGTCGACGACGGCGCGGACGAAATCGACGTGGTTCTCAATATCGGCCGCCTGAAGGACGGCGACACCCTCTATGTCGCCCGCGAACTGCGCGACGTCGTCGGGGCGGCCGCAGGCCGGACCGTCAAGGTCATCCTCGAGACCTGCCTCCTCACCCTCGGCGAAAAGGTCCTCGGGTGCCGCCTCGCCGTGGAAAGCGGCGCGCACTTCGTCAAGACCTCGACCGGGTTCTCCACAGGAGGCGCGACAGCGGAAGACGTCGCCCTGATGCGCGAAACCGTCGGCCCGGACTTCGGAGTCAAGGCCGCCGGCGGCATCCGCGACGCCGCGACGGCGCTGGCCATGATCGCCGCCGGCGCGACACGCATCGGCACTTCCTCGGGCGTCGCCATTGTGCGCTGCCTCGCGGACGTGGAGTAACGCCTCCGGGCGGCGCCCGAAGCGGGGAGAATCAGTCGACGACGGCGAAGTTCGAACGCCAGGTGGGCAGCCCGTCCCACAAAAGATCGACCCGGTAGACCCCGGGTTCCAGCATTGACGGGCTGAACGTGTACACGTATTTCACCATCCCGTTCTTCGGGAGTTTCAGCGGTTTCGGCTCCACCTTCGAGCGCATCCGGTTGGCCAGGTCATACACGGCAAGCGACACGAGGCCTTTGCGAATGTCCCGGGTCCCCTCCCAGACCGTGTACACGACCACTTCCGGGCCTTTCTTCTGGAACTGACTCTTCGAGATATACGAAAGGTCGGCCGAGATCTTGTCGGTGAGGGCGCCGAAATTGAACACCGGCGCCTTTGTAACCGGCGGCGTGAGCATGCCGGACTCCAGCATCTCCCGCAGCGTCGACGGCGGATAGGCCGGCTTGAGGGAGACGCCGTCGATCGGGGTGACCGACATCACGCCGCTCCTGGGACTCAGCACCACCGCTTCGATCGACCAGCTCCGGTGGTCCGTCCACGTGCCCGGCAGCGTGCTGCCGCCGATAATCCCGATTGCCTTGCCGAAGCGGTCGAGCAGCGGGCTGCCGATCGCCGTCGGGGGCAGCTGCGGGTTGATGTGGATCCGCTCGCCGAAGCCGGGCGTCTTCCCCCGGCCGGTGATGTCCACCGCGCCGATCGTCCGCATCGTACCGGCGCCGATCCCGAAGACGATTCCCTGTTGGCCGATTACGGCATCCGCCGATTTTCCGGTCTCCAGAGGCGGCACGGAACGCGTCTCCGCGCCGACCAGCGCCCAGTCCTGAAGCCGGTGGGAGGCCAGGACCTTATCGGTGGCGGATCTTGTCCCGTCGGCGAATTCGACCTCGAGCGACGCCGCCATGTCGACGGACTGGAACGCCGTCAGCACGGCCCCCGGGCCCGCCACGAACCCCGATGTCGAGTCTATCCGCTTCCCGTTCGCGTCGAGTTTGTGCACCCAGACCAGCGACCGGCCCGCCGCACGGTAGATCTCGTCAAGCGTCGGCGCCGCGGGCGTTTCCACCGCAGGCTCCCTGGGCGGCGCAGGCACCACCAGCTCGAAGGCGTGCGATCCCGCAGGTTCGCCGTTGACGCGCACCTCGACCGTCCAGACGCCGCTCGCGCGGTGCTGGTCGATCATGAAGACCCAGTAGCAGTTGAGCTGCTCCGTGTCGGTCTGCATCCTGATGTCGGGGGAAATCCCCGCCGTGCGTCCCTGCGGGTCCTTCCAGTAGGCCGTGAGCGTGTAGTCCCCTTTCGGGGCCTCGAATTCGAAATAGACCGTCAGGGCGCTGTCTTGGGGAAATACGAAGCGGTTGCGGACCTCGTCGAGGACGAATTTCTGGCCGGCGAGTTTCCCCGAAGGCCCGGAAAGAGACCGCGTCATCCGTACGCCGGCGCCGCCGGGAAGCTGTGGGAAGGCCGGCGCCAGGAATCCGAACACGACAAGCAGCATAAAGGCACGAGACATGGGAGATGGCCCTCGTTTTAGTCCATAGTATCTTAGCTGAAGCGATGCGATATTTTCCTCCGAAGCCCCGCCGGCCGCAACAGTTGATTTGCGGCGAAGCCGGCGTCTGCCACGAATGGCACGAATTTGGGGCGGGCGGGGCGCGCCGTTTCCGCTTGTGCGCCGGCGTGCCTGTCCTGTAGGTTATTTCCGTCGGCTCGTCAATGTCGTCAGCCGGTTTCAGACACTGGTCTACCAGGCTCTGGCCGATTAAGCGGGATTGGAAAGAGAATGGCTGAATTACCCGAATACGCAGTCGTGAACCGGACGCTCGGCGCCGGCATCCACCCGTTCCGCCACTTTCTGCCGCGGTTCGAGGAGAGCCCCGCCGTGCGCCTCATCGAAACGCCCGAATTCCCCATCGGCCCGCTGCTAGACGGCGCGCGGGTGAAGATCAGGCAGGAAGAGGGGTACTGCTACGTCGACATCCGCATCCCCGCCATCATCCTGATGGAGGGGTATTACCGCGCCGCCAATCCGCTGGACCTGTACCTCGACCTGGCGCATGAGCTGACCCACCTGCGCCAGCTCGCGGAAGGCAAGGACCTCTGGGACCACAGCCTGCACTACGTGGACCGCCCCACGGAGATCGAGGGGTACGCCGTCGCGGTGGCCGAAGGCATCCGCCTCGGCCTGACCGAAGAGCAGGTCTTCCAGCACCTGGCGAACCCGTGGCTCAACGAAGAGGAGACGCTCCGCCTGAGGAACAACGTCGACCGCTTCCTCGAATCCGCGGCTTCCCGGGCAGGGCGGGACTAGACGGCCGGGCCCCGGGCGGCCGTTTGCGCTTCCGCGCGCGAGAGAAGCGACCGGAATACTTCCATGGGATCCGGCATGGACGGAAAGCTCTCCCGGTGCTCGTTCGCCGCCAGGTTGAAGGCGCACAGAAAGTCCGGGACGCGGTGCGGGTCCGCGTTTCCCGGGATGTGGCCGATCGCCACGGGGCAGACCAGGCAATCGTCCAGGTGCCGGCACTCGCCGCACCGCCGGTAGGAGGAATACTTCAGCTCCTTGTCGTGAAAGATCCGCGCCTTCCGCGCCGCATCCGGAAATTCCATTCTGCGTTGCGCAAACCCGGGGTCCCTGAAATCGCCCATTCCCATAGGCCCGATGCGCCGGCGGAGAAAATCCGAAGGGAAGTCCTGGTAGCAGTCCGCCAGCATGGGACAACCGTGGGCCCTGCCGTCGACGTCGATCAGCAGCCCCTCGCCGCTCGTCACGTCGCACATCGCCCGCCGCTTCCGCCCTGCTGGTTTCCGGACTCCCGTCTTCCGGAACGGCAGAAAAGGGACCTCGCCCGTACTCTTGAAGTGAGCCAGGCTGATATCGCGGATTTTCGAAAACTGGCGGTCCAGATCTTTCCGGCAATCGGGAACGGGCAGCGGGCCGGAAACAAGGCCGGGAGCAAGCGCGATGTTGCGGACGCCCTTGTCGAGAAAGTACCGCACGGATTCGGCAAGATGGGGGATCGCCGGTGGCGGCGCCGTGGCACACACCCGGAGCCGGTTCTCGAACATGCTCGTGTGTGCGCGGCGGAGCCTGTCGAGCAGCCGGTCCAACGCGTCAAAGGTCCCCGGTCGCCGGAGGTCCTGCGCCCCGGGAACGCCGTCGAAACTCAGGCGGAGCTCAAACCCGTGATGGTCCAGAAACGCCGCCACCCGGTCCGTGATCAGCAGGCCGTTCGTCGTAACGGCGAAAGCCGCCTTAGGGCCCGGGGCGGCATGCTTCCCGGCATATAGAACCCCCCGGACGAGATTCGGCCACTCCAGCAGGGGCTCGCCGCCGATGAACATGAGCTCCACGGGCCCGGCTCCCGATTTCAGGGCGAAATCGAGTGCCGCGCGCAGCGTTTCCCAGCGCATGCGTCGGCCATTCTTCGCATTCTGATAGCAGTAGCCGCAGCTCAGGTTGCACCGGGCCGTCAGCACCAGCAGCAGAGACCGCACTTCCGCCGACGAGGACACACTCGTCCCTCAGGATAAATCTTTTGGGACAGCCGCCTTGCTTCCGCCGCACTCCAGGTGGATACAAGGCCGGACAGACTTCAATTTATACGGGATCCACCCGGGTCAGGCTCTGGCATATAGACCCGAGGGGCCACGGTATAGAGTCGGACGGACCTAAAGATAAAACCTGAGTCGGGCCCATCGCCCTTAAAACCGAAACCAGATCCGCAAGATTCTGATCCAGTTCTGCCGGCTTCGTTCGTATGAACTCCAGGACCCGTATGAGATCCGCCACCGTGATCTTATCTTCCATAGGACCGCTCCTTTGCAGAGGCGGCGCTGCGCCGCCCGTATTGAGAACCGTTCACAATCAAACGGAAAATGCCCGCACTCTCCCCGGAGACCGCCTTCCGCCTGCGACGCTAAAAAGTCCCGCTTGTGGCCTCCAGCGCCCAGATGCTCCCCGACCTGCCGCTCATGCGCGTCGAAACCAGGTAGCGGCTGTCCGCGGAAATGTGGAACAAGCCTTCCGCATTCTCCCCGCCGAACACGATCGGAGGCTGAAAGGGCCGGACGCTCCCGTCGTTCGGCGAGACGCGGTACAACTCGAGGCTCCTGCTGCCGCGGACGGCGCTCGCGAGTATGTCGCCGGTCGAATGGTCCCACCGGACGAACCGGACATCCAGGTCGCGCGCGACACGGCGCGGCGGCGAACTGCCGTCGGCGGGCACCGTCCAGACCTCGCCCGCATTGTTCTTCCCGCCGCAGAACGCGAGGGTCCGGCCGTCGCGCGACCAGGCAGGCGAGACGGCAAACAGATCCGGACCGGTGAGCGGGCGCGCGGGGCCGGCGCGCCTGCCGTCCTTCACCGGCGCGACCATCAACCGCACGCGGTCCTGCTCCTCCGCGCAATAGGCGATGTGCGCGCCGTCGGGGGACCACGCGGGATGGTAGTCCCGCGATTCCCCGTCGGTGAACTGGACCGGCTGCCCTCCCCGGGCGGGGACGATCCAGACATGCCGTGTCTCGCCGATGACCCGGTAGTACACGATCCAGTTCCCGTCGGCGGAAAACGCGGCGTGCGTGCCGATGCCCGGAGGGTTCGTCAGGCGGTAGGGCGGGCCCGACGGCTTCCCATCTCTCAATGGCAGGATCCAGAGATTGTAGTTGAAAGCCCCCCGGTCGGAGGTGAACACGATCCTGCCGTTGTCCGGGGAAATGGCCGCCATGGTGTCCGCTCCAAGCTCCGCCAGGTGGGTCTCCCGCCCCGTTTTGATGTCCAGCAGGTAGCTCCTGTAGGTGGTCTCCCCCGTCGAATAGCACAGGCGCTTCCCGTCCCTGGAAATGTCCGGGTGGCTTTCCAGGGCCGTTCCCGTGGTGACCCGCTGCAGCTCCCCGCCGCCGGACGGGATCCTCCAGATCGCCAGGGACCCGCTGCGCTTCGATGCGAAGTAAATAAAGCGGCCATCACGGGACCACACGGGTTCGATGCTGTATTCTTCATCGGTTGTGAGCCGCCGGGCGCGTCCGCCGGAAACGGGCACGGTCCACAGGCCGTGGCGGGTCCCGTAGCAGATTTCCTTCCCGTCCGGAGACCACGCCGGGTCTCTGTGATCCCAGATCCCGTCGTCGTCGCGCGTCAACTGCCGGGCGCCGGAGGAGTCATACATGGAAGCGACCCAGATGCGGAGTCCCCCACCGGGACGGTTGCGGCAGAACGCGATCCGGGTGCCGTCCGGCGAGATCGACGCCTGCTGCGCGTCCGGCACGAGCAGGGTCGCCTCTCCCCCCATGCGGCTGACCCTCCAGATCGCGTTTTCGCCTCCCCGGTCGGACGTGAACGCGACTGCGTCCCCTTCCGGGAACCACGCGGGGTGCGTGTCCATGGCCGCGTCGCCCGTCAGAGGGCGCGTCGTGCTGCTCCGGATGTCGGTCAGATAGAGGTCCTGGCTGCCGGACTCGTCCGGCCTGGTAAAGGCAATCTGGGTGCCGTCGGGGGAGAACACCGGGAATTCCTCCCCGGTCGCGCTCCTGGTGATCTGAATCGAGTTGAAGGAGGGAATGCCGTCCCGCTCCTTCCTGCCGAGCACCAGGGCCAATCCCGAAAGGAGACACGCCAGGAGCGCCATCAGGGCGACCGTGCGCCGGGAGACCCCTCTCCTCTTGGCCGGGATGCCGCCACGCGCGCCCGGGGGCGAGGACGTGGACGAACGGCGCAGGTCCACGATCAGTTCCTTTGCCGACTGGTAGCGGTTTTCCGGGTCTTTCTCGAGGCATTTGAGGACGATGTCTTCCAGGCGGGACGAGAGGCCGGGCCTGATGTCTCCCGGGCGCGGAGGCTGTGAATTCACGATCTCGTTCACGAGGGCCGTGGAGAGGACTCCCTGGAAAGGGAGCCGCCCCGCGGCCATCTCGTACAGGATGTTGCCCAGGGCGTAGATGTCCGTGCGGGCGTCCAGGGGCTCCCCCAGCAGCTGCTCGGGCGCCATGTAAGGCAGCGTGCCTCCGCCACGCGATGGCTCGGCGCTCTCCGTTTCGTCTTCCCGGCTCGCCGGGTGGACCTGCTTGGCGAGGCCGAAATCCAGGATCTTGAGACGGCCGTCCTGCGTCACCATGATGTTGCCCGGCTTGAGGTCGCAGTGCACGATGCCGCGCTCGTGCGCCGCCGCCAGGCCTTCGCCGATCTGCGTCCCGAGACGCAGGATTTCCTTCTCCGGCATGGGCCCGTTGAGGAGCAGCCCCTTGAGGGTGTGCCCGGGGATATATTCCATCACGAGATAGTCCATGCCTTCGTGCGTGTCGAAGTCGTAGATGATCTCGATGTTCGGGTGATTCAGCCTGGAGAGAGCCAGCGCTTCCTTGCGGAAACGCCTGCGGGCGCTCGCATCAGTCAGCGCGTCGCGGGGAAGGACCTTGACGGCCACGTCGCGGCGCAGGTTTTCGTCGTGGCTGCGGTACACCGCGCCCATGCCGCCTTCGCCGATCTTCTCAATAATCTGAATATGGCCGAGCTTGACACCGATCATGGAGAGCGGGCCTTCCAGTCCGATTTTTCCCGGGTCTTGCCCGCATCTTAGCAGACTGGGGAGGGAGTTTGGAATAACAGGATTAAAGGATTAGAGGATTAAAGGGGCAAAGGGGAAAAGCGGGGGTCTGGCGTAGATTCCCTTGGATCCTCTGATCCTTTAATCCTTGGATCCTGCAATTCCTACTCCTCGTAGCGGCGGAGAATGTCCCAGAAGGCGCCGCGGTAGCCCTTCCGGATGGCCTCCACCAGGCGCCGGTTGGCGTTGTAGTTGTAGTTCTGCTTCGGCCGCCTGGGGTCGTAGAAGAGAAAGCGCGCGTCGTCGCCGATCCACTCGTTCAGCCAGTCCAGGACAAAAGGCGCAATCCGAGGTTCGACGAAAAACTGCGGCTCGAAAGGGCCGGAGCCGCCCGTGACGCCGGCCCGGAGCTCCCCAGACGCCACCTTGACCGCCAGTTCCGTGCCCGGGTAGACGCGCACGCCCAGCGAGACGCCGGCCCTGGCCGGGCCCGCCTGCCGGACGAGGGCCACGGTCTCCTCGAGGCTCTCCCGGCTCTCTCCCGGGGCGCCCAGCAGCAGGTCGAGCATGACCGTGATCCCCTGCTCTTTGGCCAGCCGCGCCGCATCTAGGATATCGGCCGGTGCGAAATCGCGGCCCAAGCGCCGCAGCATCGCCGCGCTGCCGTTGTCGGCCCCGAAGTCGATCCCGACGCAGCCCGCCTCGCGCATCGCCGCGGCGAGTTCGCGCGAAAAGGGCGCCGGCGCGCAGTAGGCGTACCACCGCATCCTGCCGCCCAGGCCGCGCGCCGCAATCGCGCGGCAGACGTCGATCGCGTGGCGCTCCGGCAGGTTGAACTCGCCGTCGCACGTGTGCAGCACGTCGATGCCCTGCCGCACCAGGCTCTCGATTTCGTCCGCGACGGCCGACGGCGGGCGCAGCCGCACGCGGTTTCCCTTGGCGACCGGGTCGGCGCAGTAGATGCACCGCCCGGAGCAGCCGCGCTTCGACTCGAATCCGGCCTGCCCGCCGAAACGGAAGTAGCGCTCGTTGTCGACCCACGTCCGGCGCATCGCCGGAAGCGCGTCCAGGCCCCTCCAGGACGGCGGATTGCGCCGCCACGCCCCGTTGTCCCTGTGGATCAGGCCGGACAGGTCGAGGTGCGGCGCTTTGTTTTCCAATCGCGCGGCGAGCTCGGGCAGAACGAATTCCCCCTCGCCCCAGACGCCGTAATCGGCGCCCGAGATCTCGAGGACGAGCTCCGGCATCACCGAGAAACCGACGCCGCCTGCGACGATCGGGGCGTCGCAATGCTCGCGCACCAATCGCACCAGTTCGACGAAATCCGGGAGAAAGGACTGTCTGCTCGTGAAGGCGCAGTCGTCCGTGTTGCGCAGCGTCATCCCGACCAGGCCGGCCGGGGAGCCGCGGAAAAAGCGCGCGACGGCCGCGCCGGGATCGTCTTCCCAGCACAGGTCCAGCAGACGCACCGTGTGCCCGGCCGCGTGCAGGGCCTCGGCCAGGTAGTCCAGCGCAATCGGCGCAACCGGGGGCTGCATCCGGTTCGTGTTGATCAGAGCGACCCGCATGGGAGTTTCGCCTCGGTTTTGGAGGGTTTGAGGATTGGAGGACTCGAGGATAAAAGGATCCAAGGATCAGCCCTGGGCCAGGATCGCGCGGAGTTTGTCGGCATAGGCGCGGCTTTCGGCGTCGGCGGTGACGATCTCGATCCGGTCGGGGGATTTGACGCCGAGGCCCAGTTCCACGGCGCGCGCGAGCTGCTCCTGTTCGAAAATCTTCCGCGACATGATCGCGTCGTTCGCCCCGTGGTTCTTCAGGACCGCCAGCCCGACGGCGTCGATGGCGATCCGGTCGGTGCCGGCGACGATGATGCCCGGCTTCGCCGGCTTCCCCGTCATCGGCCCGCCGTCGACGAAGATGTCCACGCCGTCCATCACGATCAGGTGCGGCCTGAAGGGTTGGTTCAGGTCGGCGATCATGTGCCGCATGTGGTCCTTCGACGCGTGCATCTCGGGGAAGCGGACCTCCTTCTCGACGACGCCGACCGCGAGCTTCAGCGACATGCTGTGAACGCCGCCGAACTGGTGCGTCTTCAGGCAGCAGGTCCAGAGAAGGTATTCCGCCTCCACGACCGGGCGGGCCATGTTGAAGCCGTTCTTCCAGCCGGAGCCCGGAACGGTGAAGTGGACCCACCCGTCGGCGGGCAGTTCGTCGAAGTTGACGATGTCGAAGCCGAGTTCCCTGGACAGCTCGGGAATGCCCTTCTTTTCCATGACGCTCTTTGTGTCGCCCGGGCCGCAGCTGTCGCCCACGGCCAGCCGCGCCGCGCCGCGCGCCTTCATCTCCTCGACCAGCTGGCGGAGCACGTCGTTGTGCGTCGACCCCGGGGCCGGATCGGCCGTGTTGAAATTGGGCTTGATCAGGACCTTCCTGCCGCCGGGCGACGGGAAAGAGATCAGCTTCAGGGCGGCGGCGATGCCCCGCGCGCGGTCTTCCGTGCGGACCAGGGCGATCTTCGCTGTCGTATCCCCGGCCGCGGCATACAAACCCGTCCTGCCCAGCACCGAAATGGCCGCCCCGGCGGCGGACTGCTTCAGGAATTCGCGACGTCTCATGGGTGTCCCCTCCTGTGGTCCAATCATTTTAGCACGCCGGCCGTAATTATGGTGACAGTCACCATAGCTCACAAATTATCGAGGCAGACCCGAAGGCGGAATTAATTACGAGGTTATGGTGACTGTCACCGAAATTATGCCGATAAAATGTATTCCGCAGGAAAACGCGATCTGCTATTGTCTGTCCGGAGTTGCTGCCGCGCAAAACATTCCGGCAATCGCCCGCGCAGGGCCGGGGAAACCCCGGCTGTACGCCGGATCATGGAGCGAGTGGAATACCGATGCCGCACGATCAGCCGCCGCAGGCGTGGAACAAGAACCGGGGCCGCAGAGAAAGGCCTCATTCGTCTCACCCGCCTCATTCGTCTCACCCGGCTCTCCCGGCCCACCCGTCCCCGCGGGGCCGCACCTCCGCCCCGTACCCGCAGAGACAGGGCCCGAAGGGAGGATACCCCGAGCGGCACCACCCCCCGCAGCCGGACGTGCACGACCTCATGCAGCCGGGACACACGGGCTCCGAGGCGGAATACCTGAAATCACTGATCGACTCGCGCGCAAGAGTGACGGTCGTGATGGAGGACGGCGAGCGGCTGCAGGGGCATCTCCGGTATTACGACCGCGACTGCTTCAGCGTCGGCCTCTCGGCCACCGGCCCCAGGATCTTTCTCCGCAAGGACAGCGTTTCCTACATTTCAGAAGACGAGGACTCCTAATTCCCCAGCCCGGAGGTTTCGAGCGTTCATGCCCCCTAGAATCGGCTTCGACAACGAGTGTTATATCCGGCAGCAGATGGCGGAAATCAACGAGCGCGTACGGCGGTTCGACAACAAACTCTACCTCGAGTTCGGAGGCAAGCTCCTGTTTGACTTCCACGCGGCGCGCGTGCTGCCGGGCTACGATCCCAACGTGAAGATGCGCCTGATCCGGGAACTCAAGGACAAGGCCGACATCCTGCTCTGCATCTACGCCGGCGACATCGAGCGCAAGAAAATCCGGGCGGATTTCGGCATCACCTATGACGCCGACGCCATGAAGCTGATCGACGACCTGCGCAGCTGGGGCGTCGAAGTGTGCGGCGTCGTCATCACCAGGTTCGACCACCAGCCGGCGGCGACGCTCTTCAAAAACAAGCTGGAGCGCCGGAACATCCGCGTGTTCACCCACCGCTTCACCAAGGGCTACCCGACCGACGTGGAATCGATCGTGAGCGACGAGGGGTACGGCGCGAACGAATACATCGAAACCGAAAAACCGCTGGTGATCGTGACCGGGCCGGGACCCGGCAGCGGCAAGCTGGCCACCTGCCTGTCGCAGCTGTATCACGAACACCGCAGGGGCGTGAAGGCGGGATACGCCAAGTTCGAGACCTTCCCCATCTGGAACATCCCGCTCAACCACCCCATCAATATCGCGTACGAGGCGGCAACGGCCGACATCCGCGACTTCAACCTCATCGATCCCTTCCACATGCAGGCCTACAGCACTGCGGCCGTGAACTACAACCGCGACGTCGAGGTGTTCCCCGTGCTGAAGCGGATCCTGGAGAAGATCACCGGGGGGGATTCGTTCTACCTGTCGCCGACGGACATGGGGGTGAACAAGGCCGGCTTCGCCATCACCGACGACGAGGCCACCAGGGAGGCGTCCAAGCAGGAAATCCTGCGCCGGTGCTTCCGCTACCGCTGCGAATACGCCATGGGCCTGGCGGAGAAGGAAACCGTGCAGCGCGTCGAGCTTTTCCTGAAAGACCTGGAAGTCCGGCCCGAAGACCGCCCCGTGGTCGCCCCCGCCTGGGAGGCCGCCAGGACCGCCCAGGCGCAGAACAAGGGGAACGAAGGGATCTTCTGCGGCGCGGCGATCGAACTGCGGGACGGGACCATCATCACGGGCAACAACTCGCCCCTGATGCACGCCGCCTCGAGCGTGGTCCTGCACGCGATCAAACACATGGCCGGCATCCCCGCCAAATTGAGCCTGCTCCCGGAGGCCATCACAAACTCCGTCAGAAACCTCAAGACGGATATTCTCAACGAGAAAACCGTGAGCCTGGACCTCGAAGAGACCCTGATCGCCCTGAGCATCAGCGCGGCAACCAATCCCGCGGCGCAGATGGCCCTGGAAAAACTGACCGAACTGCGGAATTGCGAAGCCCACATGACCCACATCCCGACCGTGGGCGACGAAGCCGGACTGCGCAGGCTCGGCGTCAACCTCACCAGCGAACCGCACTTCTCCACGAAGAATCTATTTATGCCGTAAGAAGGATTCCGGATTCCGGATTCCGGAGCGGCATTTTGGTGTAATGCAGTTAGCAATAAAGCCGATATCTGAAGCGTAGCCGAAAGAACTCGTAGGCTGAGGCTGAAACGGGCCGGTCGCCGCAGTGCGTCCCGGCCGCAGGATGTGAGGGAACGTGCATAGCCGCTGGCGGAAAACCTTGAAGTTTGCTCTCGTAGGGTGCGGCAAAACCGGGCATTCGCATGCCACGATCATCCACAACCACCCGAAGACGGACCTTGCCGCCGTCATCGACACCAATCCAGACGCGGCCCGCGCCTTCGGGGCCTCCTTCGGCTGCAAGTCCTATACTTCGGTCGAGGAATACCTGTCGGGCGGCAAAATCGCCGATTGCGCCGTCGTCTGCGCATACCCGTCGGAAAACTCCGACATCGCCGTCAATTTGATGCAGCGCCGCATGCATGTGCTGTGCGAACAACCGTTTGCACTCGATTCCGCGTCGGCCCGGAAGATGGCCGACGTGGCCCGCACCTACGGCGTCCATCTCACGGTGGGATCGAAATTCCGGTATGTCCCCGACATCGTCCACGCGCGGGGACTGATCCAGGCGGGCATCCTGGGCCATGTCATTGAATTTATAGGAGATTTCCGCGATCTCGTAGACATGCGCAACCAGTGGTACAGCCAGCCGCAGCTGAGCGGCGGCGGCGTGCTCATGGACCGCGGGGGGAACGCCGTGGACATCGTCCGCAATCTTTTCGGCTCCGTCCGGTGGGTTCATGCCGAGGAAGGACAACGGATTCAGTCTGGCGACGTGGAGGATACGGTGCGGCTGGAACTGCGCACGGAATCGGGAATTATGGGCACCGTGCACCTGAGCTGGACGCTGAAGAGCTCCGGCGACGACTACTTCCGCATCTACGGGACCCAGGGAAG
>CAZTHE010000100.1:3616-15229 GCA_964613495.1 uncultured Acidobacteriota bacterium | reverse complement strand
GTTTTCGTCGTACGTCAGCTGCTCTTCGTTGGTGAAGCCGATCAGCAGCACGCGGACGATGTGGAAGTTGGACACCGTTTCCGGGGTTTCCTTCAGCCACAGGTCCCAGAACTCCTCTTTGCATTCCGCCTTCGCGATCATGCGCCAGAAGAGGGGGACCTTGGTCACCGCGCCGCCGATCTCGGCCTTGCCGATCTCGTACATCGCCTTCACCTGGGCGGCCTTGCTGGGCATGATGTAGTTGATCCATTTCACGCGCTTTTCCGGCAGCGCCAGGGCCGTGTTGGGCGAAATGCCCGTCGGCTGGAGCTTCTCAGGCTGGAACGGGAGGACCTTCACCGCCATGCGCGTCACGATGCCGAGGCATCCGCGCAGGCCCGTGTAACCGCGCAGCAGGCCGCGCAGGTCGGGACCGATGCCGTCGCCCCAGAACCAGTCGTCGCCGACGGCCAGCGATCCCATCTTCAGGATTTCGCCGTCGGGCAGCACCATCTCGGTCCCGAGGATGCGCCGGTGCGGCAGGCCGATCCTGTGGCTGAGCGGGGACCACCCGTCGCCGATCAGGTTGGCGATCACCGACGCCTGCGCGCCGCCGCCGCCGATCACGACGTAGCCGCCGCGCTTGAGGCACTCTTCCTGAAACTGAGAATAGATGACGCCGCTGCCGACCACGGCATACCAGTGCTTCTCGTCGAATTCGAATTCGTTCAACCGCTTCAGGTCGACGAGGAGCTCGTTTTCGACATGGCAGTGCGACCGGGGCCCGTAAAATCCCGTGCTGTAGGGCACGTACGGCACCATGTACCGGTTGCAGATCTTGACGATCTTCTGAACTTCTTCCGTCGTCCTGGGCATGATCACGGCGCCGGGGATCTTCGTCATCACCCTCTCGTAGCCCGTCCCGTTTTCGTAGCCCGCCGGCCCGGAGCGATACCCTTCGCAGATGACCGGGTCATCCGAGAGGTATTTGGCGCCGACCACCGCTTCCAACGCTTTGTATGCTTCTTTCACTATGGCCATGTCTTCCTCCTTATACTTCCAACGAAGCAAGAATCAGTTCAGAGAAGTCCATCACCTTCACCGCATTGCCGTCTTCCTTGACCGCCTGCGAGAAGTTGTTTTTGCACCACGGGCATGCAGAAACGAGGGCTTCCGCTCCTACTTCCTTTACCTCTTCCAACCGATGCTTTGCCGAGGAGGAAGCGAGTGTCGGGAAAGCTGCTTGGGTTCCGCGTCCGGCGCCGCAGCAGAATGCGTTTTCGCGGGTCCGGATCATTTCGACAAACTTGACGCCGGGAATGGCCGAGATGACGTTTCTCGGCTGGGCATAGAGCCCCTGGGTGCCGCGCCGCCTCTTCAGCGGCGGAGTGACGGTCCCCATCCAGCCGCGTTCCCCGCTCCACGGCGTCCAGGGATCCGCCAGCCGGCTGATGCTGCAGGAATCGTGGTACGTCAACCGCATGTTGACGGGCCTGGTCGGCTTGAGGTCGCCCTTCCTGAGCGCGGCGTCGGCGAATTCCGTCAGGTGCACGACCTCGAACGGCAGGTCCGCCGTGGCGATGTTGAGAAGCTTCGGATACTCGACCTTCCACATCCGGTACCCTTCGGCGCAGGACAGCAGAACGGTCTTCGCGCCCGTGGCCTTGACCATCTCGATGTTCCGCTTCGCCAGCTCGCGCGCCTCATCCAACATCCCGACGGACTGCAGCGTGTTGCCGCAGCACCACTCCTCGGGCATCAGCATGAAGGGCGTGCCGGTCGCGTTGAGGATCTTGGCCGTCGCCCGGGCGATCTCCTGGTTGGTGTAGGACGCCGTGCATCCCACGAAGTACAATACGTCGGCCTTCCCGGCGACCCGGATATCGGGAGTCAGCCACTTTTTCCGGTCGGCCTGCGCGGCGCCGAACAGGTTGTGGCTTTTGGCGATGTTCTCGGCGATCTTCTTGTGGGCCGGCATCGGGCCGGCGCCGTCCTGGACCGCCTTGACGCGCATGGCTTCCAGCGAAAGCTCGATTTCGAGATCGAGGTTGCGCTTGCAGCCGACGTCGCAGGCGCCGCACAGGGGATCCGCGTAGATGATCTCCAGCAGGGTAGGCGTCCAGTCGAGTTTCTTCTCGACCAGGGCGGTGCCGATTCTCATCTTGCCGAACGCGCCGTATGAATCGAAATCGTTCCATACGTTGCTGGGGCAGCGTGTGCTGAATTTGACGCCGGGCATGTAGGTGTGCTCCACCCAGTAACAGCCCTTGCACTTGATGCAATGGCGCATGTCATACGCATAGTTGTTCAGATCTGTTGTTTCCAAATTTACTTTCGTCGTTGGCATCGTCGCCTCCCTAAAAGCACAAATTGCCCGGATTCATAATGTTATTGGGATCGAAAATCTTCTTCACCCGCTTGAGCGCCGCAATATAACCGGCGGCCCGGTCGTAGACCAGGGGCGCCAGATCGCCGTAGGGCCTGGTAAAGAGGGCGCCCTCGTTCATCAAAGCCTTGGCGGCATCCTTGACCAGCGCCGCGATGCGCGCTTTTGCCGCCGCATCCCTGGCGTCATAGAAGAACGTGAATTCGATCTGGCAGGCGCGGTTATGTTCGATGGGCTGAATATAGCTTCCGATATCGGCGATCGGATAGCCGTGCTTCGGAGCGACCTTTTCGACGATCTCGACGAACTGCTGCGACTTTTCCGGCCGCGCGATGAAGAACAGGCTCTGGGACGCGCCCTGCCAGCGGTTCTTCCAGTACGGCCCGTCGGCAGGCCACGGGTTCCGGAGCAGGGAGAGCATCCTGTCGCCCAGGCCGGGGAACCCGGGGAGCGCCTCGTCGAGCGAGAGCTTCCGGAATTCGTTCTTGACCGTCTCCTTGAGGAACTTTTCCTCGTAGGCGATCTTCTCGTCGGGACGGCGCTCGAAGCCGCTGACGACGAGGACCAGGGTCCACGGCGGCAGGGTGGAGCGCAGCCGTTCGAAGTCCTTGGGGAAACCCTGCGCGACGATGGCGGCCAGGTCGACCCGGTTGAGCAGGAGGACTTCCTGGCCGACCCTGCGCGGCAGGATCCGGTAGAGGAATTCCTGCACGTAGGGCAGGTCGTCGACGGCGGCGAAGTACACCTTGTCCTTCTTCGTCTGGAACAGCACCTTCAGGTTGGTCCAGGTCACGACGCCCATGGTTCCCTGGGCGCCCTGGACGAACCGGTAGAAGTCGATGCCGGGGCCCGGCGGGTTTCCGCCGTGCGATCCGGAATCGGGATAGCCGTTCACGCTGGCGGACCCGAGCCGGAAGGGCTCGCTGTTCGGCCAGACGACTTCGAATCCCTGCATCGGTTCGCCGTAGTCATACACGGTGTTGGTCGGCACTTCCCGGTCCAGGAAGTCGCTGAGTACGGACCGGTTGGCCGGGGGCATCAGCGGCATCAGCGGGCGCATGCCCTTCTTCGCCAGTTCCTCTGCCAGCTGTCCCCAGGTGACCCCCGCCTCGATGCGGACCTTCTTGAGGTCCTCGTCGATTTCGAGGATGCGGTTCATTTTGGAAAGGTCCATCACGATGCCGCCCTGCCGCGGGATCGCGCCGCCGTTGAAGTGCACCTGCGACGAAACCGGGACCACGGGCACGCCGGCCGCGTTCGCCGCGTTGATTACTTCGCTTACCTGCGTTGAGCCTGTCGGCCAGACCACGAAATCGGGGATTCCCGGAGGAACCAGGCTGTAGTCGCTGGAGTACTTGAGCAGAACGGACTTCGCGTCGCTCACGTTCTCCTTGCCGACGATCTTTGTGAGCTCGTTTTTGCTTATCATCTTCCCTCCTTGGATTTTTCTCGATGAGCCCCGGCCGCATGCGGGCGGCCGGAAGGGCTCAGAACGAATCTTATGCGGGCGTATGAATGAAAACCGGGTTTGCGCCTCCCCTGCCGCAGAGACTGCAATGGTACCACGGACCGGAGGACAAACGCACCGCAATGCAAATGATTGGTTGTCGGGGCGCGGGGCGGCACGCGCCGCCCCGCGGGCGAACTATCGGATTGACTCCAGGATCAGGGCGATGCCCTGGCCGCCGCCGATGCACATCGTGACCAGGCCGTACCGCAGGGCCCTGCGCCGCAGCGCATACGCGCACGTGAGGGTCAGGATGGCGCCGGTCGCACCCAGCGGATGCCCCAGGGCGATGGCGTTGCCCATGGGATTGACCTTTTCGGGGTCGATGCCCATCTTTTCGAACTCCCGCATGCACGCCAACGCCTGGGGCGCGAACGCTTCGTTGAGCTCGACGATGTCGATCTGGCTCCCCTTGACTCCGGAACTGGCCAGGGCCTTTTCGGTGGCGGGCACCGGGCCGTATCCCATGATGTGGGGATCGCAGCCGGCGACGCCGTAGCCGGCGATCCGGCACAGCGGCTTCAGCCCGTAGCGTTCCACGTCGCTCTCCAGCCCCAGCACCATGGCGGCCGCGCTGTCGACCACGGCGCTCGCGTTTCCGGCCGTGATCAGGCCGCCCGCCTCGAACGCCGGGGGCAGCTTCGACATGGTAGCCAGGGACGCGTTTTCCAGGATATGGGTGTCGTATTTCACGGTCACGGGGGGCACCGAGCCGCCCTGCTCCACGACGACGGGATCGATTTCCTCGTCGAAGTGGCCGGCATCGCGGGCCGCCTTGGCGTTGGCGTGGGAGCGGTAGCCGAACCGGTCGCACTCCTCGCGCGTGAGTTTGTAGCGGCGCCCCAGTTCCTCGGCCGTGTTCGCCATCGAGTTTTTCGCGCTCGGGTCGTACAGGCACATCAGGAGCGCATCCTGCAGGTAGGTGCCCGGGGAGAGCGCCTTCGCGTCGATGGGACCGTATTTCTGGACGGCGTTCCCCACCGCCTTGCCGCGCATGTTATACAGCGAAAACGGATACTGCATGCTTTCGCCGCCGCCAACCAGGTAGAACGGCCGCGCCTTGTCGTGACGCAGCCCCGCCAGGGCCATCTCCGAGGCGACCGAGATCGCTTCGGCGCCGCTGCCGCAGATGCGGGCCACGGTAAGAGCCGGCACGTCATCCGCCAGGCCGCCGCGCCAGCGCATCCCCTGCGCCCCGTAAATCGAGTCGCGGTGGCTGTGCGCCGCCATGCCCATGACCACGTGGCCGATGAGCTTGGGATCGATCTTCGTGTGCTTCAGGGCGGCCCTGACCGCCATGCCGCCGAGCTGCGTGGTCGTAAAACGAGTAAAGAGGCCCGGTCCCTTGTTGTTGTGCAGTATGTCTGCCCGCGGCAGCCTGCGGCCGCCGTCGAGGATCACAATCGATTTTTCCTTCGCCATAATTCTGTCTCCCTCCTACTCGTGAACGAAGGCGGCCGGTACGCGCGGGCCGTTAATCGTAAAGTTTTTGATGCCGATGTCCGCATCGATGGTTTCCTTGGCATCGGCGAACGACTTGGCTTCCACAATGAGCCCTTCGTCCAGCGGGAGCTTGAGCCCGCGCCTGACCGCATCGACCAGGATGGCGTCGATGAGAAGCGAACGGTGCCCCAGATCCAGGTTGGGAATCGCGTCCGGGACCGCAACGGGCGCCGGGTTTAATGGCGCCAGCCCGACCTTTCCGTCCAGGTGCCGGCGGATGAGGTCCTTCGCGGCGCCGGCCGGATCGGCCGCGGGTTCTCCGGCGGCCCAGCCGGTTTCGCAGGCTTCCTTTGCCCCGACGGTGCGCCCGGTGCGCAACAGCTCCAGCGCACGCTCCACGCCGATCAGACGCGGCAGACGCTGCGTCGCGCCGTATCCCGGCGTGATGCCCAGGTTGACTTCCGGCTGGGCAAAGAGCAGGTTCGGCCCGACGACGCGGGCGTGGCAGGCCATGCAGAATTCGGCCCCGCCTCCCATGACCGGGCCGTTCACCGCGGCAACGACCGGCTTGCTCATGCCGGCGATGAACTTCTGGACCGGGTGGGCCTTGCGGCAAATCGCCTCCGCCTCTTCCTTCGTCTTCAGGGAGGTAAACTCATTGATGTCGGCGCCCGACAGCGCGCCGTCATAGCTGGTCAGAATGACGCCCTTGATTTTCGAGTCCTTCTCGAGCTCCTCGAAAGCCGCCTTGAGCTCCTGAACGGTCTGCATGCAGAGCGCGTTCTTGAACTCGGGCCTGCAAACCCGGACGATGCCGATGTCGCCGTCGCGCTCGACCTTCACGTCGCGCAGATATGTGGGCAGCTTCTTTTCCACGATGCACTTCGGGACCGGGAAGTCCGGGTACGCCTTCTTGAAGTTGAGACATAGTTCGGCGACCCGGTCCGCCCCGAGCTTATGGCCGAAATCCAGCATCCCTTCGGTGAAACCGAGCGACGTGCGGATCAGCCAGTTGAGGTCGGAGGGTTCGCAAACGCCGTTTTCGGCCACGGCGAAGGAGCGGGCAAGCAGCACCGGGAGTATCCGGTCGAGCACCTGCTTCTGCTGGGCTTCCGTGAACTTCGGGTCGCCGGGAGCCTTGGGGTCGTGCCAGCGCGCGTTGCCCTGTTTCTTGAGCAGGGCCGGCGGCTCGAACCACGGGGTGCCTCCCTTGGCATCGCGCATCAGTTCCTGCAGGTGCGCGACCAGCAGGTTGCCCTTCGTCAGGTCCATCACGTTGAAGGGGCCGCCGCCGCCGACGGCGTCATTGACGATCTTGTCGACCTGTGCCGGCGTCGCGATCCCCTCTTCGAAGATGCGCACCGCTTCGCTGATATAGTTGCTGAAAATGTCGTCCGCGGCGAAACATTCCACGTCCGCCGTGACGATCGGCACTTTGCCCAGCTGCTTCATGACGGCCAGCATGCGCTCGCCGTATCCGGCGTCTCCGGACAATACGACCTCGATCGGCAGAGTGCGCCAGGCCGGGAAAAACGGGTGGTTCACGAAGCACCGCTCCGGGTGCGACGCTTCGGCCGCGATCCAGGCTCTCGGGATTCCGGAGGTGGCGAATCCGATGAGGCAGTCCGGACGGACGGCGTTTTCGAGATTTTTGAGAATGACCCTCTTTGTTTTGAGGTCCTCGGTCGCTGCCTCGAGGACATAATCGCAATCGGCGAGATCCTTGATCTCCATCGTCGGGATGAGGGCTGCGCGCGTGGCCTCCGCGGCCTTCGGACTCATGCGTCCGCGCGCCAGTGCTTTTCCAATATAGCCCTCGATTCTCGCTACCCCGGCGTCCAACGCCTCCTTCTTGATGTCGAGGAGGTACACTTTCCCTCCCTCGCCCGCGACAAGGGCCGAGAGGAAACCATATGCCAGGTCGGGTCCGATGGATCCCGAGCCTATCACCCCTACATTCATCTTAGACTCCTTTCCGCATCGGCAGCCCGGTTCTTGTTTCCAAAACCAGGAAATATCTCTCAGGTGGCCCGATTGTTGCCACGTTCCCGGGAACCTCGTACTGATCCCAACCCCGGATCGAGGCCGACCTTCCAGACAGAACACTAGAATGAGTTAACAGATGCGAGCCGCTCGGCGCGCCTGGTAACATGGCAAAAGAACCCGGGCGGGAATTGCGCCTCCGCCCGTGCCTCTTGATCCAAAATACCTTGTCAATGCCCGTAACCTGCACAACAGGGCACTGTTACGGCAAGTCCGCCATGGTGCGTCACGAATGGGACCTGCGGGGCTGTGCACGGACAGCCTTTTTAACGAATTCCTCTTACACAATCACACAAAACGACGCGGTCTACACTCTTATAGTAGGCGGGATAAGTCAAGGGAAATTGGGCGGACGCCTGGGGGGGGGCGGGGGGATCGAGAGGATTAAAGGATTGAAGGAGCAGAGGGGGAAAGGGAATCCCCCATCAGTATCGGGGTCGGGGTTGGCATCGCTATCGGTATCGGTTTTGTTTGCCTTGGCGGGAGTCCATCAACCCCGAAAGACGACCCCGATACCGATGGCGGGTGATCCGGGCTTTCGTATGATCCTCTAATCCTTTGATCCTTAATCCTTTATCCCTCCCGGCGTTCCGGCCCCAGAAACGGCTACACGCGGGTAAGAAAGACGGGCATCCCCGTCTTCCCGGTATACTTTGGCCGATAGCGGTCCGTTTCGTACATGGAGGGAACGTCGATCAGCCGCGGCCCGAGCTTCGAGTCGGGGATCTGGACCACGTCGTAGCAGCCGTTGGTAATGGCCGTCATCACGCCCGATGCGTTCTGCCTTACGCAGTCCACGGCCATATTTCCGAAGGATACGGCGATCATCTTGTCCGTGAAATCCGCTTCCCCGCTGCGTAATTCATAGGTCAGGTCGCTGATGACAGTCTCGACTCCGGCCCGTTTCTGGATTTCCTCACCGAATTCCTCTGCCACGTTCACCTTCTTCCGGTGCCCGTAAGCATCCGCGGCCCCGTATTCCCGGACCGAATAGCCTTCCCATTGCGCACCCTCCGACAGCACTACCAGGCAGTAGTCGCTCGGGTTGGCGCGTTTGTCCTCGAGCAGCAGCGCTATCATCTTTTCCAGATTGAACTTATGCTCCGGGATGGCACACCGGATGCCGAGAGCGTAGGCCGTGTAGAGCGATGTGTACCCGGCGTCCCTCCCGAAAACACGGAAGACGCCGACGCGTTCGTGCGACCCGACGGTCGACCGCTGGCGCTGGATCGCGTCCACGGCCCGGTTGATGGCCGTGGAGAAACCGATGCAGTATTCGGTGTTTCGCACGTCGTTATCCATCGTCTTGGGGATCGCGACGACGCGCACGCCCTCCCGGCTCAGGACGCCACTGTAACTCAGCGTGTCGTCCCCGCCAATGGTGATGAGCGAGTCGATCTTGAGCGCTTCGAGGTTTTTAATCACCTGCTTTGTCAGGTCGTAGGTGGCGCCGGAGGCGCTTTCCTTCCTGGGGAAATCGAGTCCCTTGAGGTGTTCCGGTATTGCCTTCATCTTCAGGGGATTGGTGCGGCTGGTGTGAAGCATCGTCCCGCCTGTCCGGTCGATGGTGCGCGTATTTTCGATGCTCAGCGGGATCACATAGCGGCCCCGGCTGGCGCGATCGTCCAGGTCGAGGTGCGTCAGCCCTTCCCAACCGCGCCGGATTCCGACGACCTTGAAGCCTTCGTCATGCGCCGCGTTGACGATCCCCTTGATTGCCGAATTCAGCCCGGGGACATCGCCGCCTCCGGTCAGCACTCCTATACGCTTTCTTGCCATCGAATCCTCCTCTTGCCTGCGGTTGAGCCGGAATAGCATAGTATATCGCCGAGTGTTCCAAACCCGATACGCATTTTTGACTTCGCCTTACAGGGGGGGAAGCCTGGAAATGGGGCCCCCTCCGGGCGGCCTGGAATTGTAGCGGGACAAAAATCCCTCCATGCAGAAGAGGATCAGGCCGAGCCAGACGACGCCGAAGCCGATTCCCTGTTTCGAGTCGAAGGCTTCTCCGTAGACGAGCACGCCCAGCAGGAACTGCAGCGTCGGCGTGATGTATTGCAGGATGCCGATCGTCGTCAGGCGAATGCCGCGCGCGGCGGAGGAGAAGAAAAGCAGCGGGATGGTCGTGACGAATCCGGCCCCCGCCATGAGGAGGTCCGAAAGCATCCCCGTGTGCAGGAACGCACCCTGTCCGATGCGGTCCGCATAGACCAGAAAGGCCAGTCCTGGCACAAACAGGATCCCCGTTTCCAGCGTCAGGCCGTTCAGCGAACCGAGAGGAGCCTTCTTCTTGACCAGCCCGTACAGTCCGAAGGTCAGGGCCAGGCTCAGGGCGATCCACGGAAGCCGGCCGTAAACGAGGGTCAGGTACGCGACCCCGGCGGCCGCCGTGCCGATGGACGCCCACTGAATGGGGCGCAGCCGCTCGCGCAGCAAAACCACTCCCAGAAGCACGCTGAACAGCGGATTGATGAAATACCCGAGGCTGCACTCCACGATATAACCGGCGGTGACGCCCCAGACATAGATATACCAGTTGACTCCCACCAGCGCGGCGGCTGCGGCGTAGACGCGCACGGCCGCCCGGTCGGCGATCGATGCGCGGAATCCCGTCCACTTGCGCCCGATGAGGAGCATCGCGGCCAGAAGGAGAAAGGACCACACGATGCGGTGGCCGATCAGCTGCGTCGCGGGGACGTGCCGCAGCAGTTTCCAGTAAACGGGGAACAGGCCCCAGATAAAATAGGCTGCAAATGCATACAGGATGCCCCGATTCGGCATGGACGACGCCTCTCCCCCCGGCAGGGACCGGAAATGAAGGACGAATTATAAATGAGAATCGCATTCAGGCGCGCGGTTTCCGCATAACGTTTGATACAATTCGGCTGGGCATAGTCCGTGAAACCATTCCGAAAGGCCACGATGATGACAGATACCATGCTTGACCGGTTCCTCCGGTACGTCGCGATCGACACGCAGTCGAGCGAAGAATCCACCGGCTACCCCAGCACCGCAAAGCAGCTGGACCTGTTGAAACTTCTTGCGGACGAGCTGAAACAGATGGGCCTGCAGGACGCCGCGCTGGACCGTTGGGGATACGTGATGGCGACCCTGCCGGGAAACGTTCCCGAAGGGCACCCGGCATTCGGCAGGGTGCCCGCGATCGGCCTGATCGCGCACGTCGATACGTCCCCCTCCGCCAGCGGCGCCGGCGTGAAGCCGCAGGTCCTCCAATACCGGGGCGGCGACATCGTGCTGCCCGGCGATCCGTCGGTCGCTATCCGGGAGTCGGAGAATCCCGAGCTGAAGGACAACATCGGCAGGACGATCGTCACGACCGACGGCACCACGCTGCTCGGCGCGGACGACAAGGCGGGAGTGGCCATCATCATGACCGCCGTCCGGTCGCTGATCGACGACCCGCGGCTGCTCCACGGCGACATCAGAATCGCCTTCACGCCGGATGAGGAGGTGGGCGCGGGGACGAAATACTTCGACATAAAAAAATTCGGCGCGGCCTTCGCCTACACCGTCGACGGGGACACGCCGGGAGAGCTGAACAAGGAGACGTTCAGCGCCGACTCCGCCGTCATCACCGTGCACGGCCGCAACATCCACCCGGGCACCGCCAAGGGGATCATGGTGAACTCCATCCGCGCGATCGCCGACGTCGTCGTGCGCCTGCCGAAGGACGTGGCGCCCGAGACCACCGAAGGGTACGAGCCGTACATCCATCCGCACAACCTGCAGGGGGAGGAGGAAAAATCGACGCTCAGGATCCTGCTGCGCGACTTCGAGACGGCGGGCCTCGCCGTTCTCAGGCAGAAGCTCGAACGGATCATCGAGGAAGTCCGGCCGCTGCACCCGAAGGCGCGTTTCGAATTGAACGTCACCGAATCCTACAGGAACATGCGGGAAGGTCTCGAGAAGGACCCGCGGGTCCTCGACTGCCTGTGGGAGGCCGCGAAGCGCGCGGGATTGGAGCCGAAGTGGGTGCCGATCCGCGGCGGCACCGACGGGGCCAGGCTGACGGCCTCCGGCCTGCCTACGCCCAACATCTTCACCGGGGGGAAAAACTTTCACGGGAAAACCGAGTGGGTCTCCCTGTCGGGCATGGAGGCATCCGTGTCGACCGTCGTGCACCTGGCGCAGGTGTGGGTGGAGCGCAGCCGGGCGTAGCCGGCTGCGGATTCCAGATTTCGGATTCCAGATTCCAGATGAACCCGCCGGTCGCCGGTCCGGACAAGCAGAAGCT
>CAZTHE010000100.1:0-3606 GCA_964613495.1 uncultured Acidobacteriota bacterium | reverse complement strand
AATAATGCGAATTAAAGGTTGATGTTGACGATGACGGGGAGTTTGCCGGTGCAGGCAAGCCACCGGATGTCCAGGAACCGGTCGCCCGCGTCGCCCCCGTACCCGTTCCTGGCGAGTTCTCCGGATTCGTATTGGCCGATTACCCGCACCTCCGATTCGTTCCGCGGGTCGGGACGGATGACTCCCGCTCGGCATTGAACGTCCGCCAGGGCGATGAACGCGTTTTCCAGGTCTCCCCTGTCGGCCGGTTCCCCTTCGGATGCGAGGATGATTTTTTTCTTTTCCGCTTCCCTCACGAGGTCCGAAATGGAAACTGCGTCGCCCGTCTCGAGCATTTTGTTCATGAGCTCGCTCAGATTCGTATAGTTGGCAATTCCCATCGGCAGCACCCCTGATCGTCATCCATCCCGCCGCCCTGGAGGGCGTCCTCCGGCGGAAAAATTAGAGCTTAACAGAAACGCATCCTGAGATAGAATGATTTCCGCACCATGCCGGGGGGGAATGATGGGAATCTGCCTGAAGTGCGGGAAAGAGATGTCGGACGCGTCGGTCACGACCTGCGAGAAGAATAAGTCGATCGAATACCCGGACGGAACGGTCCTGGAGCCCGTCGCCTACGACCCCAAAAAACTCCACTTTCCGCAATGGTACAGGTGTCCCGACTGCAACGTCGTACCGGGCGGCAGGCACCACGCGAGTTGCGACCACGAGGTCTGCCCGCGCTGCGGCGGCCAGTTGATCAGCTGCGACTGCTTCGGCGAATAAATCGGGGACGTCCCCGATTAGAGGCCTTTTCGCCGGTGAAAGACGAGCCGCGGGTCGGCCGAACGCCACCGGTAGAATCCCCTGACATCGTCGATGGACTGGAGCGTCCACGGGGTCATTCTCGAAGCTCCGTTCTTGGTGAAAACGAAGTCGTCGGCGATGTACACCGCGGCGTGAAAGAGGTTCCCCCCTTCGTCCAGGAACGTCACGACGTCGCCGAGCTCGAAATCGCTCTCCACGACGGCGTAGTCCTCCCGGAGCGCTTTCAGGGCGATGGCGTCATCCAGGTAGCGGTCGTCGGGATTCTCCCTGAAGAAGTTGAGGGACGACCACAGGCAGTTTGGCAACGGCTGCTTTCCCGGATCCCCCGACCGCACATTGGGGTAGCGATAGATGCGGTTCCGCGCGAAAGGCGGCAGGAGATTGGCGACATCGGCGAACCGTCCGGGGCCGCCTTCGGCGATCGATTCCAGCAGCGGCCGGACCATGGTGTGGCGCCCGCCGCGTCCCCAGTAATCGATCAGGCGGTCCACGTCGGCCGCGTCTCCGACCGACAGGCGTGCGAGCACGGTCGGCTGCCGGCACAGGGCCTTGCCGAGCCGCCGTAACTCCTCCTCGCTGCCGACTTCGGACTGCACGAGAGCTACATCGGAAAACAGCATGTATTCGCCGTCGCTGTAGACGAGCGGCTCGACGAGCTGCCGCGTGCGTGGCGAAACTCGGTCCGCGCCGAGCCATTCCTCCAGATTCGAGCCCCGGTAGCGGAATGCCAGCGACTGATCCCTGTTGAGCCAGGTCCGGGAGAGCATCTGATAAACGTTTGAGCGGACGCCCGGAGCGAGCGAGCGCACCCATTCCGGGTCCGGTTGGATCACGACGCCCGAAATGCGCGGTTCGGACCGTACTCTGCTCCGCAGCGGTTCCGCCTCGGAGGCAGGCACTCCGGCGGCCCGCAGCATCCCGATGGCCCGGTCGGCGCTCGCCTCCGGGAAAAACCAGGTGGGCCGGGGCTGGAATCCCCAGTCCGTAAACATGAGTTCCATGGGTGGAGAGATGACGATGGGCGTGAGGCTCAGCTCCCCCCACTTCCCGGCGCGGCCCGGCAGGCCCGGGGCGGTTTCTCTCACATCGGCTACCACGCCCGGCGTGTGGGCAGGCCTCAACCACGCGGCGGCCAGGATCACCCACGGCACGATCAGGATCCCGGCCAGCGCCAGAATCCCCCGGCGCGTTATGGCAACATAGCGGATCGCGGCGCGCGCGGGCTTCGTCTTTTCACTCTTTTTCCTGGCCATACCCTTCCAACTGCCCAACTCGAGCCCGATCCATGGTTGCCCGGCGCATCTCTACACCGGCCGGCTCGCCGGAAGGCGGCCTTCGGTCGAGGGACCGCGCCCGCCCCACGTCAACAGAATTCGAACGACCCACACCGGTTAATACTTCCGTTTCCGCGGAATGTTTCACACAATATCATAAATATTATTTCCTTAGTTGACACGAAACCGTCCTTGGACGGGCAACATAGCCGGTTTTGCGGCTGCGAAATGTGAATAGTCCGGACAGACGGGCAGCGTGCGGATTTCCGCCGTCGTTTCAGACCGCGGACGGGCATCCGCGGATCAATCTGAAGCCTGGGAACGGGAATTCGGGAACCGGCCTTGGGGGATCCGGCCGCGACCCGGGGTCGCGGCCGGATCCCCGACAGCAGACAAACAGGCGGAAATTTGCGGATTACGCCTTGAGCCTATCCTGCAGATTCTTCGTGAACTCGTCGCCGACTTCCTTGGCCTTGGCGCGCATGATGCGTTCGCCGAAGGTCGCCAGGCGGCCCACCAGGCTCACGTTCGCCGTATAGGACACGTCGACGACGTTCGGCGACGTTTCCTTGAGCCGGACCTCGATCTCCGTCGAGAAATTGCCCAGCTTGGTCACGTCGGCGCCCCGGCCGACCGCCTTGATGTAGTTCGGCGGCTGCACTTCGGTCAGTTTCGTCGTGAATTTCAGTTTGACCTTGAACGGCCCGACTCTCTGCTTCACTACGCTTTCGTACGTCTCTTTATCGATGGCTTCCATCACTTCGGTGCCGGGCACGCAGGTGCCGAGCGTCTTGGGATCCAGCAGCGAATCCCACACCTTCTGAATGGGGGCCTGAAGCGTGAATTGCCCGTCTATGATCATGGTAGACTCCTTTCTCACTGGGAAACCCGGGTGCTTGTCTTGCGGCTTCAGCCGCCATTTCCGGGATTCCCCGTATACCTGCGACAGATGCTTTGAACAACGGAGCTTGCGGGATGCCTGTTTCCCGTCTCGATGCCCCCGGGCGCGCTACCTGCCGCCCGGGGGCGCGGTCTTACGGCCTATACGTCTTCGACCTGAACGGCCGTCTTTTTCAGCACGTCCGCCAGGGCCTGATATCCCTTGTTCCCGAACTCGGTGACCTGGGCCTTGATGAGCGCCGCATAGGAAAGCCCCTGCGTTTTGAGCCATTCCTTGTGCTTCTTGTCGGTTTGTCCCAGGTAATGGCGGGCCAGATCGAGATGCTCGGAACATATCTTGCGACACATTGGACAACGATAGTTTGGCATGTGCGTTTTCCTCCTTATTTGCCTTTTGCCTTGGGAGCTGCCTTTTCCTTCTTTTCCTTTTGTTCCTTCTCGCGGATCGCCTTGAGGACCTTCTCGGGCTTCAGGACGTTGCTGAAGAACTCCGCTCCACAGGCCTGATACACGGCATTGGCCAGCGCGGGAGCGGCGGGCGCGATGGTCGCCTCGGCGGCTTCCTTGGCGCCGAACGGGCCGTTCGGCTCGTAGGTGGGGACATCCAGGATTTCGATCTCCGGCA
>CAZTHE010000099.1:0-15267 GCA_964613495.1 uncultured Acidobacteriota bacterium | reverse complement strand
ACAACGTCTGCATCGCCGAAAACGAGGAGGCCCTGCCCCCGGGATGGAAGCCGTTTCACGTGCAGGCGGGATTCAAGCCGAATGAAAGCGTGATCACGGTGGCGACCGGGTGGTCCTACATCTCCAGCGTGACGGAAGCCAAGAGGGAATACCCCGTGCACATGTGGATGGGGGAGTACATGAAGGCGCTCACCATGGGATCCGCCACCGTCATCATGGACCCGACCGTCGCCGCGCTTCTGAAGGACGCCTACGGGTTTGAGTCCAAAGAGCAGCTCGGCAAATGGTTCGCGGAAAACGTCGAAAAGACCGATTACCCCACCGGCCGGAAACTGAAGCCGTTCGGGGAGGCCTCGGTCAACGTCGTCGTCACCGGCGGCGGGGGACAGACGACGTGGTTCGTGACGGATTTCATGCTGAGCCGGAATATGGTTCTGACGGGGGGGAGCACAAAAATCGACGACTGGCGCTAGGCCGTCGGGCACCGGGACATGCCGTGCGGCGACCGGCGCGCGGCATGTCCCGAGTCTCCGGCGCGCCCCCGGCCGGTCATCCCGCCTTCCATGCAAGGGCGGCTGCAATCTGTGGCCGTTTCGCGGCGCACAAGGCTTCAATGAGCCACAACGTCAGCCCATGCCGGCCTGCTGCCTACCCGCCGGCGGGGGACTCACCTTCCGGGATCTCCGCCCGCGCTTCGGCGATGACGCGCTCGGCTTCCGGTGCATCCTCTCCGGAGACATAGAGCTGAACGCCCCGTGCAAAAGCCAGGGCGGGATCCACGGAGCCGCAGTCGTCGGAGCTCACGAAGGATTCGATCCCGTTCGCCAGAAGGAGTTCGCGAACGATCTCGGCTTCGCCTCGTGAGCTGAATTCACCGCACAGAACCCGTCGGCTCATATTTTTCCCCGGATAAATCATTCATCCTTTGGCCTGTCGATTTTTCCTGGATACAGGATATTCCTTCCGCCGGAATTGTTATAGACAATTCGCGATTGGACTTGTCGCCGCGGGGCATCTCATGCCCGTTCTGCAATAGGGGGCAGCCTCCGGATCCCGGATTCTACCCGGGATCCGGACCCGGTCGTCGAAACCCGCCGGCGCCGCTCCTGAATTTCGGTGGGAAGGGGCGGGCTCAGTTGCCCGCCGGCATTACTGAGGTGTGTGCAGCGTAAACCAGCCACTTTCCTCCCACCTTGGTCAGCGTGATGGTCCACCGCACGTTCCGGGTTACGGCGGGACCGTCCTTCGGCTTCTGCTGCGTCGTGCCGTAATGGCAAACCACGCCTGTGCTGCCGGTGACGCTGTAGAGCACATCTTTCATCATATAGCTCTGGCTTTCCAACGCCGCGATAGTCGCCTTTTTGGACTGCCTCAACTGATCCCGGGTGCTGCGCACGGGGAAGCCTTCCGCGGAATCCACGTAGAGGAACTCGTCGTTAAACATCGCGACGTAGGCTTCCACGTCATTGGGATCAAGCGAAAGATTCAGGCGTTGCGCCCGGTCATCGGCAGCCTTCAGGTCCTCCAGGTCCGACGCAACGGCGAACTGGGGGGCGATGAATATAAGGAACGCTGCAAGCGGCACGAATAGCACTCTCATGGTCTGTTTTCCTTTCTTCCGTATGGTTCATGCGGAACCGTAAAAGTGTTCTGGTTTCATATTTCGTCCCACGCCGGTCATTGCGGCAGTTCTGTTATGGGTTTTGGGTGTCGTCTGTCGCCATAATTCCGTGCATCCTGGATTTCATCTGGACGGCGCGGATTATTCGATACCGAGTTCGGGAACGCCTTTCCATGCCTGCATATTCATGTGCAGCACGATTCCCGTCATCGGGCTGAGTTTCGCTTCGGACATGGCTTTCATATAGGCCGGTAAAAAATTCTGGAGATCGGTGAAGCTGTCGAACGCGACGAGGGTGCGATACTCGTTGGGGTTCCCGCCGAGGCCGACGTTGGTCATGTGTACGGCTTTGGCGTTGGTTTTCGCAAGAACTCCCAGCATCGCTTTGGCGTTGTTTTCGAATTCTTCGTTGCGCCCCGGCGCGACGGTGGCCGTAGCCACGACCGCCATCTTGTATACATAGCCCGGCTTAGGGGCTATCCCTTGGTTCGGTAATATCCTGAGAATGTAGTTGCGTGAACTGGCGACGCACCGCTGCACGTTGGCGAGCAGAACCACCAGGCCGTCCGGCCCGAGGGCTTTTTCGAAAGGACCCGGGCCGTCAAGCTCCGCGAGGCCGGCCATCGGCCAGAAGGTGGTGTAGAGATCGCCCACGCCCAACTCATTGGTTGTCATGGTGGTGATCTGTTTCATGCCGGCCTTCTTCAGAGCGGGCAACAGGTCCTTCTTCAGATAGTTTTCCCATTCAAGACTCATCCCGGGCTTCACCTGGATATCCATAACACCGTAATACTGCTGCTCCGTCGCTGCGCCCGTGGGCGTTTTCTGCTGGGCGAAGACCAGGCTGCCGAATGCCACTGCCAGGATGAACATCAACGACACGACAATTTTCGAGATCTTCATGTTTTCCTCCTTGGGGTAAATGGGTATCTATCTATAAAAGCGCAAGCAGGGGTCAAAAGGTTTAAGGGCAGGTCAAAAAACAAGGGGGTCAGGTCTGGATCATTCGATTTTTCACGCCCTGAAAATCGAAATTTCCGGGCCTGATCCCCCGGAGATTTACTCGATACTCAACTCGGGAAGAATGGAATAGAACGACATTTCCCCGCCCGTGACAATCCCGGTCAGGGGAGTGAGTTTTGCCTCCTGGGCGGCCTTTGCGAAGGCCTGCCCGAACTGCTCGAGGTCGGCGAAACTGTCGAGCGCGATGAACCAGTGGAACTCGTTGGGATTCCCGCCGAGGCCGATCCTATTCAGGAAAACAGCCTTCGCACTGGTTCTCGACAGCACGCCGATTACCTCCCTGGCCAATTTCATGTATTCCGCGTCTCTGCCTGCGGCAACGACCTGGCGAACCATGAGGGCCTTTTTGTAAACGTATCCCGGCTTTGCCGCTATCAGGGCTTCAGGCTGGCTGGTGAGAAGGAACGTGCGTCCGCCGGCGACGCAGCGCTGCACGTTTGCCAGCAGAACCGGCACTCCCTCGGGTTCCAGCGCTTTTGCCATCGGGCCCGGGGCGTCCAACTCGGCGAGGCTGGCGATCGGCCACCAGATCGCGTAATGGTCGTCGACGCCGAATTCGTTGGTCCGAGCCGTGGTGATTTGTTTCATGCCGGCCTTCTTCATCGCTGGAAACAGGTCCTTCAGATAATTTTCCCATTCAAGACCCATCCCTGGTTTCACCTGTACTTCCATCACCATCAACATTTCCCGCACCGGCTGCTGCTGTGCCCGTGCCGCGGTGGTGAATACAAATGCGGCCAGGAACAGCACTCCATAAGCGAATCTCGTCATTTTCATAATCTCCTCCATGGATTAAACGGGCATCTACCTGTATAAGCGCAAATATGGGGCAAAAGGTTTAAGACAATGGTGATTTGGCTGCGTTTGATTCCGGGTGGGGTGGGAGTGCGGAATCGGGGGAAGGAAGGGCAGCGATGCGGCTTAAAGCATCGAAGGATCAGAGGGGAAAAAGCGGAAAGACAAAGGGACGCTTCGGTTCAAGCGTCGATCCCCGATCGTGTGCCGGCTCCGCTTTCCCCTTACCCCTTTAATCCTCTAATCCTTTGATCCTATAATCCTTTGCCCCTCGCGCCATGCCTCAGAGCCAATGGCGCATCAGCAGGCCGGCGGCGGCTCTTCGATCGTGCCCCGCAACTTGTCGTTGTGGTCCGGCGGCAGGCCGAGATGCTCGAGGATCGCGGGGCTGTAATAGGCCTGGTCCCAGTTCTTCGCGGTCCTGATTTGGAAGGGCGAGAGGTCTTTGACGTTTTCCTCGAACCTCGCCCGGTTCAGGTCCGCTCCCTGGATGAGCGCGCCAACGAGCACCGCGCCGGTGAAATTCGCGGCGCTGAGGTCCGAGTCGCTGAAGTTTGCGTCCAGGAGATTCGCCCCGCTGAGATCAGCTTCGGCGAGATTCGCCGCGCCGAAGTGGGCCAGCACGAGGTTCGCCTTGTGGAGGTCCGCCCCGCGCAGGTCCGCTCCGCTGAGATCCGTTCCGCGGAGATTCGCCTCTTTCAGGATCGCCCCCTGCAGGGCCGCCTTCTTGAGGTCCGCCCGCCTCAGGTCGCTGCCGCTCAGGTCCGGCTGGACGTCCGGATGCTCCTGCCGCCATTTGTTCCACAGCGTGATGTCGCGCTTCTGGATCGCTTCGCTGATCAGTTTCAGGTGCTGTTCCTCTGCCATGGCATCCTCCCGACATCAACCAGGAATGAATCGTCAGCCCGACCGGCTCTCGCTCCTCATGAGGCTTCTATGGCGACGGCAGATCGGGAATCCGGAATCTGGAATTTGGAATCTGGAATCTGGAATTTGGAATCTGGAGTCAATTTCCATGCCCGTACGACCCCCTTCGCCAGGAGCCTTCACGATGAAAGCGGACTGAAAATCCTTTTGTTCCATTATATGCAGCTTCCGCCTGCGGGGGATACTAAAATCGTCGCGCTACGGCTTTTCGGGGTGCCGCCTCTTCGGGTCCGTGACGAAGGGCACGGGGGCGCGGCTGCAGCCATTGGGCTGGCAGGCTCCGGGCAGCCTTCTGGAAAGCTTGTCGAGAGGAACGACGGGATAGAACCGGGGGAATTGCGCCGAGGGCGGGTATTTTTCCGGACAACACCGGCAGGCGGCATCGGGTTTCGGTCCGCGCGCCCGCCTGCCGGTGCTTTTGATCTGGAATTTGGAATCTGGAATCTGAAATTACTCCAGTCTATTTCCACTCGTCGATCAGGATTCCCCGGCCGAAGCGGAAATCCGTGAGGAACCACGTGGTCTGGATGTTCCCGCCCGCGACCACCACGTTGATGGTTTTGGCGTTCGTGAAGGGTTTGATCAGCGTCTCGGGCGGCGCCTTCATCCACGTCGCATAGGGCTCCAGGCCCTGAAACGCCATCGGGGAAGTCGCCGTGGAGTTCACGCCGTTGCCCCAATAGGTGCCGGCGGAAACTTCCACGTTCTTCGCCAGCCACTGTCCCAGCTCCGCCTTGTTCTTGAAGCCGTGCGCATTTTTGAGCAGGCCGGCCACCGTGGGATCCATCACGATGGTGGCCGCCATGCCGGTCAGGGCCCTCATGTAGTCGCGGATCAGCATGTGCGGCGGGTGGCTGAGCTGGGCCTCGCCCACGCTCGAGATGTAGCTCCACCCCACGCCGACGCTCACGACGTTGTCGGTGCGCTTGTGGCCCAGCTCGACGCTGAGAGGCTCCCAGCCCTGCGGCAGCAGCTCTTCGTTCTCGGCGATGCAGATGTTGTTGTACTGCAGGTTGCTGCCGAGCGTCGAATAGGCGCCGGACTTGAGGGTGATGTCCCCCATGATCTTGCCGGCCAGCGTGAAGCTCCGCCCTATGACCGTGTTCGCCTCGGCGAACGGCCCCATGACGTCGGTGCCCGCGTTGATCCCCAGCTCCTTGCGGATGGGCCCGTTCACGACGATCATGTTCGCCATGGAACTGGTCGAATTGCCGAAAGAGCCCGCCTGCGTGAGCGTCGCCAGGATGGTCGGGAAGAATTCCGGCCTCGCCCCGGCCATGACCGCGTAGATCGCGGCCTTCTCGACCGTCAGTTCCCGGGCGCCGAACTGGCTCAGCTTTTCGCCGGGCTTCCGGCTGGTCGCCTTGAGCATCGCCGCCACCCTCTCCTCGGTGGGGAGCACGAGCGGATAGAAGTCGGTCCACTCCCTCTCCTTGAAGAGGCGCTGGAGGTTGGCCTCGGTGTCCGGCTTGAGAAGCCGGGGCTCCGCGGCCGCCTCGGGCGGCATCCCCTTCTTCTTCTCTTCGCCCGTCAGCGGCAGGGTGATCGCGTCGATGATGGCCTGCATCATCGGCTTGCCGCTCAGGAGGTCCTTCCCCTCGACGTAGCTCTTGTGCACCGATTTCGGCTGGCCGGCGACCGGGAAGGGAAAGCCGACATACCGGATGGGCATGCCGTTGCCGTATTGAAGGTCATAGTCCTTGAACCGCACGACGTTGATTCCCGCCGCGCCCACGGTAGGGATTCCGGAAAGTTCGAGCGTCCGCGCAAATCGGCTCACGGCCGATACGCAGCCGTGTCAGCCGCCGATGCCGATCATCACCCCCGCGGCTTTCTTGTCGGCGATCTCCTTCCGGAGCCCGGCGTCGTCGCCGCCCATCCAGCCGCCCTTGGACCTTCGTATCTCGACCTTGACCGACGGCATGTTGCGCGAGAACCAGCCCTGCATCTCCTCGAAGACGCTGTACGCGGCTTCGGGTCCGCCCCATTGCAGGTCGACCAGGAACAGGGTCTTTCCTTCCATCGTACCGCCGGAACGCGGCGCGAGCGGGACCCGCTCCACGAATTTGCTGTAAATCGCAGGATTGAGCACCTGAATCAGCCGATCTTCACCCGAACCGCCCTTTCTTGCCTGCCCGGTCGCCGACGGCATGCTGCCGATTGAAACCAGGGCGGCAATCACAAGCAGAAAGCTTCCCAACAGGATCTTCCTTTTCATGTCTACCTCCGCAAATTGGAACGCATAAAATGACCGGTTGCGTGCTTTGAGATATAGGCCATTTACCGCCATGCCGCAAGGGAAATGAGCGGCACGGGGACGCGGGGAAAGGACGGACCAGGACCGGTCCGCCCTTCTTCCGGCATACGCGATGTCCGTACCCGCTATTACTCCCAGCCCGGAAAGGCAGTCGATAGTGGATATTTGATAGTGGGCAGAAGATGCACTTGCCAGAGCGAAGGTTTGTCCTGCGCATGAAAATCCGCAAGACCGGCCCGCGAGTCCGGCGCAAGCATAAGCGGAAGCGGGAGCTTTGGCTCCCGCATATCCGGGCTGCGCCCGGATCCCGCGTATGGCGCTCTCGACGTTCAGGCGGGGATGCGCCGGGCGCCACGAAATCCGTTTGCCCGGGAAGCGATCGCCCGGGTTAGCCGGAGATCCTGCCCGCGAACGGCCGGGGCAACGGCCGCGGCCGGCGGGCCTCCGCCGCAACCGCTTTCATGGTAATCCTTCAGCGACTCGTGCAGGCGGCGGTCACACCGCCGGAGGATTGAATTCACCTCTTCCACATCCAATAGCAGAGACCGGGAGATGGAATCCGGAGACTGAGCGCGATAGTGAGCCAGGGAAAACACGTTGCGTTCGAGCTCGGGCCATTGGCGGATCGTGTCGAAAATCTCCCGGAAGAGATCTTCGCGCCTTATGTATGAAGCATCGGGGAACATAATCGATATCCGTATCGCCATTTTTGCCCGCGTTTAAAACGGGCATTGCCATGGAACGCCGGGTCCCATGGCAATGTAAGATCTGTTTCACTCGAAGTGACTTCTACTGTCTACTTAGACGTTTGAGCGCCCCAAAAAGTTGCATTTACTTTCCGCCGCCCCCCGTTTTTAGTCTCGAATCTCGAGTCAATTTTGCCGTCACCGCGGTCCTGTCCGTCTGATCGCCGTTGTCCATGGCCACGATTTCTCCCGGACCTCAATTCCCCACCATTTCGTGCCATTCGTGGCAGTCTCCGATCTATGATCTCGCATCTCGGATCTCGCATCTCTTCCCCGCGTATGCCGGCAGTGCTAGAATGGCCTCATTGACGGGATCACGGAGTTTTTTTTCTGAACGGCTTTTTCCCCGGCTTCACGCGCGGCGAAGACTCGCGACGACATGAGACTCAATCGAACGGTTGAAATCGACGGGAACCGGCTCACGCTCGAAGATTTCGAAAGGGTGGTAGTCGACGGGACGCCGGTGACGCTCGTTCCCCGCGCGCGGCGCGCCATGCTGGCGTCGCGGAAGGTGGTGGAGCGCATCGCGGCTTCCGACACGCCCGCCTACGGCATCAACACGGGCTTCGGCAAACTCGCCGACTGCCAGATCGGCCATTCGCAGATCCGGGAACTGCAGATCAACCTGATCCGGAGCCATGCCTGTGGCGTGGGGCCGCCGCTCGACATCGCGGAAACGCGCGGCATCATGCTGTGCCGGGCCAACGCGCTGGCCAAGGGATTCTCGGGGGTGAGGCCCGAACTCGTGGCATTTCTGCTGACTCTCCTGAACCGGGGGATCCATCCCGTCATCCCGTCGCAGGGCTCCGTCGGCGCGAGCGGCGACCTGGCGCCCCTGGCCCATCTTTCCCTCGTGCTGATCGGCGAAGGGAAGGTCTGGAACGGCGGCCGATGCATCCCGGGCAGATCGGCGCTCCGGAAGGCGGGACTGAAACCTTGGCTGCCCGGCGCAAAGGAAGGGCTCGCGCTCCTGAACGGGACGCAGGCGATGTTGAGCGTGGGATCGCTGGCGCTCCTGGAAGCCGAGAACCTCATGGACACGGCCGACGTGGCGGCGGCGCTCAGCCTGGAGGCCCTGAAGGGGACGCCGCGCGCCTTCGACGCGCGGCTCCAGGCGACCCGCCCCTATCCCGGACAGCTGCAGACGGCGGCCAACATGCGGCGGCTGCTCGCGGGAAGCCGGATCCGCGAGTCGCACCTGGACTGCCCGCGCGTCCAGGACGCCTACAGCCTCCGCTGCATCCCTCAGGTGCACGGGGCGATCCGCGACACGCTTGCGCTGGCGCGGCGCACGTTCTCCATCGAACTTAACGCCGCCACCGACAACCCGCTCGTGTTCGCGCGTGAAGGCGAGCTCATCTCGGGCGGAAACTTCCACGGCCAGCCGCTGGCCCTGGTCCTGGACTACATGGCGATCGCGCTGACCGAGCTGAGCAGCATCTCGGAGCGGCGGATCGAGCGGCTGATCAACCCGGAATACGGAGACCTGCCGCCGTTCCTGACGCACGACCCGGGCCTGAACTCGGGATTCATGATGCTGCAGGTGACCGCGGCGGCCCTGGCGTCGGCGTGCAAGGTACTGGCGCATCCCGCGTCGGTCGATTCCATCCCCACGTCCGGAAACCGCGAAGACCACGTCAGCATGGGTATGGGCGCCGCCCTGAAGCTCAAGCAGGTGCTCGCGAACCTGCGAAAGATCCTGGCGATCGAGCTCCTCTGCGCCGCGCAGGGCGTCGACCTGCTCTGCCCGCTGCAGCCGGGCGCCGGCGGACTGAAGGCGCACGCGCTCGTCCGCTCGGTCTCGCCCACGCTCCTGGCGGACCGCTCACTGGCGTCCGACATCGAGTCGCTCGAAGACAGGATCGCGCGGAAGCAGTTCGCCTCGATCCTGAGGCAACTGCGCGGGAGGGAATCATGACAGGATACCATCCGGTCCGGGCGCCTCGCGGGACGCAGATATCCTGCAAGGGGTGGCAGCAGGAAGCCGCGATGCGCATGCTCATGAACAACCTGGACGAAGAAGTGGGCGAGAACCCGCGCGAACTCGTCGTCTACGGCGGGACAGGCAGAGCCGCGCGCAATTGGGCGTGCTACCACGCCATCGTCCGGAGCCTGAAGGAACTCGAGGACGACGAGACGCTGCTCGTCCAGTCCGGCAAGCCCGTGGGAATCTTCCGGACGCACCCGTACGCCCCCCGCGTCCTGATCGCGAATTCGAACCTCGTGGGGCACTGGGCCGACTGGGACGAATTCCGGCGGCTGGAGGCGCTGGGCCTGATCATGTACGGCCAGATGACGGCCGGAAGCTGGATCTACATCGGGACCCAGGGAATCGTCCAGGGGACCTTCGAGACCTTCGCCGCCGCCGCGCGGAAGCACTGGGGGACGGGCCTGGAGGGCAGGCTGGTGGTCTCCGGGGGCATGGGCGGCATGGGCGGCGCACAGCCCCTGGCCGCCACGATGAACGGCGCCGCGTTCCTCGGGATCGAGGTCGACCCGGAACGCATCGCGCGCCGCGTCCGGAGCCGCTATTGCGACCGGCAGACCGGTTCGCTCGCCGAGGCGATGGACTGGCTGGACCGGGCGTGCAAAGAACGGCGTCCGCTCTCGGTCGGGCTCGAAGGGAATTGCGCCGAAATTCTTCCGGAGCTGGTCCGGCAGGGGATCGTGCCCGACCTGCTCACCGATCAGACCAGCGCGCACGATCCGCTCAACGGCTACATCCCCGCGGGCTCGAGCCTCGCCGAAGCGCTCCGGCTGCGCGCCGGTGACCCGGCCGAATACCTGAGACGGTCGATGCATTCCATCGGCGTCCACGTGCAGGCCATGCTGGACCTGCAGCGGATGGGCGCCGTCGCCTTCGATTACGGCAACAACATCCGCCACTTCGCACGGGAAGCCGGAGTCGGCGACGCATTCGATTTCCCCGGCTTCATCCCGGCGTACATCCGTCCCCTGTTCTGCCAGGGGCGCGGCCCGTTCCGCTGGGTGGCGCTCTCGGGAGACCCGGCGGACATCGCCGCGACCGATGACGTGATCCTCGAACTCTTTCCCGGGGACGAGGTGCTGCGGCGCTGGATCCGGCTGGCCCGCGAGAGGATCGCGTTCCAGGGGCTGCCGGCGCGCATCTGCTGGCTGGGCCAGGGGCAGCGGGCCGAATTCGGCGAGAGGCTCAACGCGATGGTCGGGAACGGACGGCTCAAGGCCCCCGTGGTCATCGGCCGCGACCACCTCGACTGCGGTTCCGTGGCGTCGCCCTACCGCGAAACCGAATCCATGCGCGACGGCAGCGACGCCATCGCCGATTGGCCGGTCCTGAACGCCCTGCTGAACACGGCGTCGGGCGCCAGCTGGGTCTCGTTCCACCACGGGGGCGGCGTCGGCATAGGCTATTCGCTGCACGCCGGCCAGGTCACGGTGGCGGACGGCACGCCCGGAATGTCCGAAAGGATCCGCCGCGTCCTGACGAACGATCCCGGCATCGGGATCGCCCGGCACGTCGACGCGGGATATCCGGAAGCCCGGGACACCGCCGGGAGGCACGGGATCAAAATTCCCATGCCCGGCGCCGGGCCGGGTTAGGCTGAGTCCGGCCCGGGCTGGGAGGCCCGGTTACGGGCGGCTCCGGAGAGCCGTCTTCAAGTTGAACTATGGACTATCTCATCTCGCCGTGTTCCCAGCTGCTGACCCTCGCGGGACCGGCGCGGGCGCGCCGGGGCAAAGGGCAGGGAGACGTCGGCCTCGTGACCGACGGCGCCGTCTGGATCGCCGGCGGGCGCATCCGGATGGCGGGGCCGCGCGGCGCAGTGGAGCGCGCCGCCGGCGATCGGGACATCGCGAAGGTTTCGGCCGAAGGCTGCGTGGTGATGCCGGGATTCGTCGACTGCCACGCGCATCCCGTTTTCACGGAATCGCGCATCGCCGACTACGAACAGCGCATCCTCGGACGCTCCTACCGGGAAATCGCCGCCGCCGGCGGCGGGATCCTCAGCACGGTGCGCTCGGTGCGGGCGGCCGCGCGCGAGGATCTCGTCCGGAAGGCGATTCCGCGGCTGCGGGCCTTTCTGGCACACGGGACCACCACGCTGGAAGCCAAGAGCGGTTACGGGCTGAACCTGGAATCGGAGCTGAAGATGCTGGAGGCGATCCGGGAGCTCGGGCGGCTCACGCCGCTCGAACTCGTGCCCACGTTCCTCGGGGCGCACGAGGTCCCGCCCGAGTTCCGGGGCGATCCGGACGCGTACCTCGAAGAAATCCTCTCGTCGATGCTTCCCGAAGTGGCGCGGCGGGGGCTGGCGGAATCCTGCGACATATTCGTCGAGCCGGAGATTTTCGGCCTCGGGGCCGCCGAGCGCCTCTTCCGCGCGGCCCGGGATCACGGCCTGAAACTGCGCATGCACGCCGACCAGCTGTCGCACAGCGGGGCCGCCCGCCTGGGCGCCCGGCTGGGGGCGGTCTCGGTGGACCACCTGGACCATGTCTGCGAAGACGAAATCGATCTCCTGGCGCGAAGCGGCACCGTCGCGGTGCTCCTTCCCGGGTCGGTCTTTCACCTGGGGCTCGACACGTACCCGCCGGCGCGCCGGCTGATCGACGCGGGCGCCGCGGTGGCGCTGGCAACCGACTTCAACCCGGGGAGCTCCCCGGTCCTGAACATGCAGACGATCCTCTCCCTCGCCTGCGCCCGCATGCACATGACGCCGGCGGAGGCCGTCGTGGCCGCGACGGTCAACGGGGCGTGCGCGCTGGGACGGGCGGACCGCTGCGGGACGCTCGAGGCGGGCACTCAGGCGGACGTGTGCATCATGGAAGTGCCCGACTACCGGGAGATCCCGTATTATTTCGGGGTGAATCATTGCCGGATGGTCTTCAAACGCGGCCGTCCGGTTTCGCCCGCCGGCCTGCCGGGAACGAAAACCGCGTGAGGCGCTGTCGAAGTGGGGAGGATTCCGATGAAAAGCATCGTCGAGTGCGTTCCCAATTTCAGCGAAGGCCGCGACCGGCGCATCGTCGACCGCATCGTGGACGCCATCCTGTCGGTTCCGGGACTGAGCCTGATGGACGTGGAAATGGACGCCGACCACAACCGCAGCGTCGTGACCTTTGTCGGGGAAAAGGAGCGCGTGGGGGAAGGCGCGCTGTGCGGCATCGGGGCGGCGGCGGAGCTGATCGACCTGACGCGCCACCGCGGCAGCCACCCGCGCATCGGCGCAGCGGACGTCGTGCCCTTCATCCCGGTCCGGAACGTGACGCTGGACGAGTGCGTCGCGATCGCGCGCATCGTCGGCGGGGAAACGGCGCGCCGTTATGGCATCCCGGTGTATCTGTACGAAGCCGCGGCCACGCGGCCCGAAAGGGAGCGGCTCGAAAACATCCGCAGGGGGCAATTCGAGGGGTTGCGCGACGAAATCGCCGTCGTGCCGGGGCGCCGCCCCGATTTCGGGGAACCGCGTCTGCATCCCACGGCGGGCGCGACCGTGGTCGGCGCGCGCAAGTTCCTGATTGCCTACAACGTCAACCTGGACACGCCCGATGCCGCCGTCGCCAGGGAGATCGCAAAGAAGATCCGGCAGTCGGGCGGCGGGCTGCCGTGCGTCAAGGCGATGGGCGTGGACCTCGAGGCTCGCTCGCTCGCGCAGGTATCCATGAACCTGACCGACTATGAGCAGACATCGATCTACACGGCGTTCGACGCGGTTCGGCGCGAGGCGGTCCGGGCCGGCGTCGGAATCCGCGGCAGCGAAGTGGTGGGCCTCCTGCCGCAGGCCGCACTGGACGCCTCCGCGGTGCAGGTGCTCCGGGTAGAAAACTTCCGCCCGGAGATGATTTTCGAAAACCGCCTGCAGGGCCTCCTGGATCGGTCCCGGAAGCTGGAGGAACTGAGCGTGGCGGGATTCCTGGACGCCGTGGCGCAAAAGAGCTCCGTTCCCGGCGGCGGGAGCGCGGCCGCCCTGGCCGGCGCCCTGGCCGCCGCGCTCGGCGAAATGGCGGCCGGATTCAGCGTCGCGAAAGCCGCATCGGACGCAGACCGGGCGCGGCTCGAGGCGCTGGCCAAAGAATTCGGGGCCGCCCGGATCTCGCTGCAGTCGGCCATGCAGCAGGACAGCGACGCCTACGCCGCGGTGGAAGCCGCGCTGAAGATGCCGAAGGGCACGGAAGAGGAAAAGAATGCGAGGCGGCGGCGGATGCAGCAGGCGCTGCAGGCGGCGGCGCTGACGCCCATGGGCGTGGCGGAGACCGCCGCCTCGGTCCTGCAGGCCCTGGGCCGGCTGGAGCCGATGTCGAACCCGAACCTCCGGTCGGATCTCCAGACGGGCGTCGCGACGGCGCACGCGGCCATACGGGGCGCCCTGGCCAATGTGGCGATCAACCTGCGGTCGATCGGGGACGAAGCCTTCTGCGAAACGCTCCGGCAGCGGGTCGCCGCCGTGGCCGCACTCGATCCCGGATTCCAGATTCCGGATTCCGGATAAGCCTGCGGGTCGCCGGTTCCGGCGGGACGCCGTCTGGAATCCGGAATCTGGAATTAGTGTTTTTTCTTTCCTGCGAGCCCGGCCAATCCAAGGAGCGTGCAGGCCGCCGCGATCGGCCACATGAAGTTGAAGCCCAGGTGCTGGCTGACGGCCCCGAGCAGGATGGAGCCGATCGAGACGCCGCCGTCGAAGCCCGTGTAGTAGGTGCTGGTGGCGATGCCGCGTTTTTCCGCGCGGACCCTGTCGATGAGGACGGCCATGGTCGCGGGCTGCGCGGCGCCGAATCCCAGACCGAAGAGAAGGGCGGAGACCGCGAACAGGGCGAAGGTGTTTGCCAGGGGCAGCATGCCCAGGGCCAGCGCCATCAGGATCACTCCGGGGAGGATGACGGTGGGCCGGCCGTAGCGGTCGGCCAGGCGGCCGAGGAATATGCGCGAGACCAGCAGGGCGATGGCCTGCATCATGAAGTAGAGGCCCGGGTTCCCGAAGCCGTGCCGCTGCGCGAAGATCGCGATGAACGAGCTGACGGAGCCGAAACCCAGCCCCATGCAGAGCGCCATCCAGGCCATCGGCAGGGCTTCCGCGGTGACGATGCCCGTGCGCAGCGACCAGGGCTGCCGCGGGACGGGCGATTCCTGCATGCGCTCGCGGGCGAACAGCGAAATGAAGAACGCTAGGAATGCCAGTCCCGCCGAAAAGTAGAACAGGGGGTGAAATCCCAGCCGGGTGATGAGCGCGTAGCCGGCGACGGGACCGACGATGAGGCCGATGGCCTGCGTGGCGGCGAAGATGCCGACGGCTTCGGCCCTGCGCCGGAAGGGGGCGATGTCGGCGATATACGCGTTGGACGCCGTGGTGTAGCAGCTCAGCCCGATGCCGTGCACCACGCGGCCGAACAGCAGGAACGGGATGGTATTGGTCAGCAGGTAGACGATGCTCGCGAACCCGTAGCAGGACGTCCCGATCAGGACCAGCGGACGGCGCCGCCACGCGTCGGTGAGCCATCCCATCAGGGGACGGAAGAGCAGGGCGGTGAAGGCGATCGCGCCGGTCACCAGCCCCACGTCGGTCTGCGTTCCTCCCAGGCTGAGGACATAGAGAGGAAGCGTCGCGACCAGCATCTGCACGCCGAAGGCGTTGGACAGGTTGGCCAGAGCCGCCAGCACGAAGTCGCGGGTGTACAGCCGGTTGTCTTCGATCGACGCCGGATCGTAGCGATCCGCCTCGTAAGCCGGCTGAGCGCCGGTTTGTTCCTGTCCCTTCGTGCCCCCGCCGCTCAATGGCGTCCCCCGTCTCAAAGAATAAACCCTGAATTGTAGGCCCTATGCGGCGGCTTTTCGAGCCCGATGTTGGCAAAGCCGCGCATTACACGGATTATCAGATCGTGGACACCCACCATCCCGGCGTTGGGTGAAAGCCACGGAT
>CAZTHE010000098.1:0-15417 GCA_964613495.1 uncultured Acidobacteriota bacterium | reverse complement strand
CCGATATTGGCGTTGATCTTCACCAGGAAGTTGCGGCCGATGGCCATCGGCTCGAGTTCCGGGTGGTTGATGTTGGCCGGGATGATGGCGCGGCCGCGAGCGACTTCGCTGCGGACGAATTCGGGCCGCAGCCCCTCGCGCAGCGCGACGAAGTCCATTTCCGGCGTGACGATTCCCTTTCGGGCGTAGTGCATCTGCGTGACGGCGCCGCGGCCGCGCATCGCCTCGCGGCGCGCCGGCATCGCGAGGTCCGGATCGGAATGCCCCGGCACGCCGCGGTAGCGGGGAGCGGCGACGTCGTATTCCGCACGCGAGAGGATCCAGGATTTGCGCAGTTCCGGAAGCCCGCGGCTCAGGTCGATGGCCGCGTCCGGGTCCGTGTAGGGCCCGGAGGGGTCGTACACGCGCACCGCCCGGTCGGAACCGGATTCCGGCTGCAGCGGGATCTCGCGCACCGGCACCCGCATCCCACCCGGTCCGGGGAGATAGGCTTTTCTGGACCCCGGCAGGGGCGTGCCGCGTCTTTCGCGGGCCCCCGCGTTCCCGGATGCATGCATGCTCTTACCTCCTGAATGGCTGCATATAATTCTGGCAGAATCCCGGCCGCGTGCCAACCGGGGGTTTCCAGTGTGCGGAATCGTGCCTCAGGAAGCTTCCACGCGGATCATGCGGGTCGGATCGACGATGACCGGCAGGGCGTCGATTTCCCGCAGGGCTTTCTGCATGGATCCTTCCTTTGCCTCGTGCGTCATCATCACCACGGGGACCGCCTTCGCGTGCTGCCGGATCTTCTGGATCACGCTGGCGATGCTGATCTCGTGTTTCCCGAGGATGCCGGCCACCTGTGCGAGAACCGCCGGCTGGTCGAGCGCGGACACGTTGAGGTAGTAGGAAGACTGGACCTCCTCCATCGGCTTCAGGGCCAGGGGTTTGCGTCCCAGAACGGGAAGGTCCTGGGGCACCCCCGCCTGCCCGGCCGCCAGGCGCCGCGCGATCTCCACGACGTCGGCCCAGACGGAGGAGGCCGTCGGCATCTGACCGGCGCCGCGCCCGTAGAACATCAGGTCGTTCACCACGTCGCCGCTCAGGAAAATGGCGTTGAAAACGCCCGAGACCGCCGACATCGGCGATTTTTCCGGAATCATGGTGGGATGCACCCGCAGTTCCAGCTTGCCGTCGGACGCCTTCGCGATCGCCAGCAGCTTGATCCGGAATCCCATCTCGCGGGCGAGCGCGATATCCTGGGGCGTGATCTTCGAAATGCCTTCCACGTAGATGTCCTTGAGCCTCACGGATGTCCGGAAGGCCAGCATGGCCAGGATCTGAAGCTTGTGGGCCGAGTCGATCCCTTCCACGTCATAGGTCGGGTCCGCCTCGGCATACCCCTGCGCCTGGGCTTCGGCGAGAATCCTCGCGAATTCCTGGCCCTCGTCGGTCATTCTGCTGAGGATGTAATTGGAAGTGCCGTTCACGATGCCGTACAGCGAGGTGACGCGGTTGGCGACCAAGCCTTCCTTCACGGACCGTATCAGCGGGATTCCTCCGGCCACCGCCGCCTCGAAGGCCAGCATCCGCCCCCTGTTCCGCGCTTCCGCATAGAGCTCGTCGCCGTGCGTGGCCAGGAGCGCCTTGTTGGCGGTCACCACGTGCTTGCCGTTGGCCAGTGCGCGGAGAATGAAGCTGCGCGCCGGCTCCAGGCCGCCGATGAGTTCGATCACGATGTCGACGGACGGGTCGTCCAGAACATGTGCCGGGTCGCAGGAGAGCGGCAGCTCGCTCAGCGTGAGCCCCTTGCGCGGATTCGCGCAGTCCATATCCACGACCGCGCTCAAGGCGAGCGGCGCCCCAATTTTTTCCTCCAGCTCCTCGCGGTGCGACTGCAATACCCGGACGACGCCGGCGCCCACGGTGCCCAACCCCAGCAACCCAACACGAATCGGTTTCATAATCACCTCGGCAAACCACGATTATAGACCAACGTTTACTCGAAATCGGGGAAATCCGGCTTCGATCCGCATGGGAATGATCCGAGATCCGAGATCCGAGATGCGAGATGCGAGATCGGGGGGGTCGAGGGTCACCGATTTTGAATATGGGGCAGGCGGCTCAAGGGCCATTCCTCCCCACTCCCCAGCGTTCGGTCGAAATCGGGGAAACTCAGCCTCGATCTCGCATCTCGGATCTCGGATCTCGCATCAACGTGTATAATCGGGGAACCAGGGAGGTAGTTCGATCATGCCGTCCGACAGCGATAGGCAGTTTATCGCGGAAGCCCGCAGGGAAAGAGACCTGCGCATGAAAGGCTACCGCGAGCAGGCGCTCAAGCTATTTCCGCCCGTCTGCGGGCGGTGCGGGCGCGAATTCGAGGGCAAGCGGCTCCGGGAGCTTACCGTGCATCACAAGGACCACGATCACGACAACAATCCCCCCGACGGGAGCAACTGGGAGCTGCTCTGCATGTACTGCCACGACAACGAGCATTCCCGGCACTCCGTGGCCGACTGGTCCGACGATCCGGTCCCGGAGGGAGGCCAGAAAACGGTGTCCACCTACAACCCGTTTGCCGGCCTCGACACCCTGCTGAAAGGGAAAAAGGAACGCTGATCCGCCTATTTCTTCTTGAACAGGCCGCGCAGCGTATCCTCGACGCCGCTTCCCGTGCCTGATTTCGCGTCCTTTTCCCCCTTGCCCTTGAGCACCGATCCCAGGATGCTGCCGGCCGCTTTCCCGGCATCGGGGACAAACTTCGGATCCGAGGCCGTGCCGCGGATGAAGAACGGCAGATCCAACCCGTTCCCGCCGGTCAGCCGGCTCAGGCCCCCGGCAACTCCGCCGGAAGGCTTGAGGAGCGCCCGCATGGTGAAATCCAGCGTCTGGTCCGCCGCAATTTTGCCTCTGCCGGAAAGCTCGCCCAGCGCGGGCAGTATCATCTGCATGGCGCTGACGTCGACGCCTTCCGGTCCCATGCGGATCCCGGTGGCGAATTTTTCGATCTCGGTCTGCTGGCTGGATTTCAGGCCGGCCAGTTGGGAGAGGGCCGCCATCTTACCCGCCAGGTCGAAGCCGGTAAGACGCGTCTTCGCCACGTTCACCGTGCCCGAAGTTACCAGTCTGTCCGCCGGTCCTTCCGCAGTCAGGTCCACGTTCATGGCACCCCCCTGGAGCGAGGCGCCCTTGGGAAGAGTGACGCCGAAAGCCGGCAACATGCCCGCCAGGTCTTCCACGGGCATGTCCGTGCCGCGCAGCCGCATCTTCAGGAGAGAAGCCTCTGCCTGTTGTGCGAAGGTTCCCTCCAGGCGGGCAACAGCCTTGCCGATCCGGACCGCGGCTTCCGTGAGGTTTCCCTTCCGGCTGCCGAGATCGTAATTCAGGGCGTATTCCAGCGAAACGGGCTGCGCCGCCGGCGAGCCGCCCTTCGCCGCCTGGAGCTTTTCGACATTTGCCTTTCCGCTGCTCGCCGCCTGGCGGCCGTCCGACACCGCGTTGCCGCTGAAATCGACCAGGCCCGACATCCCGGAACCGGGATCGGCGAATCCCGAGGCGACGAGGTCGAATCGTTTCACGTCGATGGAAGCCTCCAGCGGCGTAGTCAGCAGGTCGGTCCGGCCGAGCGGTCCGGCCTTGCCTTCCAGTCTGAAGTCCCCGCCGCCCGGCAGGGAAGCGCTCAGCGCGAACGGAAAGGATGTGGTGAACGAAAGGTTGCTGGCCGTGAGGCGCACGTGATCATACACCACGGGCTTCCTCTGTCCCTCGATCCGGGTTACCGTGCCGTCCGTGATTTCCAGTTTCCGGACCAGGACGCCGGTTTGCGAGGCGTCCGAAGATCCGCCGCCTTCCTTCCCCGCGCCCTCCTTGCCGCCCAGATCGGCGAAATTCCACTTTCCGGACGCGGAACGGATCAGACGGATTTCGGGACGGTCCAGGGAGATCCCCGTGATCCGGACCTCTTTCGAGAAAATCAGCGGCCGCATCTCGATCCCGACTTTCAGGGACTTCGCCTTCACGAACGGCTCGCGGCCGAAATCCGGATGGTCCGCGATGGCGATGTCGTCCACCCGCAGGCTTCCCGAGAAAATGGAGAGTTTGATATTTCCCAATGTGACGTCCCGGCCCAGGGCTTCCGAAAGCGTAGACTGGATCCGCGGCCGGAACTGATTGACGTCGATCAGGAACGGAAGCGCAATCAACGCGACGAGCAGCACCCCGACCACGATCGCGACGATTTTCAGCAAACCGGATTTTTTCGGTGTCTCGGCAGACATTCTATTTCCTCCGCATGGTTTTCATGATTATATTCCGGCGGAGCGGATCCTGCCATGCCTTATCCGCGGCGTATCCGCGTGGGGCTACCAAAGCCATGCGGGCCCGAGGCGGATTTTCGGCAGTGTCCAAAAGCCGGGGAAAAACGATCTCTCGCGGCAGGCCGGATTCTCTGGTATAAAGCCCGATGGCGGGACGGCGTTTCAGCGAACTGGAGGACGACACATGAAGTACTTTGCGGCATTACTGAAGATGAAGGACGCGGAAAAGAACGCGATCTACCGCGAACAGCACATGGATTTCCTGCAGAAGACGGATGCGGAAGGGAAAATCTTCGCCCGCGGCCGGTTCACCGACGGCGGCGGGCTCGTCATCTATGTCGCGCCGTCGCTCGAGGAGGCGGGAAGAATCGCGAAGAGCGATCCGTTTGTCGTCAACGGTGCGAGGACGCTCGAACTTTACGAGTGGGAGATGAAGGTGTCGCAAAACCGGTAGGTCTTTGCGCCCGGCTATTCGAGCCGCGTTGAATCCAGCGCGGCGACCCTTCTGCCGGGCGGCTTGCGTCCGGGCGTGGCGCGGCGCATTGCATCGTGCGGCCGATTTCTGTATTTTCATTGCATGCCGCCACTCGACGTGCTCCTGGTTCATCCCCCCATCCACGACTTCACGGCGTACGATTTCTGGCTCCGCCCATACGGCATGATGCGGGTCGCCGGGCGCATGCGGCACGCCTGCCGTCTGAAGTGCTTCAATTTCCTGGTTTCGGAGAAAAGGGACGCGTGGGGGCGAGGGCGCTTTGCCCGCTGCGGGATTGCAAGGCCCGCCGCGTTGGGCGATATTCCCCGCATCTACCGCCGGTTCGGCCGGCCGCGGACCGAGTTCCGGGAACTGCTGAAGGCCAATGCATTCGACGCCGTCCTCGTGCAGACCTCCATGACCTACTGGTATCCCGGAGTCCGGGAGGTCGTCGAGGATGTGAGGGAGTTGCGGCCTTCGGCCAAAATCGTTCTCGGCGGAGTCTATGCGACGCTGTGCCCGGAGCACGCGGAATCCCTCGGCGCCGACCTCGTGGTCCGCGGCCCGGACCTGCGGCCCCTCTGGCGGCTTCTCTCGATCGAGCCGCGGGAGGGCGTCCCGTACCGGTGCGCGGACGGGACCGGTGTGGGGATTCTCAAGATCACCGAAGGGTGCCCCTTCCGGTGCACCTACTGTTCCGCCCCGCTGATGTGGCCGGAATTCACCCGCCGCGCCACGGAAGACTGCCTGAACGAGCTGCGTGCGCTGATCGGATCGGGAGCCGCCAATGTGGCCTTCTACGATGACGCGCTTCTCTACCAGGCCGACCGGGCCCTCGTCCCGTTTCTCCAGGGTGTGCTCGAGTCGGGCCTCCGCGTCGCCTTCCACACCCCCAACGCCCTGAACGCGCGCTTCGTGACTGCCGAACTCGCGCGCCTGATGACCCGCGCCGGATTCGCCGGCTTCTTTCTCGGGCTGGAGAGCAGCGCGGCCTCGTGGCAGGAAACGACGGGAGGGAAGGTGAACCCGGAGGAATTTGCCGCCGCGGCCGGTGCGCTGAAGGCCGCGGGCGCCCGGTCCGTCACGACCTACATCATCGTCGGGCACCCGGACTCGGAGGAGCGCGACGTCGAACGTTCCATTCGCTTCGCCCACCGCTGCGGCACGCGCGTGCTGCTATCGGAGTTTTCCCCGATTCCGGGCACCGTCGACGGCGAGCGGTGCCGCCCCTGGGCGGACCTGCAAGAACCGCTATCGCACAACAAGACGGCGTTTGCCCTCAGGCGCTTCGGCGCCGATGCGATCAACCGCCTGAAACGGCTCACCCACGAGCTGAACGGCAACTTGCCGTCCCCGGCAGAATAAACCGCCTGGAACCCGGAATCAAAGATAGCCCGCCAGCCGGAAGTGGGCGTCAAACGTAATGGCCTTGCCGCATCCGGCGGCGTCCATGATCGAAAAGCTGACGGCATCGGCGTAGGTGATCCGGTGCCCGATGTGCTTTTTGAGGAATTCCATCGCCGACCGGTGAATCCTGTCGTCGGCAAATTCGATCCGGACGAGGCCGCTCGAATCGATCCTTTGCAGCGCGGCGATCGCGGCGCTGCTTCCGGCCCGGAATAACAGCAGGCGGTGAACTTCAGCCAGAATCAGGTCTGATGTGATCAGCCGTTTATTCGAAACGATGGCCGATCGGAGCAGTCGATCGGCTTCGGCATGATGCTGGTCGCGCCTGCTGAAGAAGGCGATCCAGCCGCTGCTGTCTACGAAAATGCTAGGACCGGGTCCGGCTTTTCCGGTATCGCGTTCTTCTTTCCGCAACGAAGGTCTCCTGGAGATAGCGGTCGAAATCCCTGCTGAGGTCTTCCGGAAGCCCGTCGATCATGCCGCTGGCGGAAAGCAGCGGGTCCCGTTCCGGGATGCGGGTCAACGCCCGAAGCGCGAGGCGCACCGCCTGCGACTTCGTCCACCCCCGGTCCCTTGCCCAGCCCTCCAGCCGTTCGAGGTCCGCATCATCGAGATAAACCTGCAGGGGTTTCTTCATGAGTCAAATAATATAGTATCATGAAGAAATCGGCAAGCAGATCATGAGGAATGGATCGTCCCCTGCCGTGGCGAAGGGAGCGCGGCGCCTACCGGAATTTTGATTCGAGCTGTTTTACCTTGGCGATCCTGCGCAAATGGCGTTCTTCGGAGGAAAACCGGGCTTCGAGAAATACTTTGACGAGGTCGTAGGCAAGTTCGATCCCGATGACGCGCGCGCCGAGCACCAGCACGTTCATGTCGTCGTGCTCCACCCCCTGGCGCGCGGAATAGCAGTCGTGGCACACGCAGGCGCGGATGCCCGGGATCTTGTTCGTGGCGACGGACGCGCCCACGCCGCTGCCGCAGATCATGATCCCCCGGTCCGCCTGGCGGTTGAGGATCGCCATCGCCAGGGCCTCGGCGTAGTCGGGGTAGTCCGCCGGGGAAGCGTCGTCCGTTCCGACGTCGAGCACCTGGTGGCCGAGGCTCTGAACGCGTGCGAGGACCTTCTGTTTCATTTCATACCCGGCATGATCCGAACCCAGTACGACGCGCATACGGAATCTCCTTGTGAAGAGTCATTATAGCCGCGGAGCCGGATAAACCAATACCCGCGTGTTCGGGGGGGCGATTTCTTTTCCAATCCGCCGCGGAAGGGCCGGCCTGCGGCGAGGCCTCCGGCGGATTCCCGGTTTTGACTTGAAACCCCCGACCGGTCCCCTGTAACCTGCAAACGGGCGCGTGCGACTCGCAGCGCGGACAATCGGAATAACTCGGAAGGGCACCGTCATGAGCCAAACTTCGCACCCGGACACCCGTTTCTCGGCGCTGGACCAGGTCTGCGTAAACTCCATCAGAATTCTCTCCATAGACGCGGTGCAGCAGGCCAACAGCGGGCACCCGGGCTTGCCGCTCGGCGCCGCCCCGATGGCTTACGTGCTGTGGACGAGGTTTCTGAAACACAACCCGTCGAATCCGGAATGGGCGGACCGCGACCGTTTCGTCCTTTCTCCGGGCCACGGGTCCGCCCTGCAATACAGCCTCCTGCACCTGACCGGCTACGACCTGCCGCTGGACGAAATACGGAGATTCCGCCAATGGGGGAGCCGCACGCCCGGACACCCGGAGAGGGGCCTGGTCCCCGGTGTGGAAACGACGACGGGCCCGCTCGGCCAGGGCTTCGCCGCCGGAGTCGGCATGGCGATCGCCGAGGCGCACCTCGCCGCGCGCTACAACCGTCCCGGGCACGAAATCGTGAACCATTACACGTATGCGCTCGTCAGCGACGGCGACCTGATGGAGGGCATCGCCTACGAAGCCGCTTCCCTTGCGGGGCACTTGAAACTCGGCAAGCTGATTTATCTGTACGACGACAATCGGGTCTCTCTGGCCGCGGCTACCGACATCTGCTTCAGCGAAGACCGCGCCCGGCGCTTCGAGGCCTGCGGCTGGCACACGGTAACGGTGGAAGACGGGAATGATCTGCAGGCGATCGAGAACGCCATTCTTGAAGCTCGAGCCGAAACCGCACGACCTTCCCTCGTCATTGTCCGGACGCAGATCGGGTATGGCTCTCCCAACAAGCAGGGCTCTTTCGAGTCCCACGGTTCCCCGCTCGGTGCGGCGGAGGTGAAACTGACCAAACAGAAACTGGGATGGCCGCCGGAGCCCGCATTTTATGTTCCCGAAGATGCGCTGCAGCACTTCCGCCGGTCCGTCGGCCGCGGCAAAGAGGCCGAGGCGGCGTGGAGCGCCCGGCTGGAGGAATACGGCAGGGCTTTCCCCGACGCCGCGCAGGAGTTCCTGCAGGCGATGCGCGGGGAACTCCCGAAAGACTGGGACAAGGACATCCCGTCTTTCCCGCCCGACGCCAAGGGCGTCGCGACCCGCGCCGCGTCCGGAAAAATCATCAATGCGATCGCCCCGAAAATCCCGGCCCTGATCGGCGGATCGGCGGACCTGAACCCATCGACGCAGACGCTGCTGAAGAACATGGGCGATTTCCAGAATCCTCTTTATGAACCGGACGATCGGCAGGGATCGACGGGCTGCGGCTGGGGCTACGAATGCCGCAACCTGCACTTCGGCGTCCGCGAGCACGCCATGGGCGCGCTGGCCAACGGCATGGCCGTCCACGGCGGCATCGTGCCGTTCGCGGCGACCTTTTTCGTGTTCTCCGATTATATGCGGCCGTCCATCCGGCTGGCCGCGCTGATGGAACTGGGCGTCATATACGTCTTCACGCACGACAGCATCGGGGTGGGCGAAGACGGGCCGACGCACCAGCCGGTGGAGCAGCTGGCCGCCCTGAGGTCCATCCCCGGCATGATCGTCCTGCGGCCCTGCGACGCCAACGAAACGGCGGAAGCCTGGCGCATTGCCGCCCAAAGCCGGCACCGGCCGGTCGCGCTCGTCCTGACGCGGCAGGCGCTGCCCGTTCTCGACCGCTCCCTTTACGCATCCGCGGAGGGACTGCGGCGCGGCGCCTATGTGCTGGCCGACGGTCCGGGCGGCAAGACGGATCTCATCCTGATCGCCTCCGGATCGGAAGTGAGCCTGGCCGTTGCGGCCCGGCAGGTCCTGGCCGAGCAGGGGGTCGCGGCGCGCGTGGTCTCGATGCCGAGCTGGGAGCTTTTCGAGGCCCAGCCCCGGGAATACAGGGACCGGGTGTTGCCGCCGGCCGTTTCGGCGCGCCTGGCGGTCGAAGCCGGCGTGGTTCAGGGCTGGCACCGGTATGTCGGGGACAGGGGAGACGTGGTCTGCCTCGACCGCTTCGGGGCATCGGCGCCCGCCGGCGTCGTGTTCGAAAAATTCGGCCTCACCGTCGACAACGTCGTCGCCCGCGCCCGCAAATGCCTCCAGTGAGCAGGATGTCCCGGCGCCGCCGTTCCGCTACAGCTTCTCGACGAGTGCTTCGAGGCGGCCCTGCGCCGCTTCCCGCAGGCTCTGCAGTTTCCCGCGGTCGGTTTTCAGCGCCGCCAGCCTGTCCTCCTGCGCGTTGAGCTGGCGGACGTAGCGCGCCCGCAGCGTGGCTTCGTCGGGCGACTGGCCCAGCCGCTGCAGATTCCCGCGCACGCGTTCCTGGTCCTTGAAGATCTCGTTCTGCTCCCTGTCGAGCGCCGCGATCTTCGTGGAGAGGTCGTTGACTTCGCCCTGGGCCGCCGCCACAGCGCGCAGCCTCTTCTCCAGCTCTGGATCGATCGTTTTGTCGCGCACCCACACGGCGATCTGGTCCGGCGTGACCGAGGAATACGCGACGACGCTCTCTTTCGGGAGCTCTTCCCGGACGGTGAACTCCGCGGTGGTTTTCGGTTTCGCCTCGACGCGGAAACGGTAGTAGTTCGCCGACGTTTCTGCCGGCGTCGTCCCCGCCAGTTTCCACTCCGGCCGCACCGGGTGCTCGAGGATCACGCTGCGCGGCGCGTCGTTGTTGTTGCGGATCCTGTAGGTCGCGGTCTCGACGCTCTTTGCGTAAAGGCGCAGCATCCCCCGGGCGGCGACCACGCGCTCCGTGCGTTCGCTCCTCGTCCCGCCCGCCGTCGAGACCACGGTCCCGAGGTCCACGGCATAGCTCAACAGGCGGCTCTCCCCCGGCTGCACCGTTTCCATCAAGCCTTCCCCGGCAAACGCGTCCGAATCGATCACCGTGACCGCGCCCGCGTCGAGGGTGAACTTGCTCGTGTTCCTGAGCCAGAAGGCGAGGCGCGGATGCGCTTCGCCGTCCGACGCCCTGAAGGTCGCTACCTTTTCCCCGCCCACTTCGGCCTGCAGGATGGGCAGCAGGGCGGATTCGTTCCTGCGGATCGTGACCGGGTCCGGCAGCCGGTATTCGAACTGATCGCCGACGGACTGCGCCGCCGCCGTCGCGGCGGCCTGCCGGCGGATGGCCTGGGCGATCCCCGATGGCGGAGGCGCCGCCGGCATCGGGATTGCGGACGGAGCAATCATTTCCTCCGGCATGCGCGCGGCCTTGGACAGGCTGCGCAGCCTGTCCAGCGCCGATCCCTCGTACTCGCCCTCGGCCTTAGCCTGTTCCGCATCCTCTTCGTTCATGGCCGCCTCGGAAACCTGCGGCGCCGCCTGAACGCCCTGAGCGAGCGGCACGACGGGCCGACGTCCGTACAGCGGCTGGGCCAGGTCCTGGATGAAGCTGATGGGCGCGCCGGCGACCAGGGAGAGCGTCACGTCCGCCCAGTCCATCGGCGTCGTGTTGTCCACGATCGCCCACCCCTGAAGCAACGGCTTCTGTTTGGGGTCGAGGACGATGCGGTAGGTCGTCTTCCAGATGGGCGCTTCGGAGGTATAGCCGATGTAGAGCTGGCGCTCGCCGGAGCCCAGCGTCTGGACGCGCAGCTTGCGGACGTCGCGCTGGTGGGCGCTTTCCAGGATGCCCAGCTGCCGGCTGAGGTTCCCCGCGAGGACCGGGTCCGCCAGACGCAGCGCGCCTGCCGACTCGAGGTCCACCAGCCGTATTTGCCCGGTTGCGGTGAGGACGCTCACGCAAATGGTCTGCACCGTGGCGCCGGGCCCCGTGTTCCGGACCTTCGTCTCCGCTCCCAGGAGCTTCCCCGCGACATTTCCCGAAGGGGCGCCGATTTCGACCTCGGTGCCCCGCACCTGGTTCAGAAGATGCATCAGCCCGGCATCGGAGGATAGGTCGATGGGCAGCTCCTCGAGGCGCCGGGCGATCGGGGCGACCGAATCGTAGTTCACGCCGGCAATCCGGCCCTTGCCGAGATCGAGCACCGTGAGCGATTTCAGCACGTCGTTCAGCTGCGAGCTCGGCAGGAGGATTTCCACGCTCTGGGCGTCCTTAACGGCACCGCGGTGCTCGAAAAATCCCATCCCGTTCTTGTACAGTTCGACTTTGCGAACGGGCAGCGGCACGGAATCCTGCGCGCTTGCCGCGGGCAGATGCAAAAGCAGGGCAAAAACGGTTGTCGACAGAACCAAAAGACGCGTCCGGGTCATGCGGGTCTTCTCCAGTCGGCCGGAACAGGCCGCGAAACGATACAGGCCCCTACCGTATCGACCCTTCCGCCGCGATGCTGTAGATCTTCGGCTCAAGCCAAAACGGCGAGGATTCCGCGGCCCGAGGAAACGGCCACGAATTACACGAATTCGGAAATGCTTTCATTCGTTGAATTTGTGGCTATTACTCGGGTTGGGGCATGGAGTCGGCGGGGAAGCGGGGTAGTATTTCCTCCCGCATTGCCAGGTGATACGCCAGGGAGGCGACGACGGTCGCGCACTGCTTCAGGTCGTCCTCCAGCACCCGCTCGTAGGTGTCCAGATCGGTGTGCCACGTGTGCGTCATGTATTCGATCGGGTCCTGCGAAAGCGTGATTCCGGGCAGGCCGGCCCAGCTGAACGACGTGCTGTCGGTGCCGCCGTAGCTGCGGCTCTTCGTGGCTGCGACGCCGGCGACGCCGAGGTCGGCGAAGGCTTCCAGCATCGGCCGCAGGACCGAGGCCGCCTCGGGAGGGCCGAACAGGAAGGCGCCGCGAATGCGCCCGGTGCCGGAATCCAGGTTCAGATACGCCGAAAGGGCCGGGAAGTCGGGCTGCGGCGATTCGTAGGTCCCGAAGTGATCCCGGACGTACGCTTTCGAGCCCAGCAATCCCTGTTCTTCGCCGCCCCAGAGCGCGACGCGTATCGTCCGCCTGGGTTGCACGCCCAGTTTCTTCAGGATGCGGGCCGCCTCCATCATGACGGCCACTCCCGTCGCGTTGTCGGTCGCCCCGGTGCCCGCGTGCCAGGAATCGATGTGGGCCCCCAGCATCACGACTTCCCGCTTTTTATCGCTTCCCGGGATTTCCGCAATCGCGTTGACCGATAGGGTGTCGTCGGGATAGACGGTGTTCCGGATGTCGATTTCCATCTCGACCGGGTTGCCGCCGGCCAGGATCCGCGACATCCGGCCGTAGTCTTCGTTGCGGATGACGACGCCGGGGACGGCGCGTGCGGCGCTATAGGAGCGGTTGGCGAAGACGCTGATCTGGCCATGCGCGCGGGCGGCGTCCGCAATTTTGGCCAGGGCGCCGTTTTCGACGAGAAACTCGTCGATTTTCTGCTCCACTTGCCTGGGGTCCAGGAGATTTATGCCGTCGGCCGGCCCCGGCTGCTGCTTCGGTTGAGCGGCGGGCGCGGGATGGACCGGGTCGAACTGGGCCCGCAGATCGGCCTCCTCGCGTCTTTTGTAGGAAGGATTGAATTGCACCGGCACCCTGGTGTGGGCGCCGACGAGGACGATGCGGCCGCGGACCTTGTCTTTGGCGCTCTCGAAAAACGCCGTCAACTGCTCCGGCGACGGGCGGTCGGGGGGCGCGATCTGAACGGCCCCGGCCCGGACGGCGCCTTTGGTGTCCGGAGTCCAGGCGATCACCCTGGCGTCGAGATTGTCTTTGTACGGAGAAACCACCCGCACGGAATACCGTTCGTTGTTCCAGCCGGGGTGTCCGAAATCCCACTTTTCCAGCCGCCCGTTCTCCAGCCCCCAATTTTCCATCTGCCGGAGCGCCCAGTCGCACGCCGCTTTGAAATCGGGCGATCCCGTGAGGCGCGCCCCATACACGTCGGTAAGCTGGTGGATGACCGCCATGATCCGGGAGTTTTCCGCAGCCTCCCGGCGAATTTTCCAGTTCGTGTCGGCGTCGATCGTCTCCCCGGCTGCCGGGCAAAGGCTGCACAGCACGCAAAGAACCAGGATGGGGGCAAAGAGCTTTCGCATCAGTCTTCCTTTCCTCCTTCAACCTTCTTCAACCACCGTCGTGCCTGCGACCGGGACCCCTCGAAATCCTCCATGGCAAGAACGCTCCGATACTCCCGGACGGCTTCCGCGGGCCGGTGTTTCCACTCCAGGATCCGGCCCAGCCGCAGGTGGGACAGCGCCTTGTGTTTCGTCGAGGTGAGAGGATCTTCGATGCACCTGCGGAAGCGTTCTTCGGCAGGATCCAGTTGCGACATCGACATCAGCTCGACGGCCATATCGAACCGGAAATTCTGCAGAGGGAGCTTATCGAAATTCGGCTCTTTTGCCTCGACGCGCCTCTCGATCTCGAGGAGCGCCTCGGACGCTTCTTCCTTGCGTCCCGAGAGGCGCAGGGTCTGCGCCACGTTCATGGCGAGAAGAAAGCTCCGGGGGAACCGGGCGCTCAGGGAGCGGGCGAGCTCGAGGGCTTGGGGAAACCGGCGCTCCCGGACGTCGAGGACCATGAGGACGAGCCGGGATTCGTTGCGGACGTACTGTCCCCGTTCGGCGGCCAGCCCGACGTGTTCCATGCCCGCTTCCCTGGTGCCGCGGGCGCCGACGAAATAGGCCATCCATTTCAGGTACCAGGGGATACTGCCGACGATGTACTCGTAAATGCCGACGGCCAGGTAGGCGTCGTAGTAGTCGGGCCGTTCCTCCACCAGCTTTTTGAGCGACGCGAACGCCCTGTTGCCGTTGCGGAAAGCATCGCGGAGGCTGTGGTCGATCGTGATGGCGAAGGACGCCCGCAATCCCTGGGCGGTCGCCAGGAAATAGCGGGCGTCCGGATCGTTGCGGTTCGTGTCCAGAATGGCTTTGGACAGTTCCTGCGACTTCTGAAGGTAGTCGAGAAAAGCGGCCCGGTCTTTCGGGAGCATCACGTGGCCGGTTTTTCCCGAAAAGTAGCCCGGCGCGATGAACCGGTTCATGGACAGGTCCTGGCGGCGGAGCATTTCCTCGAGCCAGAGGATGCTGGCTTCGTACAGCGGCGGCGCAGGATGGTTCGGGTACTCCCTGGCCAGGGCGGCGAAAACCTGTTGAGCCCGGTCATAGTCCATGTTGAAGATGTCGGTGAATCCCTGCCGGGCGCGCTCGACGAACCGGGATTCGCGCAGCGACTGCCCGGATAGTCCCGGAACCGCCATAAGGAATGAAAGGCAAATGAGAAGACGCAGGAAGTCTTTTCGCATAATCTTCAGTAAAGTGTACTCCGGCAACGGCATAGCCTTCACAAAAATCTGTCGGCAGGTTCCATGGAGTTCCCAGTTTCCGGTTCCCAGTTAATTGTACTCTGAACTCTGAACTGGGAACTCTGAACTGGGAACTCCTCCATGCAACTTCTTGAATCTCATTCAATTTGTTGTATTACGCCGATATTATAAAATTAATAAAAAATGAAGGATTTGCTTCTAATTTATTCAATTTAAAGATAAAATCCCGCACTGTACAGGACAGGACTCTTTTGGGCAGCTTTTTTGCTTGATAGACGCGATGGAAAACGTCGGGTAAGGTTCGGGCATTTTTTACATTGGGGGAAAATGCCGCCGACGGCAGGTACGGTGGACCGTACAGGCCCCGATGGATTTTGGACTAACTAATTATTTGAAGGAGGAATATGAGAAGCGGAGTCTACTTAAGTAGGTTTCTCAAAGCCTTTCTGCCAGGCGTGCTGGTGATCTTAATGATAACCGGCACCGGCCTGTTTGCGCAGGAACGGTTCAGCTCGATCATCGGTGTGGTCTACGATTCTTCCAAGGCCGTCCTGCCGGGAGCGGAAGTGACCATCACGAATATCGAGACCAAGAGAACAGCAACTCTTACCACGACGGATAGCGGCAGGTATCTCGCCCGCGATCTGGAGCCCG
>CAZTHE010000097.1:0-16028 GCA_964613495.1 uncultured Acidobacteriota bacterium | reverse complement strand
GGAGGCGCTGTCGGAGGAGATCGCCCGGGACAAGGCTCCCAGCAAGATCCTGGAATTCAACGAATTCGGCCTGGTCGCAATCACGCGCAAGCGCGTGAAACAGTCCCTGGAACGTTCGTTGTGCCAGCCCTGCCCGTATTGCACCGGGTCCGGCATGGTCAAGTCCGTTTCCACGACCTGCTACGGCATCTACCACGAGATAGAAAAAATGAGGGGTAACCTGGACGAACGCTCGGAACTGATGATCCGCGTGCACCCGGATGTCGCCCGTGCGCTGCGCGAAGGCGAGTCGATCGTCGTGGAGGAGATCCGGCACCTGTTGCGGCGGGACGTCGTCGTCAAGGCAGATCCCTCGCTGCACATCGAGCATTTTAACATCGTGAATTAGGATTGCCCGCGGGCCGGGGATTCCGGTTCTCCGGAATCCCCGGCCCCCAGGATGAGATCCGAGATCCGAGATCAGCAATCAGCGATCTGGAATCTGGAATCCGACATTTACACCCACTCTCGCCGCGGGGGGCGCGGGTCATTCGGGCGAATCCTTCTCGAGAGCCTTCGCTTCCTCCCACAGGGCGTCCATCGCCGCGAGCGGCGTGTCCTTCAATTCGCGTCCCCGGCGCTTGACCGCGGATTCGACGTAGCGGAAACGCCGGTCGAACTTGCGGTTGCTGCGCCCCAGCGCCGTTTCGGGATCGACGCCGAGGAAGCGGGCGACGTTCACCGCCACGAAAAGCAGGTCCCCGATTTCGTCCGCAATCCTGTGCGCGTCCCGGCCGGAATGCGCCTCCAGGAGCTCGACCGTTTCTTCGTTCAGTTTCGCGAGTATGTCCTCCACCCGCGGCCAGTCGAATCCGACGCGGGAGGCCTTTGACGTCATCTGATACGCGCGGTGCAGCGCGGGCAGCTTCGAAGGGATGCCGTCCAGGAGCGACCGGTCGGCGTCCGGGCTCGAAGCCGAAGGGACGCCCCTTTCCGCCGCCTTGATGTCTTCCCAGTTCTTCAGCACGTCCTCGGACGTCTTCAGGTCTGCGTCCGCGAAGATGTGCGGGTGCCGGCGCATCATCTTTTCGTGGGAACGGTCGATGACGCCGCCCAGGTCGAATTCCCCCTTCTCCTCCGCGATGCGGGCATGGAACACGACCTGGAAGAGCAGGTCGCCGAGTTCGTCCTTCAGTTCCGCCGCGTCCCCGGAATCGAGCGCATCGAGCACCTCGAAGGCTTCCTCGATCAGCATCGGCTTCAGCGTTTCCCGCGTCTGCTCCCTGTCCCAGGGGCACCCGCCCTCGCCCCGCAGGCGCGCAACCAGCGCCTCCAGCTTCCCGATGTCCGCCGCAGTTTTGTCCATGACGACCCCAGCCTCGAATCACGAATCGGCGGTCCGGCCGGGGCGGGCTGCCCCGTTCCGGATCCGCCTTTGAAAACGGTTCATCCGACGACGTGCCGCAGCGCCTGCAGCACTTCCCGCGCGTCTTCTTCCTTCATTCCGGAAAAGACCGGGAGGCAGATATGCCGGGCGCACAGGTCCTCGGAGACCGGCAGCGGGCCGGTGCAATACCTCTCAAATACGGGCTGTTTGTGCAGCGGCTCTTCGTAGACCTCTCCCGCGAGGGAGATCTCGTAGCGTTCGCGCAGCCGCGCCTTCAATTCCTTGCGGTCGCGAGTTTCCCGAAGCACGGCGATGTATTTGTAGTAATTGCAGAACCCGTCGGCGGGCACCGCCAGCGCCCGGAGGTTTCGGAATGTTTCCAGGCCTCGGTCGTACACGGCCGCGATCGCCCTCCGGTCGGCGATCATGTCCGGCAGGCGCTCGAGGTGCCTGAGCCCGATGATGGCGTGCGGTTCCGACATGCGCCAGTTGTAGCCCATGCGGATGTGCGCATTCACCGTGAAGCCGGCTTTCCCCTGGTCCCGGTAGATGCGCGATTCCTCCGCGATCTTCGCGTCGTCGGTCACGATCATGCCTCCCTCTGCGGAGGTCATGACCTTGGTCGGGTAGAAGCTGAAGGAACTCGCGATCCCGAAGGCGCCCGCCTTCGTGAATCCGAGCGACGAGGCGTGGGCGTGGGCGGCATCCTCCACGAGCCAGAGGCCCTTGCGGCGCGCCAGGTCTACCAGGGCAGGCATCTGCGCGGTGACGATCCCCCCGATATGCACCACGATCAGGCCGGCCGTTTTGGGCGTCAGGTTCTTTTCCACGACATCGGGGTGCACGGAAAACGATTCGGGGTCCATGTCCACCAGGACCGGATTCCCGCCCGCATGCACGACGGCGGCGGCCGTTGCGAAGAAGGTGTTGGTGGGGACCAGCACGTCGCACCCTTCGACGCCGATCGCCCGGAGGATAATTTCGAGGGCGCTGGTCCCGCTGTTGACGGCGACGGCGTGGCGCACGCCGCACAGCCGCGCGAACGCTTCCTCGAACTCCTTTCCGTATTTGCCGAGGGTCAGCTGGCCGCTGGCCAGAACCTCCTGTATCCGATCTGCAATCCAGGTCCTGTCTTCCGGCAGGAACTGGATTTTTGCTGCGGGAACCGGGGTCATATCGTGTGTCCTTTCCGTGTTGTGCCGGGGGATGAGCCGCCCGCAGGCCTCAATTGTCGCCGCCGCCCCGGGCGATCAGGATTACGCCGACGATCACCAGGGCGATGCCGGCCCAGCGGACGGGAGGCACGCTCTCCTTGAGAAGCGTCACGGCCAAAAACGCCGCGAATCCGTACTCGATGGCCGTCATGGGCAGCGCCACCGTCACGTTCGTCCAGGAGAGGGCCGCGAGGAAGAGGAAGTAGAAGATCGCGTTCAGGACGGTCCCGCCGATGACCAGCGGGTTGCACAGCGCGCCCCAGAAATAGGTGATCAGGGGCCACGGCGCGTAATTTTCGAGGCTTCCGACCTGGAGCATCCCGCGCCGGACGAGGATCTGTCCGTACGCGGCCGAGGCCGCGGCGATGGTCATTGCAATAAACACTCGCAGCATTTTCGTTCCGTCCTTTTCTTCAAAATCGCCGAAGGCGATCGTGTTTTCCCGAAGCCCGCCGAACCCGGTCGTCCTCTCAAAGCCCGCCGAAGGCGATCGTTTTTATGCCGGCGGAATGCAGCGCCCGGGCCAGCCGGACGTCCGTCAGGGCCCGGAGTTCCTCCTCGTGACCGTACCGCGGCATCGTTGCGTCGATCTCCGGGCACCGGCACGACGCCGGGTGGCAGCAGAATTCCGTGACGCCGGCCGGCAGCCGGTCCACCATCCGCAGCATCCGGTCCAGTGTCATGGCGCCGCCGTCCGTCATACCGAACAGATAATCGTTGAATCGGACCCGGGCGCGCCGCATCTGGCACTTCATGAGGCCGATCCACGGGGCCAGGAACGCCCGGGACGCCACTCTCGATCCGAGCGCGGTGCCCGCCGCGCGCCACGAGCGCAGCGGCGGTTCGTTCGGCAGCCGCACGGCTCTCAGCCCGTAATCCCGGCCCACCTTCAGGATCAGCCGCAGCACCGTCGGGTGCAGGTGCATGTGGTTGTGCGCGTTGACGTGGTCCAGCGTCAGCCCCGTTTTTTGAAACGCCTCGAACTGCGCGCGGATTTCGGCTTCGAGCTGCTTGCGGATCCCCGGCAGGAAAAAAAACCTGAAACCGGAGCGGGCGAGCCGCGTCGAAAAAGCCCCGGCGGCATTCACCAGGTCGGGGATCGAATGCGGCGGGAGAACCGCGGTGCCCTCCACCAGCGTGAGGTGCAGACCTACCTTCAACGAGGGAAGCCCCAGCGCCCGCTCCACGGCGTCCCGGCAGCTCCCGGCGCCCACCATCAGGCTTGCCGCGGTCAGCACTCCGCGGCGATGGGCTTCCTCGATTGCCTCATTGACCGGAACCGCCAGGCCGAAATCGTCCCCGGTTACGATGATTTTTTTCATGCGCCTTTCGTGCCGCCGGGGCATCGGACCCCGAAATCCGCGAGTTCCTCGCGGCTAGACCGGCTTCTGCGCCACCAGGCGCCCGTCCCGGGTGAGGACGAAGCTGCTGCCGCGCCAGATGGTCGTCCGCTTCGTGAAAGCGAGCAGCCAGGTCGCCAGAGAGGATAGGTCGCGGAAAAGCAGCAGCCAGAGACTTCGCAGGCCCTCGCGGTCCCGGAGCCCCCATTTCATGATCGCGGCCGCGGACATGAGCCGGACGGCGAACGCTCCTGCCATGGTCCACATCCCTGCCGCGTCGCCCAGCCGGGCGATCGCATACAGAACGGCAAACGGCACGGACCGCACGAGCGCCGTGGCCAGAAACCCGAGAGGCCGGGCCGCCCGCGTGTTCTGGTCCCAGTAGACCTGGTGGTTCCACCACTGCGACGGGCTCCGGAGGTCCACCGTGGTGTCCACGAAATAGGGGATGACGGCGACCTTCTTGCCCAGCACCCAGATGCGCCTTCCCATTTCGTAATCCTCGACCAGGTAGTCCGCCAGCGCCTCCAACCCGCCGATCCGTTCCAGCGTCGACCGGTGCAGCGCGGCGGAGGCGCCCAGGCAGAACCTGGATGCGCCGCTGACGTGGGCGAAGAGGACATTCGGCATGAAATCGGCGTTGAGCGTCAGCAGCTCCATCTTCTCGTACCAGGTGCCCGCGCCCACGGCCTTGTACAGGGTGCACGAACACCCCACTCCGGGATCGCCGAGCGGCGCGACGATGGTCCTGAGATAATCGGGCTTGAGCAGGATGTCGCTGTCGCTGATGACCAGCAGGTCGTGGCGCGCGTGCCGGAATCCCCCGATCATGTTGTTGATCTTGCCGTTCGTCCCGGCGACGGAATTTTCGACGGCCACCGTCACGCGCCCGGTCCCGAATTCGCGCTGCAGCTCCCTCAGGAGCGGGATCGCCGGGTCGTTCGCGTCCTGGACGGAAAACACCACCTGGAAGTCCGGATAATCCTGGATGCAGCAGCTGCGCAGGTTTTCCTTCTGGTTCTTTTCCAGGCCGTGAACCGGTTTCAGAACGGTCACCGGGGGGCAGGATTCCGATGCGACGGGAATCGGGGCGGCCGGCCGGGTGCGGAGGCGAACGACGGCCAGGACGCACAGGACGGCGTAAACCGACCCGCCGATAACGGGAATCAGGAATATCCATTCCAAAAAGTGCCGCATTACGACTGTCATCCCGGTGGCTCCGCCTCCGCTAATCCGTCCGGCCCGCCCCGGGGATCCGGAACCCCAGGGCTTCAAACGTTCCGGATAAGTGTATATTCCTTTCGCCCGGATCCACAAGAAAATGACAAAACTCCGGCCGCAGCGGTTTCCTGGTGCGCAGCCGCTCGAATCCGCCTGCGGCCACCGCCGGCGGAAGATTGCCGAGCGCTCTCAGGCCGGCGTCCTCTTTCAGGAGGTCGAATGCCTGAAGCAGCACGGACAAAACGGCCTCTTGGCCGCCGGCCCCGGGTTCCGGGCGCAGCAGGCGCGGCTCATGGAAGTCGGCATCCGCAAGGCTGCCGGGCGGCACGCCCAGGAATCCGCACAGCGCCTCGCGCGCCATCGCGGTCGCCCGGACCTTCCCGTCCAGGGAATTGCCGGCGATGTGCGGCGTGCCGAGGCCGGTCATTTCCAGGAGAGAAAAATCGACCCGCGGTTCCCCTTCCCAGACATCCAGCACGGCACCTCCTATCCTGCCTTCCCGGAGGGCCGTCTTTAACTCCCGGCTGTCGACCACGGCTCCGCGGGAAGTGTTGATCAGGCACTGCGTGGGCGAGAGCCGCCGCAGCAGCGCGCCGCCCACCATGTGCCGGGTCGGATAGGGCCCGTCGTCCGCAAGAGGGACGTGAAAGGTCACGATGTCCGCGCCCAGGACATGGTCCAGGTCCCGGTATTGCGGGTCTCCCGTCGCGTCGCGGAGCGGAGGGTCGCACAGGAGCACCCGCATCCCCAGAGCGCGCGCCTTCTTCGCGACGCGGGAGCCTACCTGGCCGACTCCCACGACTGCCAGGCTCTTGCTCCCGAGATTCCACCCGTTGCGGGACGCCATCACGTGGAGCGCGGTGACGACGTATTCCGACACCGAATTGGCGTTGCAGCCCGCGGCATACGCGAATCGAATGCCGCGCCGGGCGAGGCAGTCCCGGTCGATGTGGTCCGTGCCCGCACTGGCGGCGATGACGGTCCGGACGGAACTGCCGTCGAGCAGGGCCGCATCTACCCGCGTGACGGTGCGGACGATCAGGACATCGGCGTCGCGGATGCTTTCGGGCTTCAAATCCATCGCGTCGTAGGGGCGGACTTCGCCGAGATCCGCAAATTTCTCCTCCCATTGCGGGATTGCCCTGTCTGCCGCGATAAGCATCCGATCCCCGAAAAATCCATATTCTGCAGGCATTTATTTGCAAAAGCAAATCCGTTTTGATCCGGCCTTTTCAAGCTGCCCGCACGGCATGGCGACGAGCCACCATAAATAATGCGTGTTGGCCCGATACCGATTTTGCCGCAACTGAGTTATCATAGAAGACTATGGCCTGGTTCAAAAAAGAGAAAAGCCCGATTGAAAATCCCAAGGAGGAGGAGAGGACCGTCCGGACGGAGGGTCTTTTCACGAAGTGCGAAGGATGCAGGTCCTTCATCTGGAAGAAGGATCTCGACGCCAACGAGAAGGTATGCCCGAAGTGCGGCCATCACTTTCGCCTGAATTCCAGGGAGCGGCTGGAAATGCTCTTCGACGGCTGCGAGTATCAGAGGTTGGATCGGGAACTGGTCTCGCCCGATCCGCTGGGCTTCGTCGACCGGGAGCCGTACGCAAAGCGTCTCGAGGCGGCCCGCGAGGCAACGGGGCTCAACGACGCGCTGGCGAATGCGGTCGGCAGGATCGGGGGGCGCGCGGCGCAGGTTTCTGCCATGGAGTACGGCTTCATCGGCGGGTCCATGGGATCCGTCGTCGGCGAGATGCTCACCCGGGCCGTCGAGAGGTCGGCCGAAAACAGAATGCCCCTGATCATCGTGTCGGCATCCGGCGGGGCCCGCATGCACGAGGGGACCCTTTCCCTCATGCAGATGGGCAAGGTCAGCGCGGCGCTGGCGCAGCTGGACGACGCGCGCGTCCCGTTTATTTCCGTGCTTACGGACCCCACCACGGGCGGAGTGACGGCCAGCTACGCGATGCTGGGGGATCTGAATATCGCGGAACCGGGCGCCCTGATCGGCTTTGCCGGACCCCGCGTGATCGAACAGACCATCCGTCAGAAACTGCCCAAGGGATTCCAGCGTTCCGAGTTTCTCCTGGAGCACGGCATGCTGGACGCCATCGTGGACCGGCGCGAACTCAAAAGATACATCGTCAACGCGCTGAACTTCTTCATGTCCTAGCCAGCGGAGCCGTTGTCCCCTATCCAGCGCTCGAGATCGGATTCGCTCAGCACCTCGACTCCCAGCTCCCGCGCTTTGTCCAGCTTGCTCCCCGGGCTGGCGCCGGCGACCACGTAGTCGGTCTTTTTCGAGACGCTGGACGCCGTTTTCCCCCCCAGGCTCCGGATGCGCTCTTCCAGTTCGGCCCGGCCGGAACGCTCCATGGTCCCCGTGACCACGAACGTCTTCCCCTGGAATCCGGTCCGTGCCGGGGCCGTTTTCGGCGGTGCGTCTTCGGTCAGCCGGACTCCGAACTCCCTGAGGCGCCCCACGGTTTCGCGGCCTGCGGCGCTGCGGAAGAAGCCGCACACGCTTTCCGCCACCGCGGGGCCGACGCCGGGAACCTCCGCGAGGCGTTCTTCGGACGCCCCCATCAGCGCGTCCATGCCCCGGAACTCCTCCGCCAGCAGCCGCGCGTTGTGCTCTCCGACATGGCGGATGCCGAGCGAGGTCAGCACGCGCGCAAGCCCGCGGCCCCTGCTGGCGCGAATCCCTTCGACGATCTTCTGCGCCGACTTTTCTCCCATGCGCTCGAGGGCCTTCAATTGCTCCGGCGCGAGGGCATAGAGGTCCGTCAGCGAGCGGACGATGCCTCTGTCGACCAACTGGTCGATCAGAGCCGGCCCCATGCCTTCGATGTCCATGGCTCGCCTGGAGGCGAAGAAATTGAGGCGTTCCTTCAGCTGCGCCGGGCATGAGGGATTCAGGCAGCGGATGAACACGCCGCCCTCGTCCCGCCCCACCTCCCCGCCGCAGACGGGGCACCCGGTCGGAAACCGGTAGGGCCGTTCGTTCCCCGAGCGCTTCTCGAGTTCGACGCGCACCACATGCGGAATGATCTTTCCCGCCTTTTCCACGATCACGTGGTCGCCGACGCGGATATCCTTTCGTGCGATCTCGTCCGCGTTGTGCAGGTTCGCCCGGGACACTTTCGTGCCCGCGATCTCGACCGTTTGGAGTTCCGCCACGGGGGTCAGGGTCCCCGTCTTGCCGACCTGAACATGAATCTCCTCGATCCGCGTGGATGCCTGCCACAGCTCGACCTTGTAGGCGATGACCCAGCGCGGCGACTTGCTCGTGGCTCCCAGTTTTTCCCGCTGGGCCAGGCTGTCGACCTTGAGGACCAGCCCGTCGGTCTCGTAATCGACCGAATCGCGCGCATCGAGGATCGCGGCGCAGTATTCCAGCGCCGCGTCGATGCTGCCGAGCGGCCGGCTGTGCGGCACGACCGGGATGCCGAACGCGCGGATGCGGTCCAGAAATTCCCCGTGGGTGTCGAGGCGCAGCCCGCCGGACAATCCCTCGCTGTGCGCGAAAAACCTCAGGACTCTCAGTCTGCTCTGGCGCGGGTCCAGGAGCTTCAGGCTCCCGGCCGCCGCGTTGCGGCAATTGGCGAAGACCCGCTCCCCGCGCTCCGCCTGCATCCGGTTCAGGCGCGAGAGCTCGGTATTCGTCATATACACCTCGCCGCGGACTTCGAGCACTTCCGGCACCCTCGCCGGCGGCCCCATGAGCCGCAGCGGGATGTCCCGGACCGTCTTCAGGTTGTGGGTGATATCGTCCCCGCGCGCGCCGTCGCCGCGCGTCAGCCCAAGCGTGAACCGGCCCTTCTCGTAAAGCAGCGAAGCGGAAACGCCGTCGATCTTATGTTCCACGATATACGCCGGCTCCGCCGTCTCGAGCCAGCGGCGGATGCGGGCGTCGAATTCGCGCACTTCCTCTTCGCTATAGGTGTTTTCGATGGACAGCATCGGGACGCGGTGGGAAACCTGGCGGAATCCGTCGATGGGCTGTCCGCCGACGCGCTGTGTCGGACTGTCCGGCGTGACGAGGTCCGGGTGCAGATTTTCGAGGTCCTGCAACTCGCGCATGAGCCGGTCGAATTCCAGATCGCCGATCTCCGGATCCGCCTCGACGTAATATTTATAGTTGTGGCGCTCGATTTCGGCCCGCAGCGCTTCGATCCGCTCCGCGACAGGATCGCCCATAGTTAGCCTCTCCGCTTGTTTCCGCCCCTCCCGGCGAATGGCCCGGACGGAGCGGGTGCCCTTTTTAGCTCCGCCGACGGATAGAATACATTAATTTCCTGTTCAGAAGGGCCACCAGGATATTAGAATAATGCGTACGCCTTTTCACGGGACAACACGAAAGCGATTGCGCGGCCTTCGCCGCGCTCTGATTATAGCCGGAGCAGGGTCTACCATGGAAAATGCCAATTTGAATTCTTCTCTTGAAACCGAGCCGTTCTCGCTGCAGATCGAGCGTTTCTCCGGCCTGAGTTCCGAGATGGCCGGTCTTCTGCAGGCGATACGGCAGCAGACCGATAAGTATGCGCTCGAACTCCGGGAGGTTCAAAAGGCCGTGCGGGCCGGGAGGGAGGAACTGGACGCGCTTTGCGAGATGGAAAAATCGGCGTCGGCGCTGGAAGCGCGGATCGAGGACCTCCGCATCCGGAAGGAGGCCCTGGAGAGCGAAATCGCCGGCCAGCGCCGCCTGTGGGAGGAGGAAAAAGCGGCCCGGGAGGCCGAGGCGCGCGAATATGGCGCGATCCTCGAGGAAACGCGCCGTCGCGAAGCGGAAGAGCGGAAAATGCTGTGGGAGAGCGAGCAGGCCGGCGCAAGGCAGCGCCTCGAGGCGGAGCTGGAAACGCTTCGGCAGCAGCACCGCGAGACCCTGGCGGGCGTGGAACAGGAAATCCGTGCGCGGGAATCCTCCATCGCGAAAAAGGAGCAGGAGATGGGCCTGCTGCTGCAGGAACTCGAGCAGTTTCTGTCCGGCCTTGCCGGTCGGATCCGGAAGTCCGCCCCGGCCGGGGCGCCGGCCTCCGGCGCCGCATCTGCCGCGGTGCACGGCGACCCTTCCGCCGGCGGAACGAGCGCGGCGGACGATGGCGGGTTCGTCGCGGGAAATGTCCCGCGCCGGGAGAATGGCGGCCCGGGGCAGTCCGCGGCAGGGCAGGGGGCCGGGACGGCTCCCTGATCGGCCGTTTGCGGCGGCGCGGTCCGCGATGTGTCTTGACAGCCCCGAACCGGGATGGATAAGATTGCCGGTGACTTGCGAAGAGGATTGTTGGAGGGAATGACCGCCTGTCCTGTCGATGCCGCCCCATGACGAGAAAAACAGACGATATCGAGGTCACGATCAGCAGCGCGCTGGAGAACCTCGATTTAATACAAGCCCTCACCGATTGCATCACGCAATACATGAATTTTGGCGAAGACGCCGCGCACTGGATCGGGATGTCGGTCCGCGAATCCGTGACGAACGCCATCCAGCACGGCAACAAGCTGGACCAGGGCAAGACGGTGAACGTCCGTTTCGAGGTCCGGACTGACAGGCTGTCCATTTCCGTCAGAGACCAGGGCAACGGATTCAACGCGGATGAGATACCGAATCCCCTGGAACGCGAGAATCTGCTGAAGCCGAGCGGCCGCGGCATTTTTTATATCCGTACCTTCATGGACGAGGTCGAATTCCGGCCTCTCTCCCAGGGTGGCATGGAGGTATACATGATGAAGAAGGTTTCTTCCAATCAAGGAGAGCTGAAATGAAGATCGAAATGCGCACTGTGGGAGATGTCCGGGTCCTGGATTGCAGCGGCAAGATCACGCTTGGGGAAGGCACGATGGCCGTCCGCAACACGGTGATGGACGTGCTGAAGGAAAATCAGAAGATCATCCTGAACCTGGGAGACGTCAACTACATCGACAGCTCGGGCATCGGGGAACTCGTGCGGACCTACATCACGGTTACCAACGGCGGCGGCCAGCTGAAGCTGCTCAACCTGACGAAGAAGATCGAGGAACTGCTGCAGATCACGAAGCTCCTGACCGTTTTCCAGGTATTCGACAGCGAATCGGCGGCGCTGGCCAGCTTCAAATAGGCCGGAATCACCGGAACAGGCGGTTGACGTCGACGACCTTCGACAGGTCGTTGAGTACGACAAAGCCCATCAGCAGAATCAGGAACACGAAACCGACCTGAACGATCCTCTCCTTGAGGCGGATGCTGAGGTCGCGCCCGATCAGCCCTTCGATCAGAAGGAGCAAAATCACGCCTCCATCCAGAATCGGGATGGGGAGCAGGTTGAAGACGCCGAGCTGAAGGCTGACCAATCCCAGAAATCCGAAAAAGACGCGAGCGCTGCCCGTCCGGGCGGCGCTCCCGGATATCCGCGCGATTTCGATCGGGCCGCTGAGCGTCCGCATCGAAGCCGATCCGCGGATGATCCTGCCGATAATCTTGAAGGTCCAGGAAGAGAGTTCGTAGTTCCGGCGCACCGACTGGCCGATTGCGCCCAGAATCCCCAATTTCAGCAGGTCCGACGGGGTGTCGTGGAGGAAGCCGATGATGACGCGTCCGCCTTCCTCTATGGGAGTTATGTCGAGCTGGAGGACTGTCCCGCCCCCCGTGCTCGCGGCGTCCCACGCATGTTCCCGTGAAGCCCCGGCGTCCGGCCTGCGCACGGTAAAACGAAGGGGCACTCCCTTGCTTTCCGAAATCAGGTTGAGGATCTGGTTATACCCCGTCACCGTCCCGGCATTCCCGGAGACGGAGAGGATCTCGTCGCCGGCCTTCAAGCCCGCCTTGTGGGCGGGAGAGCCCGAATCCACGCCGGCGACGATGGCCTTGTCCAGGGAATAGCGGAATCCGAGCAGCGCGGGTTCGACCGGATCGTTGCCCGGAGGCGCCTCGAAATGCAGGGACACGGCCTGTCCACCGCGCAGCACCTCGATATCCAGGCCGCTCCTCGGGGCCGTTCCCAGGGCGACCTCCATGTCCTCCCAGGTGGTCACGCTGTTGCCCTGCACGCCGACGATCCGGTCCCCGGTCTGCAGGCCCGCCCGCCTGGCGATGGAATTTGCCGAGACGGGGCCCACGACGGCCGCCTCTTTCGGATATCGCGCTACCTGGACTCCCCCGAGATAGCTGAAGGTCAGGATGAACACCGCGAGCAGGATGTTCATGAACGGGCCCGCGACGGCGACGAGAAAACGCTGCCATTTCGGGCGTGACAGGAACTCGTCGGGATCTCCCTTCCGGTCGTCTTCATATGTCTCGCCGGCCATTTTTACATAGCCGCCGATGGGGAAGGGGCTCAGCCGGTACTCGGTTCCCCCGCGGGTGAATCCGGCCAGCCTGGGCCCGAATCCGAGAGAAAACACCAGAACCCGTATTTTCAGGAGCTTCGCCATGGCGAAGTGGCCGAACTCGTGAATCGTGATCGTGATGCCCAGCACTATCAGGAATGCTATGATCGTAGTAATCAAATTATCAGTCCCTCCGCCCTTCCCTCATATGATGCCCGAAAGAGCCCGCAGGCTCAACAGCCCGCATCGAATTATACATAAATGTGCGGGACCGAACGGGTATGTATGAAATGGATTCCAGATCTCGGATTCCAGATTCCAGATTCCGGATTCCAGATCTCGGATTCTCTATTGCTGGGATCCTTACACTGCGGCTCAAAACCCGGCATCGGCGGTCCGGAATCCCGAACCCGGGATCAGATCTTGGTGGCCGCCGGTCTGGCGGACTGGCAATAGGCGGCCGCCTCTTCCCTGGCCCAGGCGTCGGCCTTCAGCACGGTCTCCAGGCTCGAGGCTTCTCCGGGAGTGTGTGCGTCGAGGACCGACTCGATGATCTGCGGGATCTCCCGGTATGGGATGCCGCGGTTCAGGAAAGCCTCCACCGCCACTTCGTTGGCCGCGTTGAGGACGGCTGGGGCCGTGCCTCCGCTCTGCAGCGCCCTGTAAGCGAGGTTGAGGCAGGGGAATTTCTCCTGGTCCGGCCGTATAAATTCGAGTTTCGGGAGGTTGTAGATATCGAGGGAGGGAAGCGGGGAATCCCATCGGTCGGGATACGTCAGGGCGTACTGGATGGCGACACGCATGTCGGTGAGTCCGAGTTGGGCCAGGACCGACCCGTCGACGAATTCCACCATGGAGTGGACGACGCTCTGCGGGTGTACGACGACGCAGATATCGTCCGCCGGGACCTCGAAGAGGCGGGACGCCTCGATGACCTCGAGCCCCTTGTTCATCAGGGTCGCGGAATCGATCGTGATCTTGCGTCCCATGCGCCATGTCGGGTGGTTGAGAGCCTGGTCGAGAGTCACGGAAGCCATGTCCTCCAGGGGGGTTTCCCGGAAGGGACCCCCGGACGCCGTCAGGATCAGCCGCGCCACCTCCTCGCGCCGGCCGCCGCGCAGGCACTGGTGGATGGCGTTGTGTTCGCTGTCCACCGGCAGGATCGCGACGCCCATCTCCCGCGATTTGCGCATGACCAGCTCGCCCGCGACCACCATGGTTTCCTTGTTGGCCAGCGCGATGCTTTTGCCGAGTTCCAGCGCGCGGTAGGTGGGCAGCAGCCCTGCCGCCCCGGAGATCGCGGAGAGCACCATGGCCGATTCGGGATGGCAGGACACCTCGACATGCCCCTCCGTCCCGTGGACGAACCGGGTGTGGGCCATGGGATAGCCCCGCTGCCGCAGCAGGCTCTGGAGTTCCGAGGAGGTCCGGGCATCCTGGCTGGACGCGATTTCGGGACGCACGTCCTCGACCTGGCGCGCCAGCAGGGAGACATTCCTGCCGCCCGAGAGTCCCGCAACGCGAAAATCTTTCGGAAAACTGGAAGTGACCCGAAGAGTGTTTGTGCCGATGGACCCGGTGGAGCCGAGTACTGAGATCGTTTTCATCCAAACCAGCCTAAAGAAGCGTCATTGTAGCACCAATCGGCCCCGCGGAGCTACTGAAGCTGGAGCAGGTAAAAATAAAGCACCGGAATGGCAAACAGCAGGCTGTCCATCCGATCGAGCGCGCCGCCGTGGCCGGGGATGAGGTTGGAGCTGTCCTTGATCTCCGCCGCTCTTTTCAACAGGGATTCGGCGAGATCGCCGAGCTGGCCGAAAATCCCGATGAGGGCGGATGCGGCGATCACGTGCGGCATCGGCAGGGCGTGCAGGAGCAGGGGTTGCAGGCCCATGCCGACGGCGACGCCGCCCACGAGCCCCGCGACGGCGCCTTCCCAGGTCTTCTTGGGACTCAGGACCGGCGCCAACTTGTGTTTCCCGAACGCCTTCCCCGCGATGAGCGCCAGAGTGTCTCCGGCCCAGGTGACGGCCAGCAGGAGCAGGATCCACTGCATTCCGGCTTCGACGCCGAAGTCGAATCTCACCGGGATGGCCGGGTAGAGGAACAACGCGAAGTAGAAAATTCCCAGCACTTCGGCCATGAGGGCCAGCGCGCGTTCGCGGACGGTGCGCCTGCGCCAGAGGCAGGAAAGGAAGGCCCCGATCATGATCATGGCAAGGAGAATGCCGGCCGGAAACCGGCCCTGGCGGAAGCCGATCAGCAGCACCCAGAAAGCCAGGTGGCCGAACGGCGGCTGCACGTGAATCCCCATCGCGCGCATCAGGCCGAAATACTCGATCAGGCAGGCCGTGCCGATGAGGCCGACACCGACCAGGAACCAGACCGGGGGGGCGTATACGACGATCAGTATCGCCAGGGGAATCAGGACGATTGCGGATAATATGCGCTTCATCGGTCTCCGGTTGTCGACAGTCTGCAGTCGGCGGTCGGCAGTCGGCAGTAATGCTGATGGCTCGACCGGCGGCATGCCGAATAATCAGTGACTGCGGATCAATGGCCACTCACAACAGTCGGCAGTCGGTAGTCGGCAGTCGGCAGTAGTGCCGGTGGTTAGACATGCGGTGTGCCGAATATTCAGTGCCTGCCAGCCGGCAGTCGGCAGTCGGTAGTCGGCAGTCTGCAGTAATGCTGATGATTCGACTAGCGGCGTGCCGCATACTCATTACAACAGAAAATACCAGCTATCAACTACCAACTATCGATCACCAACGGCCAATTTCGACAATCAACTATCCACTGCCGACTGCCCACTATCCACTGCCGACTACCGACTGCCCACTGCCGACTGCCGACTGCCGACTAAATCCCGCCATACCGCCGATGCCGCTGCTGGAATTCCAGAAGCGCTTCGAGAAGGTGCCTGCGGCGGAAATCCGGCCAGTAGGTCGGCGTGATGTAAATTTCCGAATAGGCGATTTGCCAGAGGAGGAAATTGCTGATGCGCATCTCGCCGCTGGTGCGTATCAGCAGATCCGGATCGGGGATTCCCGACGTGTAGAGCGATTGAGAGATCAGGTCCTCGCTGACCGTGAGCGGGTGCCCGTTCTGTCCGGATTCGCGCAGCAACCGGTTGACCGTGTCGACGATTTCGGCGCGGCCGCTGTAATTCAGCGCGACGTTCAGCAGCATACCGGTATTGTTTTGCGTGGTGTCCATTGCCCGCTGGAGTTCCGAACTCACGGATTCTTCCAGTTCCCGGATTCTCCCGATCGCCCGGAAGCGTATGTTGTTCCGGTTCACCGTCGCGAGTTCCTGGCGGATGTATTCCTTCAGCAGGTTCATGAGCGTGAGGACTTCCTTGCGCGGCCTCTTCCAGTTTTCGACCGAGAAGGCGTAGAGCGTCAGCGCTTCCAGTCCGAGTCGGGCGGAGCTCTCGATGATGTCGCGGACGGACTCTATCCCGGCGCGGTGGCCGGCGACCCTCGGGAGTTTGCGCGCCCCGGCCCAGCGGCCGTTGCCGTCCATGATCACGGCAATGTGTTTGGGCAGTCGCTTCCCGTCGATCTTCTTCAAGAGATCG
>CAZTHE010000096.1:0-16080 GCA_964613495.1 uncultured Acidobacteriota bacterium | reverse complement strand
CCCCCATGGATGGGTTTACGGCGAGTTGCATAAGCTGCTTCTGAATATGCACGATTCTCTGACTGTAAGTATCGAAAAACCTCAGCCTTTTTTCCCCGCCCCCTCAGCGATGCGCTTCACCCATTCGCGGACCTCATTGAGGAACTGGGTGGTATAGCGCACGCGATCGCTCAATCCTCCCATCACGGCCAACGCCATATCGGGACTTTGTCCAATCAGCGCTCGGAAATCCGCTCCTTGACGGCGTTCAGCTTGACTTCCAGCTCTTCCCACGAACCCTTGACCACATACCCGTCCGCGCCGGCCCTGAACGCCTGCGTCTCGTGTTCCTTGCCTTCGTTGACCGTGAGGAAAAGGACAAATACGCGGGGTCCTTTCCTGTATGCGGGATTGCTCTTGACCCAGCGGCACAAGGCGACGCCATCCATCCCGGGCATGCTCCAGTCGGCGAGCACGATATTCGGCCGGCCGGCGGATTCCGCCGCCCGCAGGAGCTTTTCGGTGGCTTTCTTTCCGCTGCCGGCCTCTTCCACGGCATATCCCCAGCTCTCGAGCTGTGTGCGTATCAGCCTGCGCACGATGTCGTTGTCGTCAACAAGGAGTATCTTCAGTTTCATAGCGGTTCGCGGCAAAATCGGCTCCATCAGCCGGAAATCTTCCGGAGCAACGAGGGGGGAAGCAGCGCAACGAGGCAGCCTCGGGGAAAATCGCCCGTACTCTCAAGCTCGATGGCGCAGGCACCCCCCTTCTTGAGTTCAAGATAATAATCGGGAGATCCCCAGGCGATCTCCCCGGCGATCTCGCCCAGAGACGGCTGGTGCCCCACCAGCATCAGGCCCGCCAGATTTTTCGCATAGGAATCCATGGCCCGGTACAGCTCCCGCCGGCTCCCGCCCGGGGCCAGAGCCGGGTGGATCTTAATCTCCAACCCTTTTCTATCCAATACTTTGACTAATATTTCCGCCGTCTGTCTGGCGCGAGGCAGGGGGCTGCTCAGGATGAGCTCCGGAACATACCCCAGCCGGCGCAAGCCTGCGGCGGACTGGCGCATCTTTTCGATGCCCTCTTCGGTTAACGGCCGTTCCTCTTCCTCATAGCCGGGCGTGTTGTGAGGAACGGCGATTGCATGCCTTACGATGTACAATCTCATATGCTTTCCGCTGCTTTCGTGCCATTCAAAGGATATACTATCACAAGGAAATCGGGGAGGCGCTGCGGCCCGGCTCACGGGCTCCGGCGAAAGGGCCGGACGGAACGGCGGGACGGTCCGGAGGCGAATTTGAATCGGGCAACATCATGACTGTGTCCAACCCAAATGTTGTGGCGGCTATCGACATCGGGTCCAGCGCAATCCGCATGGATGTGGCGGAGATTCACGCCGACGGGAGTGTGCGGATCCTGGATTCGCTTAAAAAAGGCGTACAGCTCGGGCGCGAGGCTTTTACCGAAGGCCATCTGAGCCAGGAAACGATTCGTGCCGCCTGCGAAGCCCTGCGGGACTTCAAGAAGGTGATGGACACGTACGGCGTCGTCCGCTACCGCGCGGTCGCCACCAGCGCCGTGCGCGAATCGGGCAACAGCGAAACTTTCCTGGACAGGCTCCTGATGAGCACGGGCCTCGACGTGGAAATCATCGACGGGCCGGAAGAGAACAGGCTCACCCTCACGGCGGTCATGGATTCGCTGCGCGAGGAGACCGATATCGGCAAGGCCAAGAGTCTTCTGGTCGAAGTTGGCGGCGGGAGCACCGACATCGCCTTCCTGAGCGGGGGGGAACTGCAGCAGTCCACCGCCTTCCCGCTGGGCTCCATCCGTCTCCGCGCGGGAGCCGCTTCCGGCGCCGCGAAGAGCGAGCAGCGGGCCCGGCTGATGAAGCGTCAGATCGCGGGCTTCATCTCGAACCTCAAGCGCGAAATGGAAGTCCGCGACGCCGCGCACTTCATCGCGCTGGGAGGCGATGTCCGCTTCGCAGCCAGGGTCCTCAACGGCGAAGGCGCCGCGGCGCGGCTGTCGATCCTTCCGAAGGAAGCCTTCAACGACCTGGTGGACTCGCTCGCCCGCATGACGGTCGACGCGCTGGTCCAGAAGTATTCCATCCCCTACCTCGACGCGGAAACCCTCGTGCCGGCGCTCCTGACCTATGCGCAGATCCTCAAGGAAACGCAGGCCCCCGACATCATCGTCAGCGACGCCAGCATCCGGGCCGGAATGCTGCAGGACCTGGCACCGGCCGAGGAGGGAAAGCGGCGCAAGAGGCTCGTAACGCAGATCCTGTCAGCCGCGCGCAGCCTGGGACGCAAGTACCATTACGACGAAAATCACGCGGAGAGGGTGCGCGAGCTTTCGCTGGCGCTGTTCGACGAGCTCAAAACGGAACAGCGCATGACCGACACGCACCGGCTCTACCTGGAAGTGGCGGCGCTGATTCACGATATCGGGCTGTTCGTCGGATCGCGCAGCCACCACAAGCATAGCCACTACCTGATTTCCTCCTCCGAACTCTTCGGGCTGCGCAAGCGCGAGCTGCAGCTGATCGCCAATATCGCCCGCTATCACCGCCGCGCCATGCCGCAGCGGACGCATGCCCCGTACATGTCGCTCGACCGCGACGAACGTATGATCGTCTCGAAGCTGTCCGCGATTCTCCGCGTGGCGAACGCCCTGGACAAGGATCCCGCACAGAAGCCTCTGGAGCTGAAGATCAGCCGAGAGGAGGACCAGATCGTGCTGACCGCCCGGAATGCCCCGGACCTGACCATGAGCCGGGTCTCCCTTGCGAGCCGCAGCGATTTCTTTACCGAGGTTTTCGGGAAAAAGGTCATCCTGCGGGAAGCCGAAAGGGCCGAATGAGCACGCGCCGATCCGGCATCTTCATCAACCGCGAGACGAGCTGGCTCGAATTCAACGGCCGCGTGCTCGAAGAGGCCGGGGACGCCGGGAACCCTCTCCTGGAGCGGCTGCGATTCTTTTGCATTTTCCGTGCGAACCTGGACGAATTCTACATGGTGCGCGTGGCATCGCTCGAGCACATGATCGAGGGAAAGGGCAACCAGCCCGATCCGGCGGGGCTCAGCCCGTCGGAGCAGCTCCTGGCGATTGCGGTGCACGCCCGCCGTCTCTATGACGCAAGCGGCGAACTCTATTGCGGCGAACTGGTCCCCGGGCTGGAGAAGGAGGGCATTTTCATCCGCAAGCCGGGGGCGCTGAAGCCGGAACAGGACAAATACCTGGACGGTTATTTCGAAAGGGAGATCTATCCCGTCCTGACGCCGGTGGCCGTGGACGAGACGCACCCCCTGCCCTGGATTCCCGGACTCACCTTCAGCCTCGCGGTCCTGCTGGAACCGGAAAAGACGAAGGACGAAGCGCCGCGACTCGCCGTCGTCCAGGTTCCCGGAGGGCTCCCCGGGCTGATCAGGCTTCCCGGCGGAGAAGGGCTCGAGTTGTGCTGGCTCCACGACGCCGTCCGCCGCCGCCTGGCCGACCTGTTCACGGGCCACCGCATCCGGGAGGCTGCGGGCCTCAGGATCGCGCGCGATTCCGAACTCGACATCGACGACGACGGCCTGGAGGACTATGTCGGAACGCTGGAATCGGGATTGAAGAAGCGGCGGCGGGCGAGGGCGATCCGGCTGGAGCACGAGCCCATGTCCGCGGAACTGCTCGAGAGGATCCGGAAAGCCCTGGACGTGTCCGAGGAAAACCTCTTCGCGGCGAGAGGTCCGCTGGACCCCAGGCCGCTCCTGCTGCTCGCCGACATGCCGGGGTACGAACGTCTGCGCTTCAAGCCTCAGCCGCCTCAGCCGCGTGCGGACATCACGGGCGAGCGGGACCTTTTCGACATCCTCCGGGAGCGGGATGTGCTGCTGCATCACCCCTACGACGCATTCGACCCGGTGGCGCGCTTCATCCAGGCCGCCAGCGAGGATCCCGACGTGCTTGCGATCAAACAAACGCTCTACCGGACCAGCGGCGCCGAGTCTCCCATCGTGCGCGCCCTGGTGCGCGCCGCGGAGGACGGCAAGCAGGTGACCGTTCTCGTCGAATTGCGGGCGCGGTTCGACGAGGAGCGCAACATCCGGTGGGCCCGGGACCTTGAGGAAGCCGGCGCGCACGTCCTGTACGGGCTGGCCGGCCTGAAGGTGCACGCGAAGATCGCCCTCGTGGTGCGCCGCGAGCCTTCGGGCATCCGCAGGTACGTGCATCTCGGCACCGGCAACTATAACGAGCGGACGGCCCGGCTTTACACCGATTTCGGCCTGCTGACCTGCGCGGAGGATTTCGGCGGCGACGCATCGGCGTTTTTCAACACCATCACCGGCTATTCCGAGCCGCCGCTGTTCAACCGGCTGATCATGGCCCCCACCGGCATGCGGGACCGGGTCCTCGAGCTCATACGGCGCGAGACGGACTGGGCCCGCAACGGGCAGCGCGCCGAAATCCTCCTCAAGATGAACTCGCTCGTCGACCCGAAGATCATCCAGGAGCTGTGCGCCGCGGGGAAAGCGGGAGTGCGCATCCACATGAACGTGCGCGGCATCTGCTGCCTGCGCCCGGGGATCGCCGGCACGAGCGACAACATCCGCGTCGTATCCATCGTGGACCGATACCTCGAACACAGCCGCGTGTTCGCCTTCGGCAACGGGGGCAACCCGGAAGCGTACCTTTCGAGCGCGGACTGGATGCCGCGGAACCTGGACCGGCGGGTGGAACTCATGTTCCCCGTCCTGCAACAGGACCTCCGGGACAAAGTCATCGCGATCCTGCGGACGCAGATCGGGGACAACCAGAAAGCCCGCGTGCTGCGGCAGGACGGCGCATACGAGAAAGTGGCCGCCGGGCGCGCCGAACCGCTCCGCGCCCAGGAGACTCTTTACCAGAAAAACGCGGAGGAGCAGGAACGCATCCGGTCGCTCACTCCCGTCCGCTTCAAACCTATCGAGGGGAGGACCCGATGAACGCCGGAAGCCCGGAAATAGAAGATGCGAAGAAGATCGTTCTTGGAGTGGACATCGGGGGCACAAACACGAAATTCGGCTTCGTGGACCGCGCCGGGGAGTGCCTCGCGGGCGGTTCGATGCCCACGGAATCGAACCGCCCAGCGGACGCATTCTTCCGGCGCCTGCGCGACGAATCCGGTCTTCTGCTGCAGGGCTTGCGGGAGCGGTGCGTGCTGGCCGGCGTCGGCATCGGCGCCCCCAACGCCAACTATTACAGCGGCACGATCGAGCACCCGCCGAATCTCGAGTGGGATTTCGTGGACGTCCGGGCGGAACTGGCGAAGCTCTACCGCGTGCCCTCGGCCGTCACCAACGACGCCAACGCCGCGGCTCTCGGCGAAATGCTGTTCGGCGCCGCCCGCGGCATGCGGGACTTCATCGTCATCACGCTGGGCACGGGACTGGGCAGCGGCATCGTCGCGAACGGCGCCCTGATCTACGGCGCGGACGGGTTCGCCGGCGAAGTCGGCCACACGACGGTGGATCCCGACGGGCGGGTGTGCGGCTGCGGGCGCAAGGGATGCCTCGAGGCCTACTGCTCCGCCACCGGCCTCTGCCGGACCGTTCAGGAACTCCTCTGCGACTCCATGGAGCCGAGCGAACTCCGGAGGATCAGCTACGCCGACCTGACCGCGGAGATGGTGTCGGACGCCGCGCGGCGCGGCGACGCATTGGCGCGGCGAGCCTTCGAATCCTGCGGCCGCGTGCTCGGCATGAAACTCGCCGACTCGGTGGCGCACCTGAGCCCGGAAGCCATCATTCTTTCGGGAGGCATGGCCGCCGCGGGCGGCCTGATCTTCGAGCCCACGCGGCGCTCGCTCGAGGAACACCTGTTTCCCATCTTCCGCGGCAAGGTCAAGGTCGTCGCTTCCCAGTTGACGGGGAGCAACGCCGCCGTGCTGGGAGCGGGCGCGCTGATATGGAATCTTCTAGGTGACTAGAAGGGCCAGAAACTGTTGTCGAACCAGATCTGCTGCTTCAGGTCCTCGTTGAGCTTGTGCAGCAGGCGGAAATGGGTGCGCTCCCAGTCGGCCAGCATCTGGTACAACTCCTTTTCGTTGGGATCCGGCGCCTCATTCGCCCTGCCCTGGTAGACCTCCACCGCTCGGTTCTCGAAATCGATGGCGGCCGCGATTGCCGCCGATTCGAATCCGGCGGCCGAGATCTCCTTCTTCACCCGCTCGCTCAGGATCAGGACCGCCTCTGCGTCGCTCACCGGAAGCGTACCGGCATTCGCGGCGAACCGGCCGCTCTTCTCGTACTCGGCGAACTGCCTGGAGAGAAATTCGATATGGGCGTCCTCCTCCTCCGCCATTTGCGTAAAGATCTTGCGCACGGCCTCGCTCTCTGTCTGTCGCACCGTCGCGGCGTAAAACGCCTTTCCCCTCCGTTCGAGCAGTATCGCGGTTTTCAGGATATCCTCCGCCGATTTCGACATACGCACCCCCTCTCTCTGCCGGACCATGCCTGCAGGGAATTCCCCGTTCCACCGCTAGTGTAATGCGGCCGGGGGATTTTTGTACATGAAAAGGAGGACGACCCGGATGCATGCGGGCACGGGAATCGGGATCCGCGAGCTGAGGCAACTTCTGCCGGCGAGCCGACCGGGGAGGGGGGGGCGAAACATCCGGATCTCTCCGTCGTACTAATGCTTTATGAGTTTGGGCGGTCGGGGGCATTCAGGGTCAAATGCCCGGCCGGAGCCCGAACGAGGACTGTTTTTTTGCATGTTGGACGGATTCATGCTCAGAACGTTGCTTATTGTCATCCTATCTCCACTCGTGGCGTTTTCCGCTGCGTCCTGGGCAAACCTCGAGCCGTTCAGCTCATGGTCGCTCGATCAGGCGGTCAAGGTCCTGAACGATTCGCCATGGGCGCGCCGGGAGACCTTCACCCGTGTCATTCATGGGGTCGGGAGCGGAATTTCGGGCGAGAAGGAGATCTACAACACCTTTTACGTGCGTTTTCTCTCCGCCCGCCCGGTGCGCGAGGCGTATGCCCGCGTCCAGCAGATCCAGCACGGGTACGACGGCATGGCGCCGCACGACAGGCGCAAGTTTGAGGCGTTGCAGTCCTCGAATCTCGATATGGACGTATCCCGGTGGATTGTCCTCTCCGTGAGCTTCCGCTCCAACGACCCGAATGAAGAAAGCGCCATCCGGCGTTTCTTTCAGAGCGAAACGGTGGAAACGCTGAAGACGAAGGCGTTTCTCTCCACCCCGTCGTGCCCGCAGGTCGAACTCGAAGCCTATTTCCCGCATAGGGAAGAGAGCGTCGGCGCCAAGTTCATTTTTCCCAGGGATATAAACGGCACTCCCGTCATAGGCCGGGATTGCCCGAGCGTCACGCTCGAACTGCTCGACGTCCCGGGGACCGAATCCCGCCTTCGCGCCCGGTTCGACGTGAAGCCGATGAAGGTCGGCGACCGGCTCGTCTTCTAGGCGCGCATCCCGAAACCATCTCAGCCTCGGCTGCCCACTCCGCAGGAAATATATATGACTTTTCGTTTTGCCCTGATTGCGCTGCTTATCCTGCCCGCGACCCTGAAAGGGGACGAGCGCACCCAGAATCCGGGCGTGCCCGCGCCTGAAGTCCCGGCGAGCGCGGTCGCCCAAGGGGCTCCGTCCGACGAAGGAAGACTCGATCCGCGGCCGGGGCTGAGCCAGATAGAATCCTTCCGGCTGCGCGTCGGCGACGACTGGCCGGCGGAGAGCCCGGTCCGGGACGAGTCGACCGCCCTGATCGTGAATCCGTTCTCGGTCCGGAAGAGGGGAAAAATCTACGGATCCGTTTACGAGTACCACCGCAACGACAATTTCGATGCACGCAATTATTTCGACCCGGTGGGCCAGCCGCTGCCCGAATTCAAGCGCAACCAGTTCGGCCTGAGTCTCGGGGCATCCGTAACGGAGAAACTCAAGGTATTCGGAAGCTACGACGGCCTGCGCGTCATCCGGGGATCGACGCTGTTGTCCCTGGTGCCTACGGCCGACATGAAGAGAGGGGATTTCAGCGCCTTCGCCTGGCGCCCGCTGGTCGATCCGTCTACGGGAGAGCCTTTTCCCGGCAACCGCATCCCCGAATCGCGCATTCACCCCCTGGCATCCCGGCTGCTGGCGCTGTTCCCCGATCCCAACCGCGCCGATCCGGTGCGGAACTATGTAAACAATGAGCCGCTCGTGGAAAACAACAACACGGTTTCCACCCGCGCCGATTACGAATTCGGCCCGGGAACGAGGATTTTCGGCACCTATAGGATCGGCGACGGCGCGCGGCGCCTGGTTTCGTCGCTGCCGGTTTTCGGAAGCGAAGTGGATGAAAGGGACCAGGCGGTCGCCATCGACCTGAACCATTCCTTCAGCCCGAACAAGGTCCTGAACCTGAGGCTGAGTTTCGACAGGTACGTCAGCCTGCAGCTTTCGGACCAGGCCTACCAGACCGGCCTGCTGGACTCGATCGGGATACAGGGGGTCGAAGCCCTCGACGGCATGGATGAAGGCTACCCCCAGATGGAGATCCTCGGGTATGCGGGCATCGGCGCCGGGGCCGGATTCAGCTTCTACTCACCTTCGCCCGAAAGCTTTCACCAGAACTCCTATTCCCTCAACGCCGACTATACGTATGTCAGGGGGGGACACAATATCTCCGTCGGTGGGAACCTCAGTCTGCGCCAGCTGAACAACATGAGGACCTGGGGGACGCGCCGCGGCCAGTTCGGATTTTCGGGGCAGTTTACGGGCGACGCCTTTGCCGATTTCCTTCTGGGACTCCCCTATACCGCGGCGCGGGGCATCGGGTCGGATCGCGCGGACCTGCGGCAGCGCTCCTGGCGCCTCTACGTCAACGACAACTGGAAGCTCAGCAGCCATCTGACATTCACCATGGGCCTGGCTTACGCCTATTCCCCCTTCTATCACTCCATCCACGACAACGTGTCGTTTTTCTACCCGCTCGTTTTCGAGCCTCCGCTCGACGGCGAAGTCGTCGTCACGGGAAGTTCCCGGGCGAGGGCCCTGGGGCTAACGCTGGATCCGGGACACACCGCCTATGACGACAAAAACGACTGGCAGCCGGACTTCGGGATCGCCTACAGTCCCTTCGGCAACAACCGGCTCGTGTTGCGGGCTTCCTACAGCATCCGGCACGGTGCGATGAACCTCTTTCAGGCCCTGACCTACATGGGACGCAACTATCCGTTCTTTTACGTTCAGAAGGCGGAATCGCCGGCCCGGCCCGACCTGGACATCGGCAATCCTTTCGAATCGGCGGCGCTTCCCGCCCTGAGTTTTCAGGCGGCCGATCCCGAACTGCGGAATTCCTATTTTCAGGACCGCGAGGTCTCGCTTCAGTACGAGTTCCCGGGGAACTGGAGCCTCGAACTGACCTACAGCGGGCGCAAGACGACGCGGCTCAACCGGGTCATCCCCGCGAATGTCCCCCTGCCGGCCCCCGCCGATCAACCGATACAGCCGCGGCGGCCCAATCCCGGTTTCGGGCTTTTCGAGATCCTGAAGAGCGACGCTTCCTACACCAGCAACGATATGAACGCCCGCGTGACCCGCCGGCTTACCGGCATTTTTTCGATGCAGGCCAATTTCCGCTGGGGCCGCGCGATCAGCGACGGCTACAGCTGGACCTTCGCCAATCCCAATAATCCCCGCGACCTTGCAGCCGAGCGTTCCCTGTGGGGATTCGCACCGACGAAATCCTTCAACCTGAACTACATCGTGGATCTTCCGCTGGGAAAAGACAAACTCCTGTCGACACGGTGGGCGGGAAAGTTGGCCCCGCTGCTCGAAGGGTGGAGGATTTCGGGGATCACGAATATCATGAGCGGAATGCCGTTCAGTCCCGAAATATTCGGCGACCCGAACAACGACGGCGTCTGGGGCGACCGGCCCAACCGGGTCGGCCCGGGCAACCTTCCCGAATCCGAGCGATCGATAGACAAATGGTTCGAGACCGCCGACTTCGTCATGCCGGATTACGGCGGACCCGATCCGCAGTGGTTCGGCGATTCCGGGCGGAATGTGCTCCTGTCGCCGGGCTCGACCCAGTGGGATATCAGCGTTCTCAAAACGACGCGCGTTACCCGGTCGGGCAGCCTGCTGGAATTCCGGGTGCAGTTCTTCAATGCGTTCAATCACGTGAACTTCATGCAGCCGGGGAATTTCATCAACTCGAACACCTTCGGCGTCATATCCGGCGCCGAAGATGCGAGAGAGATCGAGGTCGCACTCAAATACTCGTTTTAACCGGAGCCCTATCGGTACATCGGCCGGTTGGAGTTCAGCGCCACCCAGCCGCGGACGATCCGGTAGACGAACCAGACGCTTACGATTGCGAGCGGCAGCCAGACGACCAGGAGGCCGATGCCGAGCGTGAAGACCACGATCAGCAGGCAGATGGCGACCCAGAACAGGCCGAACCAGAACGTGCGGATCTGCCACCGGAAATGCGACTCGAGCCACGTGCCGCGCACGTCGCTTCGCTTCACGTAGTTGAGGATGACGGCTATGATGGACGGCCACCCGATGAGGAACGAGCCCACGATCGTGGCCGCGCCGAGGATCCCGGTCAGCAGGCTGACGGCGTGCAGCGCGTAAATGGCGTGCGTCCAGCCTGCCAGGGAACCCGGGATTGGAGTTGTCGACCCGGTTTGCATCGGTTCATTCACTTTGCGTTACCTCCCCGGGCATTATAGGCCGGATCCATCTCTTTGCGCCATCCGGCAGTTCGATCGTATCCGGCCGGGCCCTTCCGTCCCCCCGGTTCCGACAATTCAACAATTGATCCGGGCCGCCCGTCTGCATATGATGGTCCCGCAGCAAATCCTGGACTCAAGACGCATTTGTGAAAAAACCAGTTAAGGAGAACACACCATGCAGAAGAAATTATTGGTTGCGGCCATCTGCTTTGCTTTCCTGCCGGCCCTGTTTGCCCAGCCGGCGCCCAAGGTGACATGCGATCGCGCCTGCCTTGAAAATTACATCGATCAGTACCTGGGCGCGATGCTCGAACACAAGGTGAAACCGGAGCTTTTCGCCAAGAACTGCCGGTTCACCGAAAACGGGGTCGAGCTGCCGCTGGGCGGAGAGGGGCTGTGGTTCAGCATGTCCGGAAGAGGGACGTACAAGTTCTACATTCCGGACATCGAGACGCAGCAGGTCGCCTACATCGGCACGGTCAAGGAGGGCGGGCCGAGGCCGGGCGCAAAGACCGCTCCGGGAGCCAAGCCCGCCGTGGCTACGACGGCCGCCGTGGCCATCCGGCTGAAGATAGTGAACGGCCTGATCACCGAGGCGGAGCAGCTCGTCATCCGGCCGGAGCAGAGCCTGTTCGGTGACGCGCCCGCATCCAAGTTCCCGCCGACGGGTGAAGCCGTCGAGAAGATGGGCGCCCCGCATCCCATCTTCACCGAGGTTATCCCGGAAGCGAAGCGGCATTCCCGCGAGGAGCTGGTCCGGATCGGCAACTACTATTTCGCCGGATTGCAGCGCAACGACGGCAAGGGCTACTACCCCTTCACCGACGACGCCGTGCGTTACGAAAACGGGTCGGTGGCCTGCGGACTGGACCGCGACGGCAAGCTGATCCCGAAGGCCTGCAAGAAGCAGTTCGAGTCGGGGCTCGAGGGGATCGTCACGCGGATCCGCGACCGCCGCTTCGTCGCAGTCGACCGGGAAAGAGGCATCGTCTTCGCCTTCGGCTTCTTCGACCACGTGTCGATCAACTGGACCTGGCAGCTGGCCGAGCTGTTCAAGGTCGAAGGGGAGAACATCCGCCGCATCGAGGCGGTGTTCCATCGCTGCCCTTACGGGATGAACGCGGGCTGGAGCACCTACGAACAGGGGATGTCGGAGGAGATCCAGAGCATCCGGTAATCCGGCCGCATAGCGGATGTTGCATCGGATTTTGCGGCGGCCTGCCGTTTGGATTATCGCTTTCGATCGGGAGTCGAGGAAATCTTCCGGATCGATGCGCGCCTGCTCGAAAATGGCGCGGAGCGTACCTTCCGGCAGGCCGCCAGGATGGTTGGGAATTCAGGCGTCGCTTCTCCCGGCCGCTATGACGGGCGCGGCGGATCCCGCGGTTATGCCTTTTTCCGGTTGATTTTCGGGCCGAAGTAGTGCTTCACGTCGTACTGCCCGATGTGGCGGCCGACGGCTCCCGTCAGGCCGAGATTCACGCCTCCCGCGCCGCCGTTGAACCCGAAGCCGCAGTCGTGGGAAATCTTCGTGTTGATCGCAACGGCCATCTGGTGCCCGTTGCAGGCCTCCTCATTCTGAACGAATATGTAAACCCCTTCGCGGAGCTTGACATAAATGCAGGGGGACCCCCACTGGGCGCCCAGGGTCTGGTTCTCGGTAAAGATCGTCCACGACATGGAGTGCGGCGTCGTGTAGAGATGCATGGACGTCATCTGGTCGGAATAGGACCATGAAAACGCGTGCCCCACGAGTTCATCCGTCAGCTCGTGGCGCATGTAGTGAGGCGCATCCAGCCCTTGCATTTCCGCCACGCCGAACAGGGGGCGGTAGGTGGTTTCGTTTCCGAAATACTTCGTCCCCATCCGCGAGTAGATGCAGGTGGTAAGGCCGTTCACGAGATCCAGGGCGACCTGCACGCTCGCGCGGGGCTTGCTGTCGGTCAGGAGGTGGCTGAACCAGACCAGTTTTTCGTCCGCCTCATAGGCCCGGTAGGGTTCCTCGTGCCATCTGCTTTCCCCGTCTTCCCTGTATTGGAGTTTGTATTTTTCGGCGATCTTGTAATGCCAGACGGGCCCGCCGTGGTCGTAGCGGAGGGTGAACTCCCTGCCGGCGAGCAGATCGGTGAAGGGCATATTGTTGCCGGACATCGTCATCTGAGGCGCGCCCTGCTCGCCGCCAAAGGCCTTGGTGCTCTTCACCGCGGCCCGATGCACCTCTTCGTCGGTCATGTGGGGGAAATCCCGCACGGGGCGATAGACGAGCCTCTGGCCTTTTCCAGGGGACTGCGGATCGGATTTCGCCTGGACCACCATCGCCGCCTTGCCGTGTTCGTCGAACGGCTCGAGGTAGGCCAGCTGGCCGACGACCTTGCCGGTGCCCCGGAACATGCAATATTCCAGTTCGTCCTTCTCGTTGAAGCCGAGGCGCACGCCCGCCTGCGTCTCCGTGAACAGGTCCGCGACGAACAGCGTGAAGATGCCGGAAAATTCGCATTCGGTCCGGTCATAGATGAACATGTTGTCGTTGACCAGCACGTAATCCGACGGGCTGCAGTAGCTGAGATCGTCCCCGTGCCGGGTCAGCTCGACGAAGTTCGAGGAAACGACCGAGGCGTAGAATTCCAGGGTTTCGATGCCTGTGTCCTGCTTCCAGTACAGGCCTTTGCCCTCGATCCTGTTCGTGAGGTGGTGGCGCGTTTCAGGGGGCTTCCGGCCCGTGGCGGCCACATGGCCGAAATAGATCTGGCGCTGCACCTCCCTGTCGTCGACGGTGATCTCTTTTTCTCCCAGGGTCTTTTCCTTCCTGCCGCTCGAGAGCCACACTTCGAATACGGTGGCGAGACGGGTTTCGAGATCCACGAAAACGTTGAATCCCCTCTGGGCGCCGGGAATCATGTGGGAGAAGAAGACGACCTGCTTCAGCTGCAGCGCTCCGTATCCCGAGTCGATCCCGGGGCCGCCCGCCTCGGAAAGGGTCAACCGCCTCCTGTCCTTGAAGGAGTAGTCCAGGACAGGGCCGTTGTCCGTCACGATCCGGAGAGACTTGCCGGCAAGAACATCCGAAAAATCGGAAGCGCAAACCGGCCCGGAATCGGTAATTTTGAGTTTTTGCGCGATCTGATCTTTCGTCAGTTTGGTGTAATTGAACCGATGCATCGGTATATTCATTGGCCCCTCCCCGTGTAATCAAAGCATGTTGATGATCCAGGACACAAAATTGCAGCCCGGATGAAATTCAACTGCCGGCCGGGTCCGTTCCCGCGCGCCGCCGGATCTTCATCAGGCAGGATCGGCGAACGTCGCCCGGTGCGCCTCGGCACCCTGCCCGAACGGTCACGGCGCCGGTCTCTATGTCAATTGCTTGAGTTGTCGGATCCGATCTTACTACAGTTGGGAGCGGATGCATCCCAAAACCGCATTATGCTCCGCCCGGCACCCGGGTTGCGTGCATATATGCGGCTAATCGCCGAAGGGGCTGGCGATTTCGCCCTTATCCCAACGGCGGAGGTAATCCCGGGACGTCGCGCGGATCGTCTTGCCGAGAAGGATCAGCCCGATGAGGTTTGGGACAGCCATCAGCGCGTTGCCGATATCGCCCAGGTTCCACACGATCTGAAGATGGCGCCCCTGCAGGACGGCGCCGAAAAACACGAAAATGCAGAACACGTAGCGGTAGCAGGTGACGCTGCGGCCCCCCCACAGGTAGCGCGCCCCCTGTTCGCCGTAATACGACCAGCCGATCAGCGTCGTGTATCCGAACAGCAGGCTGCTCAAGCTCACGACCCACCCGCCGAGACTCGTTCCGAGTCCGACCGCGAAGGCGCTTTTCGTAAGTTCGGTGCTGGTCAGCCCGGTCGTGTGCGGGTGCAGGTCCGAGGCGAGGATGACGAACGTCGTCATGCTGCAGACGACGATGGTGTCGATGAAGGTGCCCATCATCGCGACCAGCCCCTGCGCGGCCGATTCATTCCCCTTCGCCGCCGCCGCCGGGATGGAGCAGGAGCCGACGCCCGATTCGTTGGACAGGGTTCCGCGCGCGACGCCGAAGCGGATCGCCTCTTTGACCGTGTGGCCGAGAAAACCGCCTACGATCGCCTCGTTGGTCAAAGCCGACCGCAGCACCACCATCAGGATGTCCGGCACGACCTGAATATTCGTCAGGACGACATAGATGCCGGCACCCATATAGAGCGCGATCATTCCGGGAACCAGCCGCTCGGCGACCATGGCGATGCGCCGGACGCCGCCGATGATGACGAGGCTGACCAGGATGGCCAGGCCGACGCCCGTCCACAGGAAGGGGATGCCGAAATCGCTCTTGAGCGCCAGCGCGATCGAGTTCGATTGCGCCATGTTGCCGCTGCCGAAGGTGGCCATGAGGATGACGGCGATCGAGAACCAGAGGGCCAGGACCTTGCCCAGCTTCCGGGAACCGATACCGTCGCGCAGATAATACATCGCGCCGCCGCTGTGCGTGCCGTCCGGGTTCCGGATGCGGTATTTCAAGCCCAGTAGCCCCTCGGCATATTTCGTCGCCATGCCGAAGACGGCCGTCATCCACATCCAGAAGGGCGCGCCCGGCCCTCCGCTGGCGATCGCGGTGGCGACGCCGGCGATATTGCCGTTTCCGACCGTGGCCGCCAGAGCGGTCATCAGCGCCTGGAACGGCGTGATATCCCCGGTGCGGCTCTCCATGTCCGCCTTATTGCGGCTCCGGAACATGAAGCGGACGGCCAGGCCGAGCCTGCGTACCTGGATGAAGTTCGTCTCAAACGAGAGGTAGATTCCGGTGCCCGCCAGAAGCAGGATGACGATCGGCCACCAGATGTGGTCGGCGGCGAGCGTGGTACCGGCAAGCAGAAGATCGAGAATTTCGGTCATCGAAGCAAACACTCTCTTACGGGATTCCCCTGGAACAGGAGTTTGACCCGGTTCCCGGCCAAAGATCGCATTCTACATCGGAACCGCACCGCGGCTTGCAGTGTTTTCTTCCGGCGGGGGTGAAAAAGATGTGGGCGACGACCTCCGGCGGATCTTCCGCTGCACCGATCGATTGGATGCGAGAGGCAACCGGGGAAAGCGCGAGACGGAAATCACAATTTGCGATGGCCGGGGCTCGAGATCGGTCAGAAATGCGGAGTATCGGAAGATTACACACTAATGTTATGCCGGAAACCGAGTGTTTCCGTTATCGGCGGTCGAAGAAAGGGCGAGCGATCATTTGACCCGCTTGACGAGAATCTCCCCCGGCTGGCCCATCATTTCGTACGTCATCTTGATCTGGTCGCCGGACAGGGTCCCCTTGTGAGGGATCTCCGTCTCGCCGCCCATGTCCAGCGTGACGGTAAACGAAATATTGTTTCCCTCGAT
>CAZTHE010000095.1:0-16099 GCA_964613495.1 uncultured Acidobacteriota bacterium | reverse complement strand
ACAACTTCGCCCGCTCCGTGCGCCGCGCCGAACGGTTTTCGGCCGCTTACTCCGCGGTGAAGTTCTGCGCCGACGCGATCGCGCTGGTGTTCCTCCTCAACCGGCGCTACGCTCCCTTCTATAAATGGCTCCACCGCGCCGTGCGGGACCTTCCGCTCCTGGGGCAAGCCGTCCACGAGCAGGTCGGCGCCCTGGTGGGAACCGCTGAACCGGCGCGCCGGGAGGAGTTCATGGAGGCCCTCTGCGTCCTCCTGGCGGACGAGCTCCGGCGGCAGGGGCTGTCGGATTGGCCGGGCGATTTTCTGCTCGACCATGCCCCCCGGGTGCGGGCAAAGATCACCGACCCGGGGCTGAAACGGCGCCCTTGACCCGCCTTCCACTGGAGACACCATGAGCGAAAAAGACCGGATCATCGAATCGATCCTGGAAATCGAACTCCGGATGTTCCTGACCGTAAACCCCGTGCGGACGAGCGCGTGCCAGGAGGATCCCGAGGGTTTAAGGCTGCACCGCCGCGCCCAGTTCCTTCCCTGGTCGGAGGAAACGCTCGCCAGCTACCTCGAGGACCTGCGGGGGGCCGATGAGCGCGGGGAAAACCTCATGCGCCGGAAGTACACCCGCATGCAGGGCCTGCCGGCGGAGAAAAGCAGCCCGGAGCTCGAGGAGATCGTGCGCCTGGAGATGGACTGGCAGCGCGCGATGTTCAGGGACTACCCCGCCGTCATGAGCGGCGCCCGCCCGCTCACGGACGACCGGACCCGGGAGCAGATGACGTCCTTCGAAACCTACACGCGCGGCGAGCTCGAAACCTATTCGCCCCGCACCCTGGGGCTGCTGCGCCGCGACCTCCTGGCCATGCAGGCCAGGGGAAAGAGCCTGTCGGAAAAAGTCTACGACCACCTCGTGCGAGCGCTCGGATACGCCTCGCTCGAGGAAGCGGAAAAAAAGTTGAAAGTCCGGGTGGGTCCCCTTTCATAAGGAAGAGGGGGGTGGCCCTGGCCGGGCTTCAACATGCGGGCTTCTTGACCCTGCGCTTTCCGCCCGGGCATTTTGACGCCGTGGCCTCGGGCGCCGCCCTGCACCACCTGCCCGACGCGTGGAAGCTCGTCGCCCTTCGCAACGTCGCCGACGGCAACGACCGTGGAAGAATCGGACTTATTCATGGCAATCGCCTCCTGACCCGGCGGTGCTTCTGCCGTCGACTGTTGGCAGCGCGACCGTAACCCCCACACATGATATAGTTTGAGACTCAATTCCATGCAATCAGTTCCATCATTGACACGGTTCAAAACCAATGAAGAGTCTCAGCTGCCCAAACAGGGAATGTCCACTGGCGGGAAAAGCCGCTTTCGGAAACATCATCGGCCACGGATTCTACAAAACTACGTGGGGGCGTCGTCGTCGATATCGTTGCGGCACTTGCGGCAAAACCTTCTGCTCCAATTCCGGCACGCCCTACCATCGACTTCAGCATCGTCGAGCGACCTTTGACGAAGTTGCTGTCCTGAGTGTTGAGGGCCTGAACAAATCTGCAATTGCACGGGCAAAGCGAATCGCCTGGAATACGGTCGATCGCTGGCTGCAAAAGGCGGCGTGCAAGCCGGACAGGCGAAGGCCTGCAAAATCCGCTGTTTTTAGATCCAATCCATAGTAAAGTCCCGACAGAAAGACCAAGGACGTTTTTACATAATGGCGCATGATCGGAAGCGGGAGTTTGCCGGGAACCCATGGATGGGTGCGCCTGTTCTGAGAAAGAACCTTTGTTTCGCCTATCCGCACCCCGAGAAATTTGCACACATCTCCCTTTTCAATCAGTTTTCGCCCGGCTCAGATTGGGATGTTTTAGAAAGGGCTGCCCGATACTGCGGGATTTTCAGTAAAAACAATATCGGAATTGAGGATGAGTGGTTGCTGTTCCGGGCGCTTCAGACTTGAAAAAGCAAATGCGTGCAGATTCTTCCTATTTGTCCCGCCGACCTGCAGTACAATGCTTTTGAAAAACGGCGTGTATTCCTGAAAGTTTACATAAAGCTTACCGGAAATCCCGGGCCTTCCTGCTTGGAGAGGCATCCCTGCAAAGGGGCTTTTGCTCCACCCTGCAGCGGGCGCGCGGTTTCTCTTCCGGCGAAGATAATGAAAAGCTTTCCACCGTCATTGCAATTCTCAACAGGACCGCTTTCTCGAATAAATGAAACATCAGGAAAGGGCGCTCTTACAACCGGTTTTTCCACTGTCGGCTCGGAGGGGATATATGGACAGGAAGAGTAATTGGGGTGTGGTGCTTGTTCTTTTATCGGCATTTGCAGGAACGGCGGCAGGCACGCTCTATGCTCCCACAATACCGCTGCATGCAATGGAACTTGGAGCACCGAGCTGGATAGTAACGGCCTTGCCGATGGGACTTCCATCGATCATTGGACTGGTGATCCTGCTGCCCGTAGGAATCCTCGCAGACAGGACCGGCAGGAGAAAGGATATTGTTCTGGCAGCCATGGCCATCACCGTGTTTGCCAATCTCGGGCTTGCGCTCAGCGGATCATGGATCGCCCTTTCAATATGGAGGATATTCTCCGGGCTGCCGTTTGCGTTCATGTCTGTCTATGTTGTTCTTGTGTCATTTTTATTCCCCGAGCAGAGACGCGGAAGCGCCGTGGCGCTCGCTGCGGGAAGCGCCATGCTTGGAATGGGCGGTTCTCAGGCTTTGAGCGGATATCTCGTTAAGGTTTTGGGAGGGCCTGTCGGACTTTACTATCTTGCATCAGCCCTGGCAGTGCTGGCCATTCTATTTCTGCTCCCGGCCAGGATTCCGGTCATAAAAAGTCCAACAGGAATTTCAGGAAAGGATATCGGAGGAGTCATAGGCCACAGAGCCATATTATATGCCGGAATAACGTTGATGATTTATCTGATAGGATGGCAGGCAATATACGGATCGTTCTCGTATGTGCTTGTAGACTTCTTGAATACTCCTGTTGAGTTGCAGGCGGTTTTCTTTGCGGTTGTTTCCGTAATGCTCGGGCTCGGCACTTTTATATGGGGGCCCGTTATTGACAAGTTCGGAGCCAAAAAGGCGCTGATTATCGCACTCATGATTTCAGCGGCGGCGACTTTCGCCATGCTGCCCCTGCTGGGGAGCATGTGGGCGTACGTGCTTCTGTTCTGGCTGGCGACACTCGGAGGCGTCTGCGGATCTCCGGGTGCATCCGTAATTGCCACCCGAAGCGTCAAACCGGAATTGGCCACAATCGGAATCAATACGATGTTTATTTTTGTGATGCTGCCGGGAATCATAGGAGGATTCCTTGCCGGACCTCTGATAGCCGGCATCGGGCTGTTCGGGATGATACTGGTCGCGGCGATTCTCGAGCTCATTGGAGCCGGTATGTTGTTCGGCATTCCGGACAGGAAAGCAGAATCCCTACCTGCCCCTGTCGGTGTGTGACTGGACTTGAAAATCAAAAATGGATTCGGAAGTCAACGATTGAGATTCCTGTAGAAAAGGCAAAGGGAAACAGTAAAGGCGAACCTTCCGCCTTCGCCCTGCCCTGCGGGCCGCGCCTGACAAGTCGGCGTTCGCCCTCGCCCGCACTTCACAAACAAGACGGCAGCTTGTGATAAAAACCGTTCGAAGCGGCTATTGCATTGGCCGGGCGGAAATAACGAACACGCTCGGCAACGTGGTTATCGACGGCGCGATACGCCTGCAGCCGTGTGCCGTAGCTGAAGTAACTCGACCACCCCCGCAGTATACGGTTCAGCCGGTCTCGCACTTCTGGCCACGCACCCTTGTTGCCGGGCACCAGAACCTCGGTCACCTTGTGCCTAAGTCGCGCCACGCTCTTCTTCGACGGACTGGCGCCCAGATACCAATGACCATCCTTCCGATAATGGTGCGGCCCAAACGTGTATCCGAGAAAGTTAAAGCTCTCCTGACGGGCATCCCGAAGCTTGGTCTTTGTTTCGTTCAGGGTCAGCTTCAAGCAGGTCATCACTTGCCCCGTCCAATCCCGCGCCTCAACCGCGTGTTTGCGTGTGAGGATCACAAAATCGTCCGCATAGTTGACAACCTGTGCCTGAAATACCTTGCCCCTTTCCGTGATCCGCCAGTACTTCAGAAACCGATTCATGTAGAGATTGGCGAGCATGGGACTGGCTACCCCGCCTTGCGGAGTGCCACAGTTGCTCCCTTTCCCGCCGGTCATTCGTCGGTTCCCCCGTTCATCCCGTTCCTCGACCGGGGCCTTCAGCCACATCTTGACCAGACGCAACACCGCCCCGTCCGATATCCGCTTTCGGCCGGCATCAGGAGGTAACGGCCAATGTGATCTGGATGTGTCCTGGAACTTATAATTGTTGTTCTTCTTCCCTATTGTACTTGATAATGAACATTTTTGGTATATACTGTAATTATGCAATTTGAGTGGAATGACGGAAAGGCTCGCCGCAATTTGCAAAAGCATGGGATTTCCTTTATCCAGGCGATTACGGCCTTCGACAATCCATTTGCTTTAGTCGCTCCCGATGACAAGCACTCCGGTGCTGGGGAAATACGTGAATGGCTGATCGGTGAATCGGACGATGGGGTGCTCGTCGTAGTGTTTACCCGGCGTCAGGAAGGCCGGGTTTACCGCATCATCAGCGCTCGGCGAGCCAGCCAGCGTGAGAGGAAGAGATATGAAGAATTCAAGAGAGTTTCCCTTTGAAAAGGCAAGACGCGTTACCAGGAAGGAATTGGCCGCCGCTCGCAAAGCGATCGAGCTGAAGACCGGGGTGCCGCGTCCGCCCCGTGGCAGGCCCTCGAAATCGGAGGAGGATAAGTATCAGCCCACTTCGATTCGACTGCATCCTAAGGTCATTGCCTGGGCACGCAAAGAAGCCAGGAAACGAGGAGTAGGATATCAAACCATCATCAACGAAGCCCTGCTCGAGAAGGCGGGATAGCGAGCACCACGTGGACCGCCAAAAGACGGGAATAAACAAAGTCATAGGAATTCAGGGAGCATCCCGGTTTATATGCAATTGCCCGCACCCGGGGGAACCGCCGCCTGCAAGCCGGACAGGCGTAGGCCTGCAAAATCCGCCGTTTTTAGATCCAATCCATAGTAAAATCCCGACAGAAAGACCAAGGATGTTTACATAATGGCGCATCGGAAGTCGGAGTCGTCCGGGAATCCATGGATGGGTGCGCCTGTTCTGACAAATGCCCTTTGTTTCACCTAGCGCGGCCCGGGGCCGCAACCAAATATCCCAAAGTGGCGAGGGCCGAGCGCTTTCAGCGCTCAGCCTCCAAATATAAACGACAAAGTGCCTGATTCTAAAAGGGAAGATAGCTTCTTTGCAAAACGCAAAGAAGTCATAGACTAAGACTCTATCCGCTCGTCGTGCGACCCATAAGCGCGCCGTTGCAGAACACGGATCTTGTTGTCGAGACCCTCAACAAAACCCAGCGCGACTTTATTCTCCGGCTGACAAAGGGCAGCGATGCCGTCCCAGTATCGATAAATCATCAAAGCGAACTTTTCGTAACGTCCCAGACGCTGCAGCAAGGCAAAGGTCTATCCATAATCCGCTTCCCGCACGTGGATTCTGCCGTAAAATCTACCTGTAAAGAGTTCCAAAGCATCGAAGATTACATATTATCAGCAACGGAGATGGTGCCTCGGCCGGTTTTGCCCGAAGCCGGATAGACGGCCCCGGGCCCAGACGGCAGCCGATGCGTCCTATCCATTAACCGCAGGTCGACGTATGATATTATCGGTTTGGCCAACTCCTCGCGATTTTCGGCGGACGCAACGAAGCATGTCCGGAAGCCCGAATGCTGGGCGGAGGCGTTAATCCGCATTATCCATGATGGTTCGTCGTGAGGCGGTGCAGACGTGCGTGGCTGCGAGGCGCGCGAAGGGAGGATTCCGGGGGCGGCCTGGAGCTTCGCTGCAGGCCTCGACCAGTACGTCGAGGAACCGAGCGCGCGCATGAAAAGCATGCGGACGCCGCAGACATGCCCGGATCCGCCGCCGCAGCAGCAGAAGCTTCAAGAATGATGCGGGTTAAGGGAAATGCGCGCAATCCCGCATGGAGGTTTTTCCATGTCAAAGCCAAAACGCGTCGAGGCAAATGCCGGCGACGCTACCCGAGTTAAGCGGGACAAAATGGAATCGCCTCCAGTCAACGACTGTTGCGAATCATCGAATTGCGCAACCGATGAACTACACTCTCCATCGGGTTCCAAGGAGGCCACGCAAGGCGCGGCCGAACACGGCCCTTCTGCTCTCGAGAACCCTGCCCGGGCTGCCGGCAATGAAATCGACGAGCGCAAGAAGGTTCAGGACAAAATGAGAGCGTCAGAAGTCAAGTATCGCATCGTTGCCGACAATACCTTCGATTGGGAGTTCTGGATCGACCCGGATGGGCGGTTTCTCTACTGCTCACCGTCCTGCGAGCGGCTGACAGGCTATTCAGAAGCGGAGTTCGTGGCCGATCCGGGTTTGCGACGCCGGCTGATTCATCCCGAGGATTTGGCTATTTTCGATGAGCACATCCGAAGCGTGGAGCAAGGCCATTCATTCGGCGAAGCCGAGTGGCGGGACGGGTTGCCTGATGGCACCTGGCGGTGGATGGCACACGCATGCCAACCGGTCTGGGATGAAAATGGCAACTACCTCGGCATCCGCGGGAGCAATCGCGACATCACGGAGCGAAAAAAGGCTGAAGAGGCGTTGCGGCGGCTGAATGACACGCTCGAGCAACGCGTGACCGAGCGCACGGCGGAGGTTGCTGTCGCCAGCGCCTACAACCGGAGTTTGATCGAGGCCAGCCTCGACCCACTGGTGACCATCGGGTCCGACGGCAGGATTACCGACGTGAACGTCGCCACGGAGGCGGCAACCGGCCGCCCCCGCACCGAGTTGGTCGGCACCGATTTCTCGGACTATTTCACCGATCCCGAAAAAGCGCGTGAAGGCTACCGTCGAGTCTACCGCGACGGTTTCGTGCGCGATTACCCGCTGGACATCCGGCACCAAGACGGCCACCTGACGCCTGTTCTCTATAACGCTACGGTTTATCGAGAACAGGAGGGGCAGGCCGCCGGCGTGTTTGCGGCCGCTCGTGACATGACGGAGCGCCTGCAGTATGAGCGGGTGTTGGCCGAACGGAGTGCTGAGGTGCAGCGTTTGGCCGAGCAATTGCGTGCCCTGGCCAGCGACCTGAGCCAGACCGAACAACGCGAGCGCCGGCGGCTCGCGGCAATCCTGCACGATAACATTCAGCAGTTGCTCGTGAGCGCTCAAATGCAGTTGGGCCTGATAAAACGTCAGGATCCCGAGGTAATTCGATCCACGGTACAGGGAGTGACCAGTATCCTTGCCGAGGCGCTCGATGCGTCCCGTTCGCTGACCGTTGAGCTTTGTCCGCCGGTGCTGCACCAATCGGGGTTGGCATCGGCCTTGACATGGTTGGCTGCACGGATGAAAGAGCAGCAGCAATTCCGACTGCATCTCCGCATAAGTAATTATGCCGAGCCATCCAACCCGGATGACCGGGCGTTCCTGTTCGAAGCGGTGCGCGAGTTGCTTTTGAACGCCCTCAAGCATTCCGGCGTACGCGAGGCATGTCTGGCAATGATACGCACCACGGATGGGCAATGCAGGATTATCGTGGAGGACAAAGGCTCCGGCTTTGACACGGCAAATATCAAGCCCGGTGCCAGCAGCGGATTTGGCATATTCTCGATTCAGCAGCGTCTTCTTTACATGGGCGGCACGCTGGAAATTGAGAGCACCCCGGGTCGGGGCACTAAGGCAGTGCTGAGCATCCCCATCGGCCATGCCGAGATTCCAGAGGCGGTTCCTGCACAAGTATCGCCGGAAGGCGCAGCCGGTCGCGTCACAATCAGGCCCCCAAAACAGAAAATCAGCGTCCTCCTCGTGGACGACCACAAGCTCATGCGGCAAGGCTTGTCCTCCTTGCTGCAATTCGAGAGCGACATTGAAATCATCGGCGAAGCTGGGAATGGTCAACTTGCGCTGGAATTAGCCCGTGAGCTTCACCCTGACGTGGTCGTCATGGATGTGAACATGCCCGTGATGAACGGGATCGACGCAACGAGGATTCTGATGAAAGAGATGCCATACACCAGGATCATCGCCCTCTCAATGCATATGGACGGAGAAGCCGCTAAGGCAATTCGGGACGCCGGCGCAGTGGCGTATCTAACCAAGGGAGGGCCATCAGAAGATCTCGTGGAAGCTATACGTGCTTGCTGTCGCCGTCAAGCAGCGCAAGAATGAACACCGTTATTCAGGAGAACAGGCAGGCAATTCCCGATTTCAGATTGGCGATCGTCTCGAATTATTCTCAAATCGGGAATCGGAAATTGAGAATCAACTTTTGCAGCATTCCCGGGTGTCCCCCGGGATCACGCCGCTGGGCAACATTCTTGCCTTTCAGCATCTCAGGAAAACAGATCATGCCCGCCTTGGAATATCCGGCTCCATGGCGGGCATGTCCTCCCAAGCGCTAGTTCCCGGCACGGACGCGGATATTTCCGATGACCACCTTCCCCGGACACACCAGGTCTCCCGACTGGATGATGTCCTCAAAAAGGGCCTTGGCTTCATTGTATCGGTTGGGCGGAACCGGGGATACGCATCCCAAAACCCAGTCGTCCTTGGGCCCCGGCCCCCCGTCAACAAACGCCATATGCTTAAACCAGCCGTCGAAATTCTGATATTCGGGAAGCGGAAGACCCGGGGGAAGCCCGGGATAGGTCGGATCGAAGAAATCCGCCGCTTCGCTCATTTTGCTCAGCATATAGACCATCGGGCTTCCTTGCGGGATAAACGGCAATGCGCCTTTGTAGGCATCAAAATGCAGAGAAACGACATCCCCATGCCCGTACGAGCCAAACCAGGGTCCCCCCGTATTTTGAAATTCAAAGGTGCCCTTGTCGGGATATTCAAATCTGATATGAGTTCACTACTGTCCCAACGTTAGTTGAATAGATTCAACTAACGTTGGGACAGTAGTGATATGATATGTAATCTTCGATGCTTTGGAAATCTTAACAGGCAGATTTTGCGGCAGAATCCAGGTGCGGGAAACCGATAATGGATTATTGCTCTATTGCAGCCCGATAATGCCGGGACCCGGGACATGCCGCCGAGTTCGCCGCGGCCTGTCGTCGGTGCCCCGGGCTCTTCGGTGAAAGAGGAGAGGCGATGAAATATAGACCCGTAATGGTTCAGGCAATAGCCGCGTTGGCATTGTTCTTCCATGCTGCATCTTTGCAGGCGGAAACCGTTGCATCGGCGGAGTCAAACACGGTATGCACGCGCTCCGCTCTTCAGGCTGCCGTAGACAAATACCTGGACGCCCTGCAAAAGGGCGATCCGGCACTCATGCCGCTTGCCCCGGGGGCGAAGTACATCGAAAACAGGAAAGAAGTCCCTTTGGGCCAGGGGGTATGGCAAAAGCCTCTGGGCATAAACTTCCATCGCAGCATGCTGGACGTGGAAACATGCCAGACTTTCACGGAAATCATACACACGGGCGGCCATCATCCCTACGTACTCGGGACGCGGCTGAAAATTTCCGGGAACAGGATCGCCGAAATCGAGGCCCTGGTCACCGATAAGGACGACTGGCTCTTCGACGCGGACAATTATCTGAAATATTCCTCGCAGGAGAATTGGGACATACTTCCTCCCGCCCGGCGCAGCGACCGTCAAACACTGATTGGAGCCGCGAATGCCTATTTCGACGTATTCCTGGATTTCTCGGCCCCCTCCAAAGTGCCGTGGGGAGTCCCGTGTGCCCGCCTGGAAGGGGGGGCGTATACCAATCCGAACAACGATCCCGAGGCTTCCTGCACGGGAGGACCGCCGCTCGAAGGAAGCGTCCGGATCACCAACCGCCGCTTCATTGTCGATACCGAGACGGGGACCGTCGTGGGCCTTGTGGATTTCGGCGCGGAGAACGGTTGGCCGGACTCCCATACCTTCCGGCTGGAAAACGGCAAGATCCGCTTCGTCCACACGCTGACCGTGTGTCCGGCAGGATGCCAAATCCCGGCTCCGGCTGCAAGCCGGACAGGCGAAGGGCTGCAAAATCCGCCGATTTTAGATCCCAATCCATAATAAAATCCCAACAGAAAGACCAGGGAAGCTTACAGAACGGCACTATCGGAAGCGGGTCCGGAACGTCACCGTCGGCTGCGCGACCGGCTATTTGCCGGCCTTTGTCAGCGTGGCTCCGTGGATTACCTTGTGCATGTAAGGCCTTGTCTCCCTGACGTCCTCGACATTAGCGGTTGAACCGGCGGGGGTCTGAAAAACGATCACCCCGCCCGCACCCGTATCGGCGACAATCACAGCCACATCCTTCGGGTCGGCAAAAGGCTCCCTGTACAGCCCCGGCTTGCAGTCTTTGGCTCCTATTCCGACAATTTTCCCCTCGGCCGCCATTTCCGTGAGTTTTTTGCGCTCATCCGCATTCATTTTGTCCCAGTTGATGGCGCTTTGGTCATGCAGCCACTTAACGAAAGACTCCCTGGTAAAACCGGCATTGGCCAGTTGCCGCGCGAATGTCGGATGAATCGCGATCATATGCCGCAAATCGACGCCCTTCTGCGGCATGCCAAAAAAGCCGAAGACCCCGGCGGAAGGGGAGAACAGGTCCTTCACCTGCCCGAGTCTCTCGTTAAAACCGGCCATGCTCAGGGTCTCGGAAGGGCCGCGCGATATAAAAATCCCTTCGCAGATGGTTACGGTGCTTTCTTCCGGCTTGAACCCGTTTGAAACGGCATAGGGCTCCCACGGGCTGGCCTTCTGATTTTCGGGAATTATGTAATCTGCGTAGGCGGCGGGCTGGCCGAGGCCTCCGGGCGACGAATAGACGTCCATGCGGCGCCAGCCGATATTGATCATGCACATGAGCATCGCCCAGGCCGATCGTGGCATTCGCCCTGTGGCCCGGAGCCAGGTAGCCGGCCCCGTTGTTGAGCCCGATCTCTTCGACGATCGGTCCGCTGATAAAGGTGATGGGAGGGATCTCGTTCACAATATGGTACTGGTTGAAGTCTTTGGCGGTAATGGTCTCTATCATGGCAATAATGACGGGGAGGTACTCGGGTTTTGCCCCCGCCATGACCGCGCTGATGGCGATTTTCTCCACCGTCGCCCGGCCCTGCTTCGGAAACATGAGCCCGATTTCCCTATCCGGCGGATACGACGTTCCCGCAAGCATTCTGTCGACCGCCTCGCGCGTCGGCGGGACCACGGGCATGCCGTCGGTCATGAAGTTTTCGGCGCAGTACTGCTGAAATTTTTCGTTGGCCTCGGCATAGTCCGCGCCGGAAAACTCCTTGGGGGAATAGTCGTAGACGAAGTTGCCGACTTCCTTTTCTTCCTTCGTCAGCGGCTCGACCAGTGCGGCATGGATTTCGTCAAAAGCCGCCTCCGCGACCGGCTTCATCAATTCCGGATCGGTCTTGGCAACCAGGTAATCCACCGCCGGCACGGCGAGGACGCGGCACGTCGGCATGCCGTTATTATCCACCAGCAATTTTTTCGCCGTCAGGACGGCGTCGGATACGATGGCCACGCCGGGACAACCCCGCTTTTCCAGCCTGGCGCCGTTGTCATGCCTGGAGCCGGTCTCCGACGCCTTGACTCCGTCCATCCACCCGTCGCACGCGTCGGCTATTTCCGCGGTCATGTCGGGCGAGTTCGGGCCCCCGTAGCTGTAATGGACAAACGCGACCGTAGGGTACAGCTTCACGAGCCTGGCTTTGATGGTATCGAAAAAGGCCAACGAATCCCGGCCCATCGCCAGAATCGCGATTTTTTTCCCGTTCAAATCGCCGAGGCGCGGCGCCGACAGCCCCCGCCTTTCGGCAAACGCAAGCTCGCCGTGAGGTTCCAGTATTTCGAGAGTGACCGTGCCGTGCCCTCCGGCTTCCCTTTTCCTGTCCGCGCAGCTCATTGCCGCTCCCGCACCCAGCCCCGCGACGCCCGCCGCGGCGCCCCGCATAAACCTTCTCCTGCTTTCTTTCCTGCTATTGCCGGATACCATAACTCCCTCCCCTTTGTCGTACAGGTTTTACGGAATGGGCGCCGGGCAGGCAGGGGGCTCCAGAGTCACGGCCCGGCACGTCCCCCGATACGAAAATGCCCGGATTTTCCGGTGATACGATGAGGGATTTTTTGGATGAGCTCAATCGTTTTTTGCTTTCCGTGTTGGCTCCTTCCGGACGGCGTATCGGGTGAAGCCGGCAAATTTGCGCACGCGAGCAGGCACTGGAGACGAGCCCCGATATCACCTCGATATGAAAGCCGGAATCCCGTCAGTGCCTGCCCGCGCTCCCGGTCCGGCTTTTTGCGCCGGTTTCCGCAGGCATGGATAATATGGGATAATTTCGGTACTTCTGCACAATTCCGCAGCAGTTGGTGGTACCATCCTTCCATAGACATCGGTCGTCCGCCGACGAACACGGCGTGCCTGCCGACGTCCGCGGTTCCGTTTTTTGCGCCCACTCATTTTCGCATAGGGGTCGAAGAAGTACCTTTCGAACACGTGCATTACGCCCGCATGGCTCTCAGGAAGTTCGTGGAAACACAGACGCCGCCGGGAGGCGTGGTCGCGGCGGTTCAAACGCTGCAGGGAAGCGCGGCCCGCCAGTTTTTCGGCAACGACAAACAGTACCTGCTCCGGACAATGGAGCCCATACAGTGGAAGGAATAGGAAAATGACCGAAAACACGGAACAAACACTCGTTTTGACGAGAAATTTTCTTTTTAAGTGGTTTATTGTGGGTTACCTGTTCCTGATTGTCAGCGCGCTAATGTATATTTTTGCAAAAGACTGGGCAGCGGGGATTGCGGCGAGCTGGTATGGCATAGATCCTGGAACATATTACACCATGGCAATCTGGTTTTTGGCCATCACGAAAATATTCCTGATCGTACTGGTGTTGTCGCCGGCGCTGGCGCTGCACTGGCTGATATGCTGCTGCAGAAAGAAAGGTGCCGGAGATTAGCAAAAAGCGCCGGGAAAACAGGGACGTTTTATCTTTCGCACTGCTGCTTCCTGCAGTAGCCGGGCATGGTTCCAGGGATGAGAACCGCCCGCGGCGTCGGTTTATTGAGGTTGGTTTAATAGCAGCCATGCATCGGGGAAAGAGAGCGAATGAGTGGGAAATAAAACTGCCTTGAAAGCATCGGGAGGATTTGCCCTGCTCGCTTTGCTTCTGCTTGTATCTGTGTGCGGATGCACAAAAAAAGGCGGGGAAACGTCCAAACGCCCGAACATCCTGCTGATCATCGGGGATGATATCGGCATCGATGTGACAACCGGCATGTATCCCGGCCTGATCGACAACCTGACCAGGCAATACGGCCCTTCGGGACATAACCACCCGCAATATAAAGAGATCCATGGCCGCCCGGCATCCACTCCTTCCCTCGGCGCGCTTGCCGGGGGAGGCATGAGGTTTTCCCATGCCTGGGCACAGCCCTTTTGCTCTCCCACACGGACATCCCTTCTCACCGGTCTATATTCGGCGAAGACGGGTGTGATTGATCCCACGGGCTGGCTCTCACGGAAGCATCATTCCTTTGTTAAGGATTTAAAGGAAAAGGGAGGGTACAGCACGGCCGTATTCGGCAAATGGCACATAGCAGGCCTGTCCGAATACCCGGGCATGAAGCCCAAAGAGGCGGGTTTTGATCTGTTCCGGGGCAACCTTCACGGTGGGATCGCCACATATTATGAATGGGACTATCACGTCCAGGACGACTCGACGCCTCCCGACCAGTGGCGGACGGAGAAAGCTCCGACAAGATCGCTACAGGGCCTCAGGCCGACCACATTTGCCCCCGTGGTCAAAACGGCGGATGCCATCGAGTGGATCACCGAACAGGAAGAGAAGAACCCGGATAAACCATGGTTTGCGTGGTTCGCATTCAACCTGTCCCATATCACGGGCCGGCAGGAACCGAATCCCATGGTCATTCCCAATGCCGACACCATGGATGAAATATCGCGCAAAGAGATGGAAGAATGCATGGGACCCGACGGCCAATTCGGCTCGGCCAATGTCGGCGCATGCTCCTCCGAGGCCCTTATGCGGGCGATGACCAACTGTATGGATACGATGATAGGCCGGCTAACAGAAGCGGTGGACAGGCTGGATCCCCACACCTACATCATCTACCTCGGCGATAACGGCACATGGATGTTCGGCCCCAGGAGGGAATTCATCGATAACATGTATATCACCAGACGGGGACGCAGCAAGGGCACGGCTTATGAGAGCGGGGTCCGGGTCTCCATGGCGATACGCGGACCCGGCATAAAGGCAGGTTCCCAAAGCGATGCATGGGTTCACAATGTGGACCTGTTTTCCACTATCCTGGAACTGGCCGGCCTTGATATTCCCGCGATGGTCCCCGACAAGGAAGGCGATGGCATGGTCGAAGTCGACGGAGTGTCACTGGCCCCGATCCTTTTCGATGGCGCGAAGAGCCTGCGCGATCCTCATAAAGGTTACCTGCTCGCGGAAACGGTCAACGCCTATAAAGAGGGATACCCCATAGAGGTTGGGGCCCGGAACGCGACGTACAAGGTCCTCTGCGACGGGAACGCGAAAACGGAAAGCTGCGTGTTCTACAATCTCGTCGACGATCCGATCGAAGAATATCCTCTCGAAAAACCTGGCAGCTGCGACAGCTATAGGAACGGGACCTGGACGCCGGCCGATCCGGCGTGGAACTTCTGCAGGCTGCAGGAGGTCATAGCGGAGAAGTCGATCCTGGCGAGGCCCCTGGCGGCGGTCAAATAACAGGCATTGGCGACAGCCGCGCGCGCCCGGATTTCAGCGATCAGCCTCCAAATATTGGCGCCAAAGTGCTTGATTCTAAATAGTATAAATAATGACATTCGGAAGCCGGAGTTTGCCGGGAATCCATGGAGGGGTGCGCCTGTTCTGAAAAAGCGCCTTTGTTTCACCTATCCGCCCACAGCCGGCGTTTTCGGTGGGAACTCCTTGGACCTCCCGCGCATCCGCTTGTATTCCGAATCCAAAGTGCACGATACTGGACTTCCACAAAGGAGGCCACATGCAACTCGAACTCAACCGGCGGGAATTTATCAAAATCTCGGCCCTGGCCGGTATCGCAATCGTGCCGCCAAATCCGCAGCAGGATGATCCGGCCGCATGGATTTCTTCCCTCGTTTCCGGCTACGTCGCCTCTTCCCCTTCCAATTCCATCCGGAACGCGGAGAAAGAAAAGGCATGGGATACCCCACTGGTGGGATTCGCGCGCGGCGACGATCCCATCTTCCAGTCCTACAGAGAGCACGTCGGGCCATTTCACCTCACCCCGGAGGAGATCTTCGGCCTCTCGTTTCCGGGCGCCGCGGTGAAACCGGAGGACCTGACAGTCATTTCCTGGGTCCTGCCCCACACCGAATCCATAAAGGCGGATCTCCGCAAACAAAAGACGACTCCGTCTGAAAAATGGATCCGCGCCAGGATCTATGGCGAGGAGTTTAACGAGGAATTGAGGCGGTACGTGGCCGATGCGCTTGCAAAAGCCGGCTATCCCGCGGTGGCCCCGGTCTTGTCCAAGAGCTACAAAATGGGGAATTCGCCAAAATACGGAATAGCCTCTTCCTGGTCCGAGCGGCACGCGGCATACGCGTGCGGACTCGGAACATTCGGGCTTTGTGACGGGCTGATCACCGCAAAAGGGAAGGCGATTCGCTGCGGCACGGTCGTTTCCCGAATCCGGGTGCCGGCAACGCCCCGCCCTTACCAGAATCACCACGCCTACTGCCTCTACTATGCAACCGGAGCCTGCGGGGTCTGTGCCACCCGCTGCCCGGCCGGAGCGGTATCGAAATCCGGTCACGATAAAACGGCGTGCATGAAGCAGTGCAATGCAACGGCCGAGTACGCCGACAAGCAACTGGGACTCAAGGGATACGGCTGCGGTTTCTGCCAGACCGGCGTGCCGTGTGAATCCGGTATTCCAGTGCAGCTCGATTAACCCGCATTATTCATGATGGTTCGTCGCGAGGCGGTGCAGACGGGCGTGGC
>CAZTHE010000094.1:0-16268 GCA_964613495.1 uncultured Acidobacteriota bacterium | reverse complement strand
GCCTGGGCGCAGGAATTTGCGGCTACCTGGGCCCCCAGATGCTGGGTGTGCTGCGGGATTGGACGAACGGATTCAGCGCCGGATGGTACCTGATGGCGGGAATCGCGGTGCTGATCCTGATCGAGCTGGCGCTTCTTAAACGCTATAGCGAGAAAAACAGGGTTTTGGAAAGCGGCAGCGAAGCCGCCGCCGATTGAAGCGATTCGGGATCCGTAGCGGAAGCCGCGCCGGTGCGCGCTCAGGGCAATTCGCTCCCGGGAGCGCCGCCGGGAATCGGAAAGGAGACAGGGGTAGGATGCGCAAATCTTCTTCGCGAAAAGTGCCGTCGAGGTTCTGTGTGCTTTTTCTTGCCGGCGTCGTGTCGGCGCTGCTATACGCGCAGGCGCCCGCGATACAATTTGGCTGTTCCATCGATGCGCAGGAACAGGTCCGCGAATCCCAGGCTTTGGCCAAAAGCATCGCGTCTCCCGGCGACGCGCAATGGCGAGCCAAAGGCGACCTTCACCGGAAATATCATTTTGCCGCGGCGAACGCCGACATGCCCTATCGCCTTTACGTCCCCGTTTCCTGGGACGGGAACTCAAAGCTGCCGCTGGCCGTGATGCTGCACGGGGCGGGATCGGATGAGAATTGGTATCTGGACGCCAACGACAAACAGCTGATCCGCCTGGCAGAGAAGCACGGCTATATCCTGGTATCGCCATTGGGATACACACGCATGGGCGCCTATGGAACGCCCCTGCGCCTTCCGGCCGTCTTCGGAAATCCGGAAATTGCGGCGAAACAGCGGGCCGCGGTGAGTGCGGATCAGGAACGAACGCTGCAGCTAAGCGAGAAGGACGTCATCAACGTGCTCGAGATCGTGCTCCACGAGTATCCCGTGGACCGCGCCTCGATGTTCCTGATGGGCCATTCCATGGGAAGCGGCGGCACCTGGTATCTGGGCGCCAAATATGCGCAATACTGGGCGGCCATCGCCCCCATGTCGGGGCCGTTCGTCGACGAGACCAATTATCCGTGGGACAACATACGAAAGATGCCCGTCTTCATGACGGAGGGGACGGGGGCGGCGCCGTCGCTCGTCGGAAGCAAGGCGATGCTGGCATGGATGAAGGAGCGCGGTTTCCGGATAGAGTACATGGAGGTGAACGCCGACCACGGCGGCATGATCCCCCTGGTCCTGCCGGGCATATTCGATTTCTTCGACCGCTGCAGACCCAAATAGGATTCCAGATTCAGGATTCCAGATTCAAGACAAGCCCGCGGATCACCGATTTGGGCAAGAGTGAGTCTTGTCAGAACCAGGGAGTATCTCGGGCCGTCTGGGAATACGATATCTGGAATCTGGAATTAGGAGTCTGGAATCAAAATACATATTATTCCTATTCCCAGCCGGATTTGAGGCCGTAGGGCATCGTAAACCCTATGGCCTCGATATCGTAGATCTTTCCGTTCCTGATCTTGTAAATATGCATTGCGGGCAGGTTGAACACGCCCTGGTAGGCGGGGAGCATTTTCTCGCCCTTCAGCCCTTTGTATTTGTACTCCTTCAGCGAGCTGTCGTGGTAGAACATGGAGAAGCCGACGGCGAGGCCCTTCTGTTCATCGCCGACGAGCACGCGCCGGTTGTTGATTTCGGTGATATAGGAAAATTGCCCGGTGCTGATCTGGGCCTCGCACGTGTTCGGAACCGGGCCGAGTTCCGCCATCGCCTTCGCCATCTCCGCAAATTCGGCATTCATGGGGGCCGGCGTGCCCGTAGCCGTCTGCGGTTTGCCCCCGGCCGTGGTGGCGCCGTTCTCGTGGCGTTCGCATTCTCCGGCGAAGGGCGAAAGAGTTCCGTCTTCTCCCGTGAGCGCATCATAGTAGGTGAGCCCGATTTTGATCAGCTGATCGCGCGGCACCCGTTCGGCCTCGGGGACGTCTTCGGTCAGTCCGGGACGCGGCGATTTCAGGTTCGCCATCGCCGCGGCGCCGAAGGGACTCGTGCCCAGGTCGCGGACGGCCAGGTGTTCCACTTCGGTGATTTTGCCGTTCTCCACCCTGAGCCTGGCGCCCAGCAGCACGTCTTTGCCGAGTTCCTTCATCATCACCAGGCAGGCGACCTGCTGCGCGGCCGGGTCGGCGGCATAAACCTGGAACTCGGATGGCCCGGCGGAGGCCGTCGTCCACAGGCCTTTGCCTACCGGGATCTCCGCGGTGTTTTCCGTGAATTTCGCCTTTTCGGCGAAGGGGACCGCCGCGGGGTCGTGACTCACCATCGCCGCCAGGTACTTCTGCATCATGTCGACCAGGCCCTGCCGGTCGAGCGTGATTCCGGGGGCGGCCGGGACTTCCTGCTTCGGCTGCGGACCGCAGGCTCCCAGCAGGATAAGGGATGCGAGCACTAAGAGTGTGACCGTCAGTATTCCGGATCTCATTCCGATATCCTTTCCGTTCGGATTAGGGAAGCGTTCATGAAAAACCTGGAAACCAGACCATAAGGCAACCGCGGCAGGGGCGTTGTCAAGGGAAAAGGCGGTTCCACTGCGGGGAATGGGGCCTCAAAGGCTCAGAGACGCTGGGACGCCCGGAGCATTTTGAGCAGATTCGGGCCCTGCGTTTCTTTCCGGAAACGCGGGCTAGCTCACGACGACGGGACTTTTTCCCGGAGTCATGATCGACGGGATGATGTCCTCATTCAACTCCACGCCGAGGCCGGGGCCCTGGGGGGGATAGAGATATCCCGCCTCGTATCGCACCGGGTTTTTCGCCAGGTCGTTTTTCAGCGGAGGGTTGACGGTATCCAGCCGGTTGTAAAGATTGAGCGGACCGATGGATTCCTGTTCGCTCAACCCCATCCAGTCGGTGGCAGCCAGGAAATGGGCCTCTACCGCGGCCCCCAGGCCCGAATTGATCATGCAACCGCACATCACCATGAGATCGGCGGCCTGCGCGATGCTGACCCATTTCTGGGACTTCAAAAGACCGCCGGCTTTCGGGACTTTCAGGAAGAAGCCGTCGATCGCATCCATCTGTATCAGCTTCAACAGGTCGTTGAGCTCGCAGGCGGATTCGTCGGCGAAGATCGGGATGCTCACCTTGCGGCGCAGGCGGGCCAGGCCCTGAAAGTCCCAGCGGGGCAGCGGCTGTTCGCAGAGGAAAATGTCGTATTTCTCCATTTTCTTCAGGGTGTTCAACGCCTGGTTGTAATGCCACCCGCCGTTTGCGTCGAGCATGATTCTGCCTTTGCCGCCGACCGCGCCGCGCAAGGCGGCGACGAGCTCCACATCCTCCTCCAGGCTGCGCAGCCCGACCTTCAGCTTCAGGCTGCGAAATCCGGCCTTGATCATGTTGGCGCCGTCTTCGGCCACCACTTCGGGAGAGTCCGACGACATGACGAAGCAGAGCGGAATCCTCTCATTGGACAATCCGCCGAGCAGGTTGTACACGGGGGTGTTCAGCGCCTTTCCCACGAGATCGTGCAGGGCGTAATCGACAACGGCCTTCGAGTGCTGATTCAATTTTACGCCCTTGTCCATCCGGGCAACGATCTTCTCGATCTTAAAAGGATCTTCGCCGAGCAGCAATTGAGGGCCGTACACCCTGGCGATGAGGTGCATGATGGAGTCCTGGCTGTCTCCCATGTACCAGACCGACGTGTCGCCGGTTTCGGCAACGCCCGTGATGCCCTCATCCGTGTGGATCTTGACGACCACGCTGTCCGCCGCGGGAATCGACCCGATGGACATGACCATCGGCTTCGAAAACTTCAACGAAACCGGGATGCACTCGATCTTGGTGATCTTCATGTTTTTCTCTTTCCATGAACCGCGGGCCGCGGGCGCTGGCCGCAACTGTGAATTCAAATGCAAAATGCTTCAACCATCGTGTGAGGGTATGAGGGACCCGGATCGATGTCAAGAATAAAGACCGCGGCGACGCGGCGCATTTCGGTGTTGTTTCAACCGGGGTTTCATGTAGGATGAGCGCAAGTCGACAGGAAAGAACAGGCGTTTAACCGGGAGAGGCCGTCATGTCCGAATTTTCCCATGGAAAATACGTTATCACGCATCTGAAAGAAAACATCGAAGTGCCGAAATGGGGGGGGAACCTGGATCCGAAGACCACGACCCGGGTGTTCTACCTGGACAGCAAGGTGATCGAAGGAGCCAATTACGTGGAAGTGGTGTGGTTCCTGCCCACGGATAAAAAGGATACCGCCAGCCCCGATCCGCACACTCACGACTATGACGAAATCATAGGATTCTTCGGTTCCGACTCGCAGAATCCCCATGACCTGGGCGCCGAAATCGAGCTCTATATAGACGGCGAGAGAAACCTGATGAATCAGAGTTTCCTCGCCTTTATTCCGGCCGGAATAAAGCACTGTCCGCTCAATTTCCTCAAAATCACCCGGCCGGTCTTCCACTTTTCCACCCACGGCGGGAAACTATACGCGGGCCAGGCGGGCTAGAATCTATCCGACTTCCCTTCTTCGGTAGTTGTCGGTAAGCATGATTTCGAGGAAAACGAGCGGCTTCCCCACTCTTTTGAAGACGAGTGGACAGTGCGCCAATCCTGCCGGGACGGAGATGACGGTAGTCCTGGTGATGACCTGCTTCTCTCCGCCCAGGGTAAACTCGATTTCCGCGTCAAAATCGTAGATGTCCCGCGGATTGGCGCCGATGAAACTCATGATGATCGGGAAGTCGTGGATATGGGGCGTCGCTTCATTGACGTGAGCTTCGGTGACGATGGAATAGAGCATCTGACAGCTGGCGCCCAACACTTCCGGTTTCATGAAAATACCGTCAAAGATGATCTCTCCGTCTCTTTCAATCTGGCCTTTGGGTTCGACGAAGATGTGCCGGGAATATTTTGATTCGGACATCGGCGGATAGCTCCTTTGCTCTAGGATATGTCCCGGAAAACTCGGATGGGATCCAGGGATTCCGGGGGTGCCCTTGCCCCACGAAGACCGCCGGGAAGTGAAGTTTCCGGCGGCAATGCGCTCTTTTTATCAGACAACGTGCCCGATTACATCCTTTTTTTCCACGCGGCCGCCCGCCGGGCGGAATCCTTAACCCGCTGAGAAAGAAATTGAAGTGCCGGGCTATCATGCTATGCTGCTTCCAAATCTGCGGCAGCAGCCAAACGGAGCGAGTCGGCAAAGGAGACGCCATGCTGAAATTTCAAATGCTGATCGGTGGGAAATGGGTGGATGCAATATCTGGAAAAACCTATCGGGCAGTCAATCCCGCCACCTGCGAGGATGCGGCGGAAATCCCGCTGGCGGACGGCGCGGACGTCGATCGGGCCGTCGAGGCCGCGCGGCAGGCATTTCCCGCATGGTCCAGGAAGTCCCAGGCGGAACGTTCGGACCTGATATGGAAGATGTCCGCGCTCCTGAAGGAAAATGAGGAAGAGATCAACCGGATCGAGGTGCTGGACCACGGCACGCCGATCAAGCTGGCCCGCATCCAGAGGCATATCTCGTGTATGAACCTGGAATATGCGGCACAGGCGAGCCGGGGCCTTATGGGAAGCGCCCTGCCCTATGGATCGGACACCCTGTCCAGCGTACAGCGGGAACCGATCGGCGTCTGCGCGCTGATCATACCGTGGAACTCGCCCCTGATGATGGTGACGTCGAAGATGGGCGCCTGCCTCGCCACGGGGAATACCTGCGTCATCAAGCCATCGGCGATCGATTCGATGGTTACGCTCAAGCTGGCGGAGATCATCGGCAAGCTGGGACTCCCGCCGGGCGTGATCAACGTGATTACCGGCCCGGGCGGGTCGGTGGGCGAGGCGCTGGCGGCCCACCCGGGAGTCGGTTTCATTTCCTTCACGGGCAGTTCCGAGACCGGCAAGCGGATCATGTCTGTCGCCAGCGGCACGCTCAAGCGCACCCAGATGGAACTGGGCGGGAAAAATCCTTTTATCGTCCTGGACGATGCGGACATAAAAAGGGCGGCGCAGAGGGGCGTGGCCTCGACCTGCAACAATTCGGGGATGGTGTGCGCCTCTCCGGGCAGATATTACGTGCACGAGCGCATATACGACGACTTTATCCAGGAATACCTGCGGGGCATGAAGAAAATTGTCGTCGGCGACCCGTGGGACGAGACGACCGACATGGGGCCCGTGGTGAGCGCGGAGCACAGGGACCGCGTCGAAGGCTATATCCGCTCGGGCGTGGAAGAAGGGGCCAGGCTGCTGTTGGGCGGCAGAAGGCCGGACCGGACGCCCCTGGACAAGGGCTATTTTGTGATGCCGGCCGTCCTTTCGGATGTTCGGCCGGACATGACCATATACCGCGAGGAGATCTTCGGGCCGGTCGCCTGCATCAGCCGGTTCTCATCGGACGATGAGGTGGTCGATATGGCCAACGACAATATCTACGGGCTCTGCGCTTCCGTCTGGACCCGGGACACGGCCAGGGGATTGAGGATCATGAACCGGATTCACGCCGGAGTCGTGGCCATCAACAGCGACAGGTTTGTCAGCTCCGAGACCCCGTGGGGCGGATTCAAGGAAAGCGGATTCGGGAAGGAAAATTCGGAATACGGGTTGGCCGAGTATACCCAGCTGAAACTGCTGGTGGTGGACGCCGCGGAATGCTAAAGGCTCCGGCGAAGCGCACTGGGGCCTTCGTTGCCCGGAGGCCCCGGTTGGCCCGGGCCAAGCTCCGCGGAGCGCGGGTTCCAAGGTTCCCGTAAGGGCTGGGGGCCGGCGGCAAAATGTATCCTCGATTCATTTTCAGGCCCTGAGCTTCAGGGCTCGAAAACGATGATGTTGCGCAACGCTTCGCCGCCGTCCAGCGATGCGATCGCGTCATTGATCCTGTCGAGCGGGTAGCGGCCCGTGATCAGTTCATCCAGCTTCAGCCTGCCGCCGAGATAGAGAGACGCGAGCCTCGGAATATCGATGCCGAGGTTGATCGAACCCATGAAGCACCCCGTCAGGGTGCGCTCATCGCGCACGAACTCGAGGGGCGGGAGCGTGATGCTCTCCTGGACCGGCGGAAGGCCGATAATGACGGCGGAGCCGCGGGGGGCCGTCATGGAAAAGCCCTCCTGAATGGCCTTGGCGCTGCCCAGCGTGACGAAGACGTAGTCGGCGCCCGTGCCTCCCGTGAGTTGCTTCACCGCGTCGGCCGCATCGCATTGCGCCGCGTTTACCGTATGGGTTGCCCCGAATACCGCGGCGGCCTTCAGCTTCCGGTCCACGACATCGATGGCGATGATGGGATCCGCCCCGGAAAAGGCGGCGCCCTGGAGCACGTTCAGGCCGATGCCGCCGCAGCCGATCACGACCACGCTGCTCATGGGTCTGACCCGCATGCGGTTGACCACCGCCCCGAATCCCGTAATGACGGCGCAGGCCAGGAGCGCGGCTCTATCCAGGGGCATATCTGCCGGTATTCTGACTGCCTGGCTTTCCTCCACCACCACATATTCGGCAAAGCCTCCGGTTTTCGCCTTGGCGATCAGAGGCCGGCCGGCGCGGTTGCGCAAGCGCGTCTCCGTATCCAACGGCCACGGAGTGCGGCACAGGTGAGGAAATCCGCCGGCGCAATAGAAGCATCTGCCGCAGTGGGGGATGAAAGTCACCACCACCGGATCGCCCTCGCGCACGGCAGTGACTCCTTCCCCTGTTTCCACCACGTGTCCGGCGCACTCGTGCCCCGGTATAAACGGCAGAGGCCCGGGCAGTTCGCCCTTGATGTCGTGCAGGTCGCTGTGGCAGACGCCTGTCGCGGCGACGCGAACCTTGACCTCGCCTTTCTTCGGCGGATCGATCTCCACGTCTTCGATGACCAGAGGCTTTCCGAAATCGTAGCAAATGGCTGCTTTCATTGGACTCCTTCGCAGTCGCACCGGGCTGAAACTCGTGTCGCAACAAGCCGGACAAAGGATGGTGTCGTGATTATAGGTATTCCCATCCTTTATGGCAAGAATCATGGGGGCGGGACCGGTACCGCTCAAATATCGGGATCCGGCCCGGATAATGGTCTAAAATCGTCCGACGCGCGGAAATTACCCGGCTTCCGGAATGCGTCTCAAAAAGGAGCTGCTCATGGTGAATAGAAGATTCGAGGGTAGGGTCGCGCTCGTAACGGGCGCCTCGTCGGGAATCGGCAAGGTAACGGCCCAGGTGTTTGCCAGGGAGGGAGCCCGTGTGGTGGTGACCACCGGCACGAACGTGAAAGGGGGCGAAGAGACTGTGCGGTTGATCCGGTCCGCGGGCGGAGAAGCGTCTTTCGTGCGATGCGACGTTTCCAGGGAAGACGAAGTGGAATCCATGGTCCGGAAATGCGTCGAGCTATACGGCAGGCTCGACGTCGCCTTCAACAATGCGGGGGTCGGTCCCGATGGAGCGCGATACCCGGTCGCCCCGGTCTCCGAGTATCCGGAAGAAGCCTGGCGGAGGATGCTGGATATCAACCTAACCGGCGTTTTCCACTGCCTGAAGTTCGAGATCCGGCAGATGCTCCGGCAGAAATCCGGCGCGATCGTGAACAACGCCTCGGTCGGCGCGTGCCGGGGCAATTACGGCTTTTCCCCGTACAACGCCAGCAAATCGGGACTGGTCTTCCTGAGTCAGGCCGCCGCCATCGAAAACGCCCCCCATGGGATCCGGATCAACACCATTCTCCCGGGACCCACGGGAAGAACCTCTCTGATGGAAAATTTTTCCAATACGGACGACAGGCCGGATTTTGAAACCCTGGTTCCCCTGCGACGGATCGCGGAACCGGAAGAAATGGCGGAAGCCGTCATGTGGCTGTGTTCGGACGCGGCGGCCTTCATCACCGGCATAGCCATGCCGGTGGACGGCGGCCTGTCCATCAAGCCGGCTTTCTAGCCCGGGATCGCGGAAAAATGCGGCCGCGCACGGAGCGCGGCGGAAGGCGAAGCCTCCGGCCCCAACGGGGCAGCCCGGCGAGGCCCTGGTCCGGCGGCGGATAACGCCGCCGGGCCGGGGCGGGACATCACGGAGCAGCCGGCCGCGCAGGGATCGCGCGGCGCAATCCTTGCCGGATTGCAGCGGTTGCGCCACGCGGTCCCGCGGTTGGACACGCAAGGCGTCCCTACCCACCGCGCCTTGGCACATACCCGTGACCGGAGAAAACTCGTCAACGGCGGCGAAGAAAACGTTCCGTGAGCAGAAGGTACAAGGAAGGAATGAGCATCAGGCTGTCGCGGGCGATTGACTTGGGCGAAATCGGATCGTCGAAGCCGAAGCATCCGCAATCCGCCTCGATCCCGCGAAGGTAGGTGACGGCGAGAATGACGATGAAAAACAGGAGCAGCAGTGTGGCGGCGCCGGCCAGATAGCGCACCTTGCGCCCGATTCCGGCCAGGAGGAGCACGCCGAGCGCTATTTCGGCCCAGGGGAAATAGCGGGCCATAGCCGGAACGTATGGATTCGGGAACAGGTCGTAGCTGTAAAGCACGGCCTCGAAAAGCAGCGGGCTGTCCAGTTTCACATAACCGCTGTACAGGAATATGCCGGCCAGAACCAGGCGGGACAGCCAGTTCAAAATGCACGGGATGTGAAAGCAGACCTTACCCTGTTCGACCGGCAGGAAACAGGGGAAAAGCCACCGCATGATGCGTGAAGTCATTTTTTCGTCGCCGGCATGCCGGACTCTCTGTCGCAAGGAGCCATCTTTCGGGGGAGACGGGGCCGGAAGCCCCGTCTCCGCCGGAAACATCAGGGCACGGAAAAGGCGTACCGCGTTTCGCGGGAAAAGCCCTTCATCGGATCATGCACGCTCATTTGGCCTTGAGCAGGGTGAGCCCTTCCTGCCACTTGCTCACCGTCAGGTATTTGCCGTCGCGCGAGATAAAAGGTTTCCCCGGCTTGGCGGGAACGCTTTCCTCTTTCCAGGTCTTGCCGCCGTCGGCGGTGCGCAGCGCCGTCAGGGCGGCCTTCCCGTCGAGGCCCAAAACGACCAGGCCGTTGTTGGCGTCGGTGAAACGCACGGCGGCCTGCGGCGTCTCATTGATCCAGCCGCCGCTGCCGAAGCCAAGGATGACCGGGTTGTTCAGCCCCAGGGAACGGGGTGTCCAACTCTTGCCGCCGTCCTGGGTGACATGCAAAACGCCGCTCTTGTCAAGCAGGTACCCGTTTGCCGGAGTCCGGAGCGATATTGCGGCCACGGCGGTGACATTCCCGGGCAGCGCCAGGTCGGTCCACGCGGCCCCGCCGTCCGTGGTCTTCTTGAACTTGGACCCGGAGCCGACCCACCCGGTCTTGGCGTCGGCAAAAGCCAGGATGCTGGCCATCCCGCCGACGTCCTTGGCGATGACGGTCCAGTTCTTGCCGCCGTCCGTGGTCAGACTGGTGCCGCTCAGGCAGGATTGCCAGATGATGTTGGTATCCACGATGTCCACCGAAAACATGCAACCTCCGGTATCCGCCTTGGTCCATGTTTTGCCGCCATCATTGGTGTAGTGTTGCGCGCCTTCGTCGCCGGCGCCGCCCCAGACGCCAAATTTTTCGTTGTGGAACGCGGCCATCCTCACCTTCACGCCATCGATCGACTTGGGTATGACCACATCCCACTGCCCCTGGGCGGCCGCGAATGCGGCGCCAAAAACCAGGATTGACATCAGCACGCCTGACAAAACGGTGAGCCTGGCATTTTTCATCTCTATTTCCTCCTGAATAACCTTATTTACGCTTGCGTATGTGCGGTTGTTTCCACATGTACCAAATAGACCCAGGCGACAATCCGGGCTATGCAATACCGGCGGCAACGCTCCGCGATATGGATAAGATAGCCGCCTGTCGCGAGCTTTTCAAGTGGTCCATCGGCGGCTGCTTCTCCTCCGAAAATTGTGCCCACACGGGCGTTTCCCGGGTGGCGGGATTCGAAGCCGGCCGATTCAAGATCCCTGCGCCGCTTCGACACGGACCTTCATGAATACCGCGGGCTAATTGTGATGCGACCACTTCAGGTCGATCTTCATCAGATCCTCCAGATCGTTCACTGGCCGTTCGATGTCATAAGGGATCGGGAGTCCGCTGAACTGCTGAAAGTAGAGCAGACAGGAATCCTTCCAGATCTGGGCGTCGCGGTAATGGCGGCGCAGTTTGCTTTGCACCTCCGCAAAACGCTGCGCATCCACATAAGGCTCGACCCTGTCCCAGGTTTTCTGAAACTGCCGGACCTGCAGAACGCCTTCTTCGTAGTGGTGGCAAAGCTCCTCCCACAGGATCCGTCCGCTTTTCATTTTGTACGTCCAGGGCAGGCGGTGGAACCACAGCAGATAAATTTCCGGGCAGGTGGCGGGATCGTTGAACTGCGAGGCGAGCGGTTCATGGTACTGGCTGACGGCGTTGCTGCCGGCGCGCGTGCGGTCGAAGCCGATTCCGCCGGCGTCGGCCTGGTGATAGTACGGGGGAGTCCAGTCGGGCCGCATCCCTTTCGGCGCGTACCAGGGCCCGGGCCCGTAGTGATGCCCCCCGGCGAAAATGTGGTGGAGCCCCAGCGGCATCATGTACTGAACGGCGGCTTCCCTGCTCTGGAGCATCATCTCCTTCACGGGCGCCAGGAAGTTTTCCTGCCATCCGCCGGGCGCTTTCGGCCGCTCCTCCGCCCGCGGTGCGAAAGTAAGGCGAATCCACTCGCCGGCTATATCCGAACTGCCCATACTGTTGTTCCACGCCAGCCGGCCGAAGGCGTACCAGTTGGCCTGCGCAAAATGGTGGCCGCACCAGTTGTCGTCCAGCCCGATATTGGCGACACCTGCGATGGCCGTGTGCTTCCCGTTGAAAAGGCTCCCGTCCGTGGCACGCGCGACCGTGCTCCCTCTTCCTTCCTGATAGGTATCGCTCCGGAAAAACTCCTCCCACATGGGTCCCAGGAACACCAGCTGGATGGAATGGCCCAGGTACTCCTGGGTAATCTGGAGCTCGGGCATGACGGCCGTTTTCTTCATGGCGCCAAACAGGGGGCTGAAGGGCTCGCGCGGCTGAAAATCGACAGGGCCGTTCTTCACCTGGACGATGACATTGTCGCGGAATTTGCCGTCCAGCGGCATAAACTCGTCATAGGCCTGCCTGGCGCGGTCCGTATCCCCGGGACTATAAACAAAAGCCCGCCACATGACTATGCCGCCGTGCGGTTTGAGCGCATCCGCCAGCATATTGGCCCCGTCGGCGTGGGTGCGGCCAAAATCCTGCGGGCCCGGCTGCCCTTCGCTATTGGCTTTGACCAGAAAACCGCCGAAATCGGGAATCAGCCCGTAGATTTCCCCGATTTTCGAAGCCCACCATGCGGCCACCCCGGGATCGAGCGGGTCGGAGGTTTCCATGCCGCCGAGCAGCTGGGGGGATGAGAACTTTACGGACAGGTAGACCCGGATGCCGTAGGGGCGAAAAACATCGGCGACGGCCTTCGCGCGGCCCAGGTATTCGCCCGAAAGAATATCGGGCGAGGCATTCACGTTGTTGAGAACGGCGCCGTTTATCCCGATGGAGGCATTGGCGCGGGCGTATTCGAGCCACAGTTTTTTGTCTCGTTCGTCGGCGGCCGGCGAACCGTTGCCGCCGCGCCAAAAAATGGAGCGGCCGGCATACCCGCGCTCGATCGAGCCGTCCGGGTTATCCCAGTGGTTGAGAATGCGCCGCTCATAGGAAGGGTTCGATAGGACGTCCTGAGCCGGTTGCCCCGTCTGTTGCCTGCGCAGAATCTCATACGCGCCATACAGAATTCCCAGGTCGGTATTGGCCTGAATGCCGTCGGCCGTAATCCTGAAGCCGTCATCCTTCAGCGATTTATCCCGCCCGACCGTAAGCGTTAACGCAGCGCCTGCCCTTCCCCGCCAACCCTGCCGGAGTTCCTGGACGGCAATTCGAAGCGTGGCCGAATCCCCGGAGCACACCACGCTCACCGGGCCGGCGCCCTGTTTACGGAGCCAGAGCTCATGGCCATTCTCTGCCGCCGCGGGCAGGGCGGCCAGGAGCCAAAGCAGCATGCCGGCGGTAGTCCTCATTGTGTCCATCTCGCCGATTCTCCGCAAAATTCACTATGATGCGCCGCCGCCCAGGACCTTGTACAGCGTCACGAGGTTGCCCAGGCGCGCCAGGCGCAACCCGACCATCTGCCGCTCGGCGACGTAGAGGGCGCGCTGCGCGACGAGGACGCTCAGGTAGCCGTCGATCCCCCCCTTGTAGCGCGCCTCGGAGAGCCGGTGCGTCTCCGCGAGCGTCTTGACCAGAGACGCGAGCGCCTCCTGCTGCGCCTGCAGGGACGTCCTCAGGCTCAGGGCGTCGCTCACTTCCCGGAAGGCCGTCTGGATCGACTTCTCGTACTCCGCGACCGCGATGTCGCGGTCGGCCTGCGCGGCTTCGTAATTCGCCTGCCGCGCCCCCGAGTCGAAAATCGGGAGCGACACCTGCGGGATGAACTGCCAGGTCCCCGCGGCGGGCTTGAACAGGCTCCCGAGGTCGCCGCTGGTGATGCCGCCGGCGGCCGTCAGCGCGATGCGCGGGAAGAAGGCCGCGCGCGCGGCCCCGATATTCGCGCTCGCGGCCTTCAACTGATGTTCCGCCGCGAGAATGTCCGGCCGCCGCAACAGCACCTCCGACGGCACCCCCGCCGCGACGTCCTTCATCATGGCCGCGGCGTCCAGGGAATCGGGCAGGAGATCCGCGGGCACCGGGGCGCCGGCGACCAGGTCGAGCGCGTTCCGGTCGAGCTCAATCTGCCCCTTGTACCGGGCGATGTCCAGGCGCGCCGCCTCCACCTGGCTCTGCGCCTGCCGCACGTCCAGGTCGTTGCCGATGCCGAGGTCCCGGATTTTCACGATCAGGTCATACGACTGCTGCTGGGCCTCGAGGGTCGATTGCGCCAGCCTGAGGTTCTCGAGGTCGGCGGCCAGCGCCAGATACGCGTACGCGACGGCGCCCACCAGCGATACCTGCGCCGCGGAGCGCGCCTCGTTCGTGGCCAGGTATTGCTCCAGCACGCGGCTCTTCAGGCTCCGGATGCGCCCGAAGAAGTCCAGCTCCCAGGAAGACGTCCCCAGGCCGACGGTGTAGACCGTCACCGTCTGCGGGTGGCCGTTGCCGGACAGGTTTTCCGGTATGCGGTAGGCTTCGGCGCTGGCGGACGCCGCGATGACGGGATTCAGTTCGGCGCTCTGGATCCGGTACAAGGCTCGGACCTTTTCGACGTGGAGCGCCGCCGCCCGCAGGTCGCGGTTGTTGGCCAGCGCCAGCTCGATCACCGACCCCAGCCTCCGGTCTTCGAAGAAATCGCGCCACTTCACTTCGGCGGCCGGCGGCGCTCCGGCATCGGAGAGCCGTCCGGCTTCGCCTTCCGGCCACGCGGCGGGAACCGGCATTTCCGGCCGGGCATATTGGACCGGGCGCGGGCATCCGCAAAGGAAAACGGACGCCCCGATGAGAATCACAAGCACCAGCTTACGCATCATGTCGCGCTCCTTCCGGCAGGATTCCCGCATCCGGGCCCGGAGTCTGCGGCGGCCGGCTGCCCCTGGAACCGAACAGCCTGCTCACCACCACGAAAAACAGGGGTATGAAGAAGATGGCCAGGAATGTCGCCGTGACCATTCCGCCCAGCACGCTCGTGCCGATGGCTTTCTGGGCGCCCGCGCCCGCGCCGGTCGCGATCGCGAGGGGCAGGACGCCGAAGCCGAAGGCCAGGGACGTCATCACGATGGGGCGCAGCCTGAGTTTCGCCCCTTCCAGGGTGGCCTCGATCAATCCCATCCCCTGCTCGACGCGGATCTTGGCGAACTGCACGATCAGGATGGCGTTCTTGGTCGTCAGTCCGAGGACGGTCAGAAGGCCGATCTGGAAATAAACATCGTTGGGCAGTCCCCGCCACGTTGTGGCCAGCACACCGCCGACGACGCCCAGGGGCAATGCGAAGAGGATCGAGATCGGGATCGACCAGCTTTCATAAAGGGCCGCGAGCACCAGGAAAATCGCGAGAATCGAAAACGCATACAGGAGGCCCGTCTGCCGCGAGGCCATCCTTTCCTGGTAGGAGAGACCGGTCCATTCGTGGCCGAAACCTCTGGGCAGTTTCGCCGTAAGCTCCTCCATCGCCTGCATCGCCTCTCCGGAACTCCTCCCCGGGGCGGGCTCGCCCTGGAAATTCAGCGCCGGGAACCCGTTGAAGCGCTCGAGCTGCGGCGAGTCATAGTACCAGCGCCCCGATGCCAGAGCGGAAACGGGGACCATCTTGCCGGAGTTGTTGCGGACATAGAAGTGGTTCAGGTCTTCCGGAAGCATCCGGTAGGGAGTATCCGCCTGTACGTAAACGCGTTTCACGCGGCCGCTCTGGATGAAGTCGTTGACGTACGCACTGCCGAAGGCCGCCGCGATCGCGTTCTGGACGGAGCTCACCGGCACGCCGAGGGCGCCGGCCTTGTCCCAGTCAAGGTCCACCTTGTATTGCGCCACGTCATCCATCCCGTTCGGCCGCACCCGCGTCAACCGCGGGTCGCGCGCCGCTGCCATCAGCAACTGCAGCCGCGCCCCCATCAGCTTCTCGTGGCCGAGCCCCCCGCGGTCCTGCAGCATGTAGTCGAATCCCTTCGCCATGCCGAGTTCCGTAACGGCCGGGGGAGAGATAACGTAAATGCTAGCGTTTCGAATCCTCGCCATGGCCGGGTTCGCCCGCCGGACGATGGCGTCGACTCTCAGGTCGGGAGAATCGCGCAGGTCCCAGTCGCGGAGTTTTATGTAAACCATCCCCTGGTCCTGGCCCGAGCCCGCCGAACTGAATCCGCCGATCGCAAGGACGGCTTCCACGGCGTCTTTTTCTTTGTCCAGGAAGTAATCGCGAACCTTGGCCAGGACTGCAACCGTCTGCTCCTGCGTCGTGCCCGGCGGCGTCTGAACCAGAGTCAAAAGCACGCCCTGGTCCTCATCCGGCAGATACGCCGTAGGCATCCGCATGAAAAAATATCCCATCAGCACGACGATGAGGGCGAAAACGGCCAGATAGGGGATCTTGAAGCCGAGGATATGGCCCACGGCCGACTGATACCGGTCACGCAGGCCGTAAAACATTCGGTCGAACCACAGGAAAAACGGCCGAAAGAGACGGAAACCGCTCTCGGCGGCTTCGTGTCCCCGGGCCACCGGCTTGAGCAGGTTGGCGCACAGCACGGGCGTCAGTATCAACGCGACCAGGACCGACAGGAGCATCGAGGAGATGATGGTGATGGAGAACTGGCGGTAGATGATCCCCGTGGAGCCCTCGAAGAACATCATTGGAACAAAGACGGCCG
>CAZTHE010000093.1:0-16319 GCA_964613495.1 uncultured Acidobacteriota bacterium | reverse complement strand
AGCCAAACGGCGGCGCTGCCGCGCAGGTGGCGGTGGACTGGCTGAACTGGCAATTGCGCGGTGATGCAAAGGCCGCTGCCCGTTTCGTAGGCGACCAATGCGGCCTGTGCACGGATGAGAAGTGGACCATCGAACGGAAGAATTTTCCGGCACGTTAAAGGGGGATGAAAGCCCCTGAGGACGCTTGTCTCCGCCCCCCCCTGTAGGGGCCGGCCCAACTTTTTGTATTCGAATGCAGAAGCGGCGTTTTACTCACTGCCCGCTTTCGACCGCGGGCGCCGACTGCAGAGCTCGGCGGGGTTTTCCACTTTCAGCTCCACATGGCCGCAGGCGCCGCGGACGCCGGCAAGAAGCGGGGCCCGGCAGGGCTCGGTCAGAATCGGCAATCCCATCCAACACATCCCAACCTGATACGGGCGCAAGCCGGTTGAAATGCCGCCGCGTGACAATTGCCCGTGGTTTCCTCGCTGATCTGCGTTAAAATGCCCCCAAAAATCGGGAGGCGTACTTTGAGCAGAAAGCCAACCACCCCCGGCCCCGGCGGCAATGACTCCATAATTCGAAATGACTCCGAGTCCGGGCAGAAAACCTTGCCCTCCAAAAGCAACGAAGTAATTTTAACCAAGGTCGGATACCTGCCCCCTTTTAGTCCGTCGCCGATGCGGACAAGAAAAGACATGGTTCCGGAGAGCATCTGTGGTTTTGAAATACCGCCTGATCCCATTCCATCCGGCGATATCAATAAAAATGTGAATGCCGAAGTGGTGGTCGTCGGGGCCGGAGTCGCGGGATTGAGCGCGGCTATTTCCGCAGCGGAGGCGGGAGCCAAAACCGTCTTGCTGGAAAAGACGGCGACCGTTCAAGCCCGCGGTCACGATAACGCCTTTGTCGGCAGCCGGCTTCAGGAAAAACTGGGAATACAAATCAATAAAGACGAAATCATACTGAATTTAATGAAGCACGGAGCCAATAAGCCCGACCAGAGACTGATCAGGATGTGGGCGGAGGGAAGCGGCAAAACCGCGGACTGGCTTATGGATATGACGGATGCCGCCGGCATTGAGGTCATGATCAACCATTATCCCCCGCCGCCGGCTTTCGATAATGCCAGGGAATACTATCCTCAATACCCGGTGACCCATCACTACCACAACGAATATCCCGTTGCCAAATGTCTGCTGGATAATGCCTTGAAGAAGGGCGTCGTCACCCATTTCAAAACCCGTGCAAAACAGCTTCTGAGAAAAACGAACGATCGCGTTTCGGGCGTTATTGCTCAAAATGCGGATGGAGACTACCTGCAATTCGATGCCGCCAAAGCCGTCATACTCTGCACGGGAGATTACAGCAACAACGCTGAAATGATGGCCAAATACTGCCCCCAGTCATCGTATCTCGAGTCCATGATACGCACTTCTACCGGAGACGGGCATATGATGGCAATGTGGATTGGCGCAGTAATGGAGCCCGGACCGCATATACCCATGATCCACGGCCCCGCCGGTCCGCTTCTCAGTTCGGCCTTCCTGCAGGTCAATCTCCTGGGAGAACGCTTTCAAAACGAAGACGTGCCGATTCAAAGCAACGTAAACGCCGTCGAACGGCAGCCCGGCAAGGCAGCCTGGCAGGTATTTGATTCGAAGTATCCGGAGGAGCTTCCATATCTTGGAATAGGCCTCGGGAAAATAATCATCGCCACCGAAAAGATCCAGGAAAAAGTAGCCAGAGCGGCGATCATGGCCGACTCGATCGAAGACCTGGCGGTGAAGATGAAAATGCCTGTTGAAGCCTTTAAGGCTACCGTGAAGAGATACAACGAACTGGCACGCATGGGAAGAGACCTGGACTTTGGCAAGCGGCCGGATCGATTGTTTCCCATCGATAAGCCGCCTTACTATGCCGGCAAAGGCGGCTATGATTTGCTGGCTGTTCTGGGTGGTTTGAATATCAATTGGAAATTGCAGCCTCTGGATAAGGATTGGGAAGTTATTCCGGGAATCTATCTCGCAGGAAATACGATGGGCAACCGTTTCGCCGTGGATTACCCAACGATGTGTCCCGGGCTCAGCCACGGGATGGCGATACATTTTGGCCGCATCGCCGGTTTGAACGCGGCTTCTCAAAAATGATCAGATAAGCTCTACAGGGAAATGCCGATTCTGATCGGCCGTATTTTTGCCAAATCGGAATATCCGGACTCGATTTCCAGCGTCTCGGCAATAAAAAGGTATCTGTCTCCGGCCTCATCCCAGGCCGGCCATTCGATAAGCCCCTTCACGCTTGGGTTCCCGGTTCCGGCAAATTGAGCCCATATGCTCATCATGGCGTCGGAGATCTTTCTATCAACGGCTGAAATCGTTGGAGCGGGTGATTTGGCGCCGGAAAGTGCGAAACCGCCATAGTGGGCTTCCCAGGCTTCGGCGACATCCAGAGATCCGAACATATAGTGCAATTCCATCCCGTGGGCCGCCACACAGCCTTCCCGTCTCCAGTTATCCGGCACGCGGTCGAATACGGCTGCGTATCCCCTCGTGTCGGCGTTGCTCGGCGCCCTGAGCATGGTTATGTAATCTGCGACAATCCTGTCTGCAATAACCAGACCGGGCCCGGTCAGTTCCCCCATATTGCAAACCAACAGATAGGGAACGGCATTCCGCTTGCCGGCCCGGAACGTGTTGAATATTGAATCCGGCAGAAACCATCCATCCCGGGCTATGCTCCAGGGCCCCATGAATTCGTACTCCGGGCCCAGATCTACATTCAAAGCCTGTTCCGCCTCGACAATTTTTTCCCAGGGGATTGCGCGGGCCGCAGTCAGAGGATCTCTTTCCCTGTCGACGCCGAGTTTGGCAAAAAGTTTCCCGCCGAAGGCTTCCAGTTTTTTCAGCGGGGGAGGCTCAAAATCTTTTCCCCCGCTCTGGATGATGGCTCGATGAAACAGCCCCGGTGCCAGAGGGGAAGCGATCAAGGCCGCCACCTTGAGCCCGCCTCCGGATTGACCAAAGATTGTCACGTTTTCCGGATCGCCTCCGAAGGCGGCGATGTTTGCCTTGACCCACTTGAGGGAATCAATCAAGTCCAGAAATAGATAATTGCCGGAAACACCCCGGGGCGATTCGCGGGAAACCAATTCATGTGCGAACAGGCCGAATATGCCCAGCCGGCTATTGACTGTAACCAGCACAACACCATTGCCGGGTAATCCGAGACTGTTGCTGATAGGCAGGTTCCCGTTCCCATAGCGGGTGCCGCCGCCGTGAAACCAGACCATGACCGGCAATTTATCGCTCGCCTTTTTGGCCGGCGTCATTACGTTGAGATAAAGGCAATCTTCACTCGATGACAATATCTGCAGTTTTTCCGCTGCATGAACGTCCGGATACTGGGCAGCCTGAACGCTGAATTCGGTGCATTCGCGGACACCTGTCCATGAAGCCGGCGGTTGCGCCGGCTTCCAGCGCAGGTCTCCGACGGGCGGAGCGGCATAGGGTATGCCCCTGAATATATGGATCTCCTGACCGCGTTGTCTTTCCTTCATGCCGGAAATAAAGCCACTATTCAGCATTGCCCGATCCATTGGCTTCCCCCTTATGCTCCTATGGAAAAAGTGGTCCTGATAAGTTTCGCTGTTTCGAGTCGCGAACATCTAAACCACTGCATTAACCCGCATTATTCATGATGGTTCGTCGCGAGGCGGTGCAGACGGGCGTGGCTGCAAGGCGCGCGAAGGGAGGATTCCGGAGGCGGTCCTGCAGCGAAGCTGCAGGCCTCGACCAGTACGTCGAGGAACCGAGCGCGCGCATGAACAGCATGCGGACGCAGCAGACATGCCCGGATCCGCCGCCGCAGCAGAAGCTTCAGTAATGCGGGTTAAAGGATAGGATCCGCTGCTTGTGACACTCAAGCCCGGTCACTGGAGTGCCTGTCAAGCGAGTACGCATCGGTTATATACAGGTTGCCCCGCTGGTCGAAGGCCAGACCGTCGGCATAGTTGATTAGCTCCGTGCCCGGCAGCCGGACCGCATATCCATCCCGGTCCACCGCATACACTCCTGCATCCTGTCCTGTCCTGGCCACGTAAACATTGCCGACTTTGTCCACGGCCACCCCTTCGACACCCGCATAGGGATTGTTAAATGGTATCCACGCCGGAAAACCGGCAGCGGGTGGCCCTTGGGCAGCCAATGCAGCGCTTGCGCCCAGGAGTAGAATGGCAACCACGAGTAGTGAGGCAAACAAGGCCCGTCCGTAGGCCAGGCCGGGATGTCTGTTTGGCACGCTGAAATCTACATAATGGCGCATCGGATGCCGGAGTTTGCCGGGAATCCATGGATGGGTTCGCCTGTTCCGAGAAAGGGTCATTGTTTCACCTGTCCGCCTCCTTCATCGACCGCAATCCCCTGCATAAGAGCCCCGAGATCAAGTCGAAGGCATTCGAGTAGACATACTGTATTCCGTCGACAACCGAAATCATACGCCGAGGCGGAGATGCCCCGGGCGGCATAAAAATCGTCGGGGCCGAAACGGCGGCCTATGCCTGCTATCCTTTCTTCGTAATGGCCTTGATTGAATATGGAAGACCCGTCCTTTCTTGACACCCTGTGGGCTGAAAGGTATCCTCGGCGACATCAAATCACCCGGGGGAAATTATGGCAAAAGAGCTTGCAGGGCAGGTGGCGCTGATCACCGGGGGCGGGCGCGGATTCGGAAAGGCGATCGCATTGAGACTCGCAGCCGAAGGAGCCTCCGTCGCGATTACGTCGCGCACTCGGGATGAAATCAACCAGACCGAGTCGGAGATCTCGGCTGCCGGGGGCAGCGGCTTGGCCGTCCGAGGGGATGTGACCCGATTCGAGGATGTCGAGCACGTAGTGCGCGCCGCGACAGAAAAATTCGGCCCGATTACGCTGCTGATCAATAATGCGGGGATCCCGGGGCCTTTCGCCCCGACCTGGGCCGCGGACCCGGACGAGTGGTGGTTCGCCCAGGAAGTGCACACCCGGGCCTTTTTCATGTTCGTGCGCGGAGTGCTGCCGTCTATGATCGAGCGCCGTGCGGGGCGCATCATTGCCGTGTCCGCAATTGCGTCCTACAGGGTGGATTTCGCGATGTCGGCTTACTGCGTGGGCAAGACGTCGCAGAACCGGCTCGTCCAGTTCGTGGCGGCCGAGGCCGGGGAATTCGGCGTCAGCGCGTTTGCCATCGACCCCGGATTTGTGATTACCGAACTGGCCGAAATCACGATGCGCGATCCGGAAGCGCAGCGGTGGAAAGCCGACATGATCGAGCATTTGAAGGCCCGAAAGGCCGATGCCTCTGCCGCTGCGGATCTGGCCCGGTGCGCGCAAAGATGCGTGGATCTCGCCTCGGGGCGATACGATGCGCTGACCGGCAGCTATTTTGAATTAAGCGACAACCTGGATGAAATGCTGCGCAAAGCCAGGGAAACACAAAATATCTCTATCACGAGCCATTGGAGGTCCCTATGACACCGGAAGAGGAAATTGCCGCTTTGAAGGCTCAGCTTGCGGACCTGAACCGGCGCACGGGCATCCTGGAAGATGTCCAGGCCATCCGGACTCTTCACTTTAAATACGGCTACTACATGGATAAATGGCTCTTTCCGGAAATTGTGGACCTGTTCGCCGAGGATGGGGAAATGTATTTCCTGAACGGCATCTTCAAAGGCCGCCAGGGCATCAAGCGGATGTTCGGCGACGGATTCGGGATTGCCGGCCCGACTTACGGCGTACTGACCGATCACCTGCAGGTGCAGGATATCGTGGATGTGGCGCCCGACGGCATGACCGCCAAGGGGAGGTTCCGCGTTTTCCTGATGGGCGGCATCCATGAGAGCAAAAGGGAACCCACGGGAATCCCCAGCCAGTTCTGGGAAGGCGGCGTTTATGAAAACCTCTACGTCAGAGAGAACGGCGTCTGGAAGATCAGGCTGATGAATTACAATATCGCCTGGCAGGCCGAGTATGAAAAAGGCTGGGCGCATTCGGCAGCGAAGCTGCTGATGGTGTCTCCGTTCACCAAAACCTATCCCGACGACCCGCGCGGCCCGGATGAACTGAAGAAGGAGCCCTTCCGGTTCTGGCCGGACACCTTCCTGGTCCCGTTCCACTACCCCCACCCGGTAACCGGGAAGACGTAGGGCTGCAAAGTCTCAGCCCTCGGCTTCATGATTCAGGCGCCAAAGTGCTTGATTCATATAGGGATGAAAACCTCGTTCATGAAGATTCTGCGGCAGCGGAAATAGATATTGATTCCAGATTCCAAATTCCGGATTCCAGACAGGCTCGCGGGTCACCGATTTTGGCTAGAGTCAGCTTTGTCAGAACCAGGGAGTATCGCAGAAGGTCTGGGAATACGACATCTGGAATCGCATATTTACCCGTCCGCTCCGCCTCGCGACGAACGATCATGAATCATGCCGGCTAAAGAAAAATATCTATGAAATCGGCCGCGGCGACCTGATTTCTATTTCTAATCGTCCTCTTGCCGTCGGCATAGTTCGTTTCCGTGCATTGGCCATACGCCTTGCAGTTGCCGCGCCTGTCGGGGGAATATCCCTTGCATACCCGCAGTACATCCGGGGATATCTCATCGATGAGCACGATCTTTCCGTCTCCGTATTTCAACCTGCCCAATTCGAATTTGCCGTCGACTACATGGAGGCCTTTGGACTCAAATTCCCGGGAGACAATTTCGGCGATGCTCTTCACAAGCTTCACGCTCTGCGCGATCTCTTTCTTATTCATCGCGCCCGTCGCCGCCAATGCTTCCATCGTAATCAGGATGTCGCTGTCCCCCTTGGTCCATGCTTCTACGACCCGATGAAGGTTCTTGCAGGGCCTGACAAAGGGATATCTTCTCCAGAAACTTCCGGTTGCGCTATTTCTCCAGGTAAACTCCAGATTCGACAGCGGAGCGGAACCCGAAAATCCCGGAGCCTCCGCCGGCATACCCAGAGGGATGGCGGGCTCCACGATCATTTCATTCTCTTCTATGGTGTCGATGTAGTGCGAAGGGATGCCCTTTTCCTTGAGCAATCTGAAAAAATGAGTGGCAAACCGGCAGGCGATGGCGCCCTTCCCGGGAATGTCGCCGACGACATTATCGTATCCCGGATCAAAGACGGTTTTCCCGTTCTCTATGTAGCCCGTCGCTCTATCCGTGAAGACAAACCGATACTTGCCGGCATGCGGTCCCTCTTTGATTTCGAAAACATCTTTTGACTTTCCGCGATAGACAAGGCCTTTCTCCGCCATGGGTATTTCTCTCCTTTACCTGTCAGCGAGCCGGCAATGTTAAGCGCCGGATCATAAACGAAATCTCCACAATATGGGAGGAGGAGTCGTGGCCTGATTTGAATTCCCCATCGGCAAGGAGGCGGTTGCCGGGACCCTCCGCAAAAACCGGAGGAGCTTCACAGAGAAACGCCGCTTACGATTGAGGTTTGGGTGTTTTGCTCCTATCGGCTTGCGGATCCGGTATGGACTGTATCTCGAAATCGCCGTCGGACATCTGCGCTCCTTGCCCATACTCCTTGGTCGTTGATATCTCAAGGAAGACGAACGGCTTGGTTATCTTTTTCACTTTCAAGGGGCAATGCTTCAAGCCCGGCGGGATAGAGACGACGGCGGCGCTGGTTATGATATGTTCCTCCAATTCGTCCCCGAGGCAGATGCTGATTTCCGCCCCCAAATCATTGATATTTTCCGGATTCCCGCCTATGAAGCAGAGCAATTCGTGGAAATCGTGGGAATGAGAGAACGGCATCTCGTAGTTGGTATTGATGCAATGGTAGCCCAGGGTAGTGCCGTTTTTATATTCGCCGTGGTGGGCAAACAGCGACATGCCGGCCATCCCCGGCTCCGTTTCCACATAAAAAGGTCCCCGGATTACATTCCTCCAATATTTTTTTACTTCCATGTCCGATTTCCTCCGCCTGCGAGACGTCCCTTGCCGATCCTGTGCTATTTTGACACAATTCCCGAAAGGCCGTGAGCATCAACCCAAGGGGCTCCCGTTACAGGGTGAGCGTAATGAAAGGGAATGGTGTCCGTATCGGGCCAAAGCACCCGTTTCGGCATGAGCTTATCCGGTCCGCGTGGATTGTCGGGGTAGACTTTTGAAAACGGAGGCACATAATTCGGTTTGGTGTACGACCAACCCTTTGCGTAATCCGCATGCCAAAGCGCGTTATAGTACAGCACCTTGATTTTCCAGATGCCCGCTTCCCTGACATATTCATTTTCATAGATGCCGCCTTCCCACCATTGCATCGGGGGCTGGCCCTTCTTGACGGCTTCCTCGCCGGACTTGGAGTAGATGCTGGCTCCCGCCTGCATCAAAGTGCGGAATCGGCCTTTAGCGGTTTTGCGGTCCGGGGCCACATCGACAATGTCCTGTATCTGCAGATGATCCAGGAGGAATCCGGGTACGGGGCCATTCTTTTTTCCGGTAAAACCCTCGCTGAAGTTTTCGATATACAGGCGCCTCACGCCCTTATCTTTTCCGATAAAAATGCCTCCATTGAAACGAACCTCGCTATCGTCCGCGAACAGATCGACCACTTCCTCATAAATGCATTTGTCCAGGTAGTAGCCATAGGCGTGCTGCAGTTTTCGGATGGCATGGACGTCTTCGAGAATCCCCAACTGATTGGTCAACTGCTCGACCTGTTTCTGCAGCTCCGTCTCTCTTTTTGATGAGCAGGCCGCCGTGGCGCCGAGCATGGCTGTCAGTGCGGCGCCCATCTTCCACACGAAAGATCGGCGCTCCGAATTCGGTTCTGGTGAATTCTTCTCCGACGCGGATGTGGATTGGCATTTTTTCATGGCTTTCTCCTTATCCAAGTTGGTTTTGCACTCGTCAAAGCAACCCAATCGCGGGCCAATCGGCGGTCGAGGCCGAGACACCCGACGAAAGCGGCCATCCGGACTTCATGCCGCAGGGCACGAATGTCAGAATGGTATGGATCCGGTGAATCCCGCCGTGTCGGCAATGGCAGCCATATCCGTGCGAAAAGAGAGCCCGGAAGGCTTCAGGGCTTCCGCATAGATGGGATCAGGCGTAGCCGGGTCTTTCCCGCCGAAGAACTGTCCGCCGTAGCGCGCCACAATCTGTTCAATTTCGCCGATCCTATTATCCTTTGCCGGCACCAAGCGAAAAGATGAGCCCGATTTTAACTTCGGGTGCCGGAAGGAGTCCAGCGCAAAACGGCCGGCCGGCGAAAAAGCGAAAACAATCCTTCGGGCCCAGGCGCAAGACCGGTGGAGGGTTTTCCGGCACGATCCGGTGCCTTGGCGTCTATCCTTGCGGTGATCCGAAGTGCCGTGTGATCGGGGAACCGCCGCGCACCCTCGATGAATAGCCTTGGCGCTTGATACACAGTAGTAGTAGGGTAGGATCATCAGATATCCGAACAGATAAGCGATTCTGTTTCTGTCGCGAAACAGGAAGCTCAGGCGCGGAGGGCCGATGGAGAATGGCCCCGGGCGTGAGACCCGGGGTATGGTCGAGGATCTATGCCGAGTCCCGAAGCGGCGGCGCAAAAGTCAACGGGTGCAACGGGCCGTGCCGCCCCTTCGCGGCTGAAATTTGAGTTTCGCGACAGAAACCAAGGAGGGGTTGCATGAAGAGACTGACCGCGGTATTTTTGCTTTCTTTTCTTGCACTTGGACTCAATGCAGTGGCGGCTCAGAAGACCGGCGTGTGCGACCGGGCCTGTTTGGAGGCTATTGCCGACCAATATATTGCCGCAATGGTTGCGCACGACGCGGCGATGGCGCCTTTTGCCGCAAGCGTGAAATTTACCGAGAACACCATAAAGCTGCCTCTTACGGAAGGGCTCTGGTTCACTGCCTCGGGGATCGGCGAATTCAAGTTCTACGTCTGCGACCCGCAAACAAGCCAGGTTGCGTGGACGGGCATTGCCATGGAACACAAGAAGCCCGTGCTTCTGTCTGTCCGGCTCAAGCTGGTAAACGGCCGGATAACGGAGGCGGAATCCATTGTAGTACGCGACGTGAACGAAAACGTTTTGGGCAACATGAAAAGCCCCCCGCCCGCGTTTACCGAAACCCTGGCTCCTTCCGAACGCATGACGCGCAGCCGGATGCTCCGGATGCCGGACCTCTATTTCGAGGCCCTCGATAAGCTTAACGATAGCGCCATTCCATGGGACAAGGACGCCTATCGGTTTGAAAACGGGATGGTGACCTGCGGATCGATCCCCGGCGCCGTATCCATACCGGGACTGCCGTCGAGCCAATCCTGCAAAACACCGGACGGCATCATCCCACCCATGCTGAAGACCATTTATAATGTTCGCCCCCGCCGCACTCCTGTTGTAGATGAAGAGCGGGGCCTTACCTGGGGGCTCTATTGTTTCAACCACCGCGGGCTCGCCACCATCCGGATGCCGGACGGAACGACTCAGCCCAGTTTCGCCGCGACGCCGAGCTCGATGCCATTTGCGGACATTTTTAAAACGAAGAATGGAAAGCTCCGCGGGATTTTCGCTTTCGGAACCATGCTGCCCTACGGCATAGGGGACGGGTGGTCCGGCCCGATGTTTCCATAGAACAAAGGCTGAGTTCTCCCGCATATTTGCGGGCATGATCGAGGGCTTTATCCCCGTCTGACGCAGGAAATACCGGCAGCCCCGTTCCCGAAGAATCCCGCCGGTCAGCGCATGCGCCGACGGATGCTCTTCGAATCCTTCCAGGAAAGCCGCCTCGAACGCAACACCGGAATTGATGCCTGATGTGCAGTGCTCATTGGGCGTTCGTTGCGCCAGGAAAGCGCAATTTCATCTCCGCGTACCATTTGCCGATCATGCCGGAGGAACCCCGAGCCATCACAATTCTTTTCGATTTGTTCCCGATATCTGCGATCATAGTGAGCTTATGCATGAAAGGGTCCCCGTGGAAGGCGACCCGCTTTCTCAACTGCCGGTGTTTGCAGAGATTCTGAAAGGCGAATGCGATGAGACGCATAGTTGAATACGATGCAGCGGTGTTCGGTTCAGGCGCCTGCGGCCTCACGGCCGCGGTCACCCTTGCCGAAGGGGGAGCCAGAGTTGCGGTTTTTGAAAAGCAGCCGGCCATTGGAGGCACTTCCGTCAACTTCCGGGGGACCTTTGCCGCAGAAAGCGAGATGCAGCGCAGGAAGTGCATTTCCTACAGCCGGGACGAAGCCTTCCGGAACATCATGGAATACAGTCATTGGCTGGCCAATCCGCGTCTCGTGAGAGCAATCGTGGAGGAAGCGAGAAAAACCATCCCCTGGCTGCAGGCCAGAGGCGTTGTCTTCACGGATGTGGTAACCAACATCCCGGGGGCTCGGCAGACCTATCACCTGATCGCCGACTCCGGCGAAGATGTGGTCAAGGCCCTGAGCGCCCGGGCAGTTGAAAAAGGGGTAACGATCAGGACTTCAACCCCTGTCAAAGAAATCCTGATGAAAAGCGGCGGCATCGAGGGGTTGATTGTGGAGGAAAACGGGGAAGAAGTACGCGTGGATGCCCGGGTGGTCCATGTGGCCAGCGGCGGTTATGCCAACAATGCCGAATGGATAAAGAAATACACGGGCCTTGATCTCAACGTGAATCTCTTCCCCGTCGGGAACGAAGGCAAAATGGGCGACGGCATCCGCATGGCCCATGCCATCGGCGCCGCTTCCGAGGGGATCCATGTCATAGAGACGCTCCGAACCGGCAGGGACAGGCCGGGCACGATGACCGAAATCGGCTTTGCCGTTGTCCAACCCGACCTGTGGGTCAACAGCCGTGGCGAGAGGTTCTGCGACGAGACGGTCACATTCGACGACACGTCGATGGGAAATGCTTCCGTTAAGCAGGACAAGGGCTGCGGCTATACCATTTTCGATACCTCCATTGTCCGCCAGCTCGAGGAACGGGGCATCGATAAGGCAATGGCGCTCGACTTTCCCCCCGGATCGCGCCTGCTGAATCTTGCCAGGGAACTCGAGGAAGCACCCACGGCCCGTGCCGACGAGGTCTATCAGGCGGATTCCGTTGCCGCGCTCGCCGTGCTCATGCGCGTCGATCCCCCCACCCTGCAGGCGACGGTGGATGAATACAACCGCTATTGCGATCGGGGACACGACGAACTCTTCGCCAAGAATCCGCGCTACCTGAGACCCATACGCGGTCCTCGCTTCTACGCCGTCAGGACGCAAACCGTTTTCCTTGGGACAATGGGCGGCATCAAGATAAACGACAAAATGGAAGTCGTGGACAGGGAAGACCGGATTGTTCCCGGACTCTACGCCGGCGGCTTCGATGCCGGCGGCATGTACGGCGACAGTTACAGCATCAAGGGTTCCACCGGGCTCTCCTCCTGCTTTTCCATGAACTCGGGACGTCTCGCGGGAAAGAACGCCTTGAGGTATCTCGGAAAGCAGGATTGATTCGCCGGATCGTCGCAGATCAGTTCCGCGCCGATTCGGGACTGAAAGCGCGCGGATATTTCGGTCCGATTCCCGGCCTGATTTTTCCTCCTTTTGCGGGGGTGCGCTTCCCCGGGCAGCGCGCCCTCCCCTCACTTTTTCTCAAAGAAATTTTGGCTCAATCGGGCCTTAGGCGGTTAGACGTTATGCAGGACGTCCCGGCGGCGGCTTTTTGCCTGTCGACCGATGCGCCAGACCGAAATTCAAATCGCGGGAGAAAAAGAAAAATGAAAGACGCCAAAATCTCAAATGGACAAAACTCTCATCCGGTGATTGTCGACCTGCGGATCCCCGGCAGGTGGTCTCAGCCAGAGGATGTGATCCGGGCCTTGCCGGATAGCTGTCGCGTGACGCCGCAGTGGCTGGTCCTGCCGGAGGGCACGCGGATCGCCTTGGGCTTCTTTCCGCCCGACAAACAGTTTCCCGGAATTTTCCGTTCCTCCTGCCGGCGGCCGCCGGCCGAGAAAGAACTGGCCATCGTGGACGGCTACACACTCAACGTGACCCTTAGCGGCTGTGGGGGATCGATCAAAGCCGCCCGGACCATCATGGAGGCCGCGGCGATCATGGTGCGCGCCGGAGGCGCCGGTGTATTCATCGATAACAGCGCCCTGGCTCATGGCGGCGAGCTTTGGCTGGAAATGACCGAGGATGGCGGCATGGACGCCCTGAGCTTCGCGTTCGCCGGCATCGTCCGATCCAATGCCGACCTCTGGACGGTCGGGATGCACGTATTGGGCTGCCGTGACATCGTGCTGAAGCGAACAGACGTCGAGAAAGACTCCGACATAGCGGAATTGATCCGCTCCATGGTTCGGGAAGACAGGCCCAGATGGGACGGCGATATCTTAAGCGGCGTGAATGGGTCCTGGTTGTGCAGCCGTGAGGCGGATGGCGGCCCTGGAATGCTCTGCGCTCCCATGCGCAATCCCTTCGGGCGCCTCCGCCTGACGAAATTTCGGCATGCCGGCAGCAAAAACGGGCAGACGGATTTGGCGATTCACTGATGGCGTCGGTTTCCGCCACGCACCATTGCAACCATCGGCGCCGGAACGATGCGTGAAGCCAGGCGCACCCGAACCCGGATGGACGGCCCCCGAGCTCAAACGGCAGCCAATGCGTCACACCGCGCTTCGGGCCGCAGCCGAAAATATCGACACTGGCAATGGCCGCGCTCTTCGAGCTGTCCGCTTTCAGCGCTCAGCTTCAGAATATAAGCGCCGGAGTGCCTGATTCCGAAAGGGAAGAAAATTTCTCTGCAAAACGCATGGAAGTCATGGACTAAGACTCTATCCATACGGGTTTCAGACCGGGTGCGCTCGACGCCTCATGGAGTCGCCGGGAATACCTTTGTGTATGAAACGGCGCTGTTATATGATTGGCAGAGATGGGCATCGAATAGCTCCCGATCAAGTCCAGGATTCCCGCTCCGGCCGGCTCTCCTTTCTTCCAGGCGATCGCGCGGACTGGTAACATGCCGAATCCTCAAGCCAGGATCCCCTGATTGCGGGGGATCCTGTAACCGGATAGCAAACATTGAGATACGGGGCTATCCGGAATGGCCATCAAAAAGAGAACCCTCGGGATTCAGCCCATGTTCGCGTCGGGCCGGAAGGATTCGTGGAGCGATGATCCGCGGCGGGCCCATGACGTGTCGCATGTCAGGGACGCCTCCGTTCGGGACGAAGAATTGCGCTCGAAGCCGGGAAGGTCTCCTCGATGACGAAACGAAGCTGGCCGTTGCCGGCGCTCCTCATTCTGGCCGGATCCATCGCCGCCGCCCAAAGGTCGGATTTTTCCGTTTCCATCGAAGAAGTGCGGGTGGACGTGCTGGCTACCGAAAACGCGAAGCCGGTGGAGGGATTGACGGCGGCCGATTTCGAAATACTGGACAATGGGGTGGCTCAGGAAATCCAATATGCCGTTCTTCTCCAGCAGGAACCGGTCAACGCGATCCTGATTTTCGACATGAGCAGGAGCGTGGCCGGTTCGATGCTCTCGTATTTGAAGAATGCGGCGTCCTTGTTCCTTGCCGGCCTGAGCGCCGACGACCATGCGGCACTGATCACGTTCAACAATGCGGTAGTGCTCGGTTCGCCGCCGACCCGGGATCACGGACGCATTATGCGGGCCCTCGACCGGGCCGAACCGCTCGGGAACTCTTCGCTGATAGACGCAGTCTACACCGGCATGATTCTCGCGCAGTCGAGATCCGATCCCGGCCTGATCGTCATTTTCAGTGACGGGCGCGACACGATGAGTTGGCTGCCAAGCGGTCCGGTCCTGGAAGCGGCAAAGAGAAATGAGGTCGTCGTTTATGCGGTATCTTCAGAATGGATTCTGAATCGGCCCATTGTTTCCGCGGAATCCCCGTTCGCATCGAGATACCGCATGCCCGAAAAGACATTTCTCGGCGACCTGGCCGATCTGACAGGCGGGTCCCTGATGAACCTGGAATCCATGTCGGACCTTGCCGCCGCGTTCCACTCCGTCCTGGTTGAGTTCCGTCAAAGGTATCTGCTGACCTATACGCCGCGCGGTGTCCCCGAAAACGGATGGCACGAGATCGAGGTGCGCGCGAAAAACCGGTCCGTAAAAGTGAAGAGCCGGCCCGGCTACAGGAGAAACTGAAATGGAACAGCGAAGGCCCGGCAGCCGAGGCGAGTCAGCGCAGCCTGAGCAGAGTCATGACCCATGCACTCAAGCCGCCGACGAGCGCGGCCGCGGGCAGCGTCAAGACCCAGGCCCAGAGGATCTTCCGCGATACCCCCCAGCGAACCGCGCGCATTCGCCGTGCGGACCCGACTCCCATAATCGTCGTAGTCACGACGTGGGTGGTTGAGATTGGAGCACCCGCCCATGCCGCGGCCTGCATCACCAAAGCGGCCGCGGTCTGCGCAACAAATCCTTCCGCCGCATTCATTTTGACGAGACGCACGCCGAGCGTCTGAATAATCCGCTTGCCGCCGACGAATGTCCCGACCCCGATCGCCAACGAGCAGGCTATTTTGACCCAGAACGGAACCTGAGCCGCCGGGATGGCGCCCCCGACGAACAGCGCCAGAGTGATAATCCCCATCGTCTTCTGCGCATCGTTCAAGCCGTGCGACAGCGCCATAAAGCCGGCCGAGACGAGCTGCACCCGTCTGAACTGCCTGTTTACCGGGCCGGGACGTGCGGAGCGGAAGATCCAATTGTTGGCGTGGCAAAGCAGCATGCCTGCGATAAAACCGAGTATCGGTGAGGCGACCGTGGGAACGACAACCTTGTATAGAATGTCGACCCATTGCACGCCCATCGATCCGTAGCTGACGACGACGGCTCCTATAAGACCGCCTATCAGGCAGTGCGAAGAACTGGACGGTATTCCGAAATACCATGTAAGCAGGTTCCAGAAAATCGCCCCCACCAGCCCGGCAAGAACCACCGGCAGCGTAACGGCATTCGGCAGGACGATTCCGGTCGCAATCGTCGTCGCAACCGCGGTGGATAATATTCCGCCTACGACATTGAGAATGGCCGCAAGGATGAGCGCCGAGTTCATGCTCATCGCCCGCGTTGAAACCGATATCGCGATCGCATTCGCCGCGTCATGAAAGCCATTGGTAAAATCGAACAAGAGGGCGCTTGCGACGACGATGAGCAGCATCCATTCCATGATTCACCCGTGCGGATAGACAGAATCATTCCCTTGCTTGCCTGCGCGAAACCCGGTTCCGCCTTTGGACAGGTGATCCTATACCAACCTTCCCTGCTTGAAAAGGCTAGCCCGCATTATTCATGAAGCTTCTGCGGCGGCGGCGGATCCGGACATGTCTGCTGCGTCCGCATGC
>CAZTHE010000092.1:5248-16403 GCA_964613495.1 uncultured Acidobacteriota bacterium | reverse complement strand
TCCTGTTCCTCGATCGTGCGACGGATGATGCTTTCGGAGAGCTCGGGCACCACTTCCCAGGCCACTTCGCGGATGACGTCCGCCGACATGCGGCGCAGGACCGTATCCACGATGCTGTTCAGCGTCTTCTCCGAAATGGCGGAGACCGGTTCCCCGGCCGCCCGCGCGCGCACGGCCGCTTCGACCTGCCGCATCTCGGCCGCCCGGGCCTGCGCGGCCCGCGCGGCGGCCGCCGCATGCAGTTCGTCGCCGTCGAACAGGTCCAGGATCCTCCCGGCTCCCAGAAAGGAGTCGCTCACGTCGCCGGCCACGGCCGCCATGCCTGCCGCTTCAACGGGCGCGCCGGCACCCGGTGCGGCGCTTTCGCCGTACAGCTCTCTGTGCCGCCGTTCCGCCAGGCCGATGACGGTCTGCAGCAGGTCCGAGGTGTCGAACGGTTTGGTCAGGCTCCCGTCGCTGCCAACCCTGGACGCCTCCTGCTCGTCGAAGGGATCGAACGTGCCGACCAGCAGCACCACGGGCGTGAGTGCCAGTTCCGGGTCTTCCTTGATCGCGGCGCAGATCTCGTACCCGCTGCGCCCCGGCATGCAGACATCGGCAAGCACGACGTCGGGCCCGAAGGCTTTCGCGGCATCCAACGCGCTTTCGCCGTCGGTCACCGATTCCACCACCGCATCTTCACTGCTGAACGCCAGCTTCACGATCCGCTGGACATTGGGGCTGTCATCCACCACAAGAAGTTTTAAAGTCATCGCCGGCTCACGGAGTTTTTTTGGTGTACCTTTTTTTCTTCTGTTCCTCTTTCTTCTTATCGGCATCCTCCTGGGATGCTGTACCAGGATTGTTTCGCAGCACCGTCGTGTCCCGGGTCTCGCCGGTGGCGCTCTTCCGGATCTCGCTCTCGATCAGGATGTCGTCCCCGGCCGCGTCGGCGCCCGTCCTGGCGCCCTCCGCCTCCGCGACCTTCGCCTTTTCCGCATCCAGCGTCCGTTTGGCCTCTTCATAGCGGTCGGGCGGTGGAATGAACCCGAGCGCCTTCCCGAAGTCGATCAGGGGCTTCAGCGGCGAAAACCCCTCGGGCTCCCGCACCCTGGCCAGGTTTTGCGCCGCGACGGCCGCGTTGATTTCGGGGACGGGCTGTCCCAGGGCCGCCAGTCTCAGCCGGGCCTCCTCGGACCTTTTGCTGAAAGGGTGCTCGCTCGCGACCTTCGAGTAGTAGATCGCCGCCTCTTCGGGATTCTTCGAGCTGTCCAGGACGCTGGCCATGCGGAAAAGGACTTCCGCGAGGTCCGAGTATTCGGGATAGTGCTCGAGGATCTCCTTGTACCGGCCCCGGGCCCCGGCCAGGTTGCCCCGCTCCTCATAAAACCTGCCGACTCCGAGGTCACCCATCGCCAGGTTTTCCTCGACGTCCGCCTTGTATTTTTTCACGATCGGCACGAAATCGCTGTCCGGGAACTGCTGCAGGAAGATCTTGATCCCGTCCAGCGCCTTGTACGCGTTGTGCTGGTCGCGGTCCGGAGACCCCATCATGCGCATGTTGATGGAGATGTTCTTCAGCTGCGCGTCCGCCGCCTTCGGGTGTGCCGGATAGAAGACGATGAAATCCTTGAACTGGTTCTCGGCCTGCAGGAAGTTTTCCGTCCCGCCCTCCTCGTAGTACGAATCCCCCATCGCGAAGTGGGCCTCGGGGGCCATTTCGCTGTCCGGATAGGTCATCATGAGGTTCTGGAACGCCAGCCTGGCCTTGATGTACTGCCCCCGCTTGAGGAAGTCCGCACCGGTCTCATACAGCGTCTTGTCCGGGGGCACCACGCTCTTCTGGAGCCTGGCGCTCTTCTGGCCGCACCCCCAGGATAGGAGAAGGATGGCGCATAGAACTGCCGCGCGTATCGGATTTCTCATTGCTTCATGGACTCCTGTTCTCGGGGAAGGCGGAAGGCGCCCGGGAGGCCCCTTGCCGCGCCGGCGGCTATCCCGCGTTTCGCCCGGCAATCCCCTTTAATTCCCGGACCGCCGCGGACGCATCCCTGCCGGGACCGAACACGGCGGATCCCGCAACGATGATTTCCGCACCGGCCGCGGCGACATCGCGCAGGTTTTCCGGACCGATGCCGCCATCCACTTCTATACGCGTTTCGCACCCGAGGGTTGCAATGGATTTTCTGAGCCTTTGGATTTTTGCCAGCGAGGACGGGATGAACTTCTGGCCGCCGAATCCGGGATTGACCGTCATGAGCAGAACGAAATCGGCCAGCGCCAGCACTTCCTCGAGCGACGCCAGGGAAGTCCCCGGATTGACGGCGATGCCGGCCCGGACTCCGCTTTCCCGGAGATAGCCCAGCGTCCGGTTCAGGTGCACGTCCGCTTCCACGTGCACGGAGATCCAGTCGGCCCCCGCACGCACGAAATCGTCGACGTACCGGTCGGGCTTTTCGATCATCAGGTGCACGTCCAGGGGCAGCCGGGTGCACCTGCGGATCGAGGCCACCACGGGCGGGCCGATCGTGATGTTCGGGACAAAATGCCCGTCCATGACGTCGACGTGAATGACGTCCGCACCGCCCTTTTCGGCCTGTTCGATTTCGGAGCCCAGACGCGAAAAATCCGAAGACAAAATGGAAGGGGCGATTTCAATCTTTCGTGCCAATGGTTCACTCCACTGCATCAACCTGCCGCAATTCGCTGAAGGGTAACACAGCGAAAAAATGGATTCAAGGCGCATGCCGCCTAACAGCTTGAGCAAAAATAACTTCGCAAAAGATGAAAAGCGATTCCGGATTCCAGATGCGTTTTACCGGACGATCACGGCCCATCCCTCGTTGCGATCCCGCCCACGCCCGATTAACCCGCATTATCTGGAATCTGGAATCAGGAATCTGGAATTCAATGTTCAGTCGCTTCGCCGCAGCAGCGCGGCGAAAAATCCGTCCCAGGGCCGCCGCCCCGGAAAGGTCCGGACCATCGAATCGGCTCCGATCCACGTGTCGATGCCCGGCGGGTGCTCCGGCCGCTCGATGCGGAAATCGGGATGCCCCGAGAGGAAGTCCTCCACGATGCGCTCGTTTTCCTCCGGTTCCGTCGAGCAGGTGGAATACAGCAGCCGCCCTCCCCGGCGCACCGCACAGGAAACGCGGTCGAGAATGCGGCGCTGCGTCTCCCCCAGCGCCTCGAACCGCCCGGCGTCGAACTGCCACTTGATCTCCGGGTTTTTGCGCAGCGTCCCCAGTCCCGAACACGGGACGTCTGCCAGCACGGCATCGAAGGCCTCCCGAAATGGGGGCGCCGCTCGCGCGTCCGCCACGACTACCCGGACATTCGCCCACCCGGCATCGCGGAGCGACCTCACGAGCCGCGATACCCGCTCCTGCCTGGAATCGCCGGCCGTCACGCTCCCGGACGGGCCGCACAGCCGCGCCAGAATCCCCGTCTTCCCGCCCGGCGCCGCGCATGCGTCCCAGACTCTCATTCCCTCCAGCGGCCGCAACAGGTGCGGGATCAGCTGGGACGCCTCGTCCTGATATTGAATCCTCGCGTCCGAAGAGCCCTCCGCTTCGGGCGATCCCGCCGGGGCGTCCCGCAGAAACGCCCCGGGCACCAGGCCGGAAGGCGACGCCGGAACCGGCGGCGCGTCCCCGGCGCCGGTCGGCGCCGCGAAGCGGAAGGCGGCCCGCGGCGGCGCCGTCAGAGAGAGCGCGTACTCCATGGCCGCCTCCTCCCCGTAGCGTGCCCGCCACCGCTCCCAGAGCCACCGGGGCAGCGAAGCGCGCACGTGCAGCGGCGCGGTCCCGAGAAATGCCGCTTCCTCCCACGGCCGCGTCCGCGCGAGCGCGCGCAGGACGCCGTTGACATACCCTTCGGCCCCGCGGCGCAGCCTCCTTTTGGCGAGTTCCACGGCGTCGTGCACGACCGCGTACGCCGGGACACGGTCCATGCGCCACAGCTGATACAGGCTCATGCGCAGCAGCGTTTTCACCCCGGCGTCCACCCGGTCCCACGGCCGGCTGCCGGATGCCGCCAGGACATGGTCCAGCGGCGCCTGCCATCGCAGCGTCCCGTAGACGATCTCGGTCGTCAGGTTCCGGTCGCGCGCGTCCAGCCGGAGCATGGGCTCCGAGTTCAGCGCCGCATCGCTGTGCATCCGCCGGGACTCGACGTCGCACAGGATCCGGTAGCAGGCGCTTCGGGCAGCCGAGATGTTTGGGGCCATGGGATTCACGGGTCAGATGGGAAAAGGGCCGCTTAGGGCCTGGTAATGAATAAAGGTTACATTTTGCTGCTGGCCCCCAGACTCGCTGGCTAGGCGCGAGCGACGAGCATGCCGGGTTGCATGTAAGGAGCGAACAACGACGCCAGCGGGCCTGCGGGCCGCAGCCCGAAGGGGCGCGGCGGCGGGCGGGCATCTGCTGCGTTGCCGCTCCTCGACGATGGCACCGCATCGCCTGCGTCGCGGCGCCTTGCATCTGCCCGCCCGGCGCTCGCGCCAAGATGCAACCTTTATTCATTACCAGGCCCTTACGCTCCGCCGGGATCCTGCGGCCCGAAGAGGCGCCGCCCCGCCTGGAGACGCGCGCCGTTTGCGAACTCACGGCCGCCGACGCGGCCCTTCGCGGGCAGCTGCACCTGCAGGATCTGCAACGCCGTTCCACCGCCGCACTGCACAAGGAGCGCGTCTTTCGTGACGGAAAGCAGCGTTCCCGGCGGGGCGAAGGCGCCGGCTGCATCCTCCGGGAGGCGGCTGCGCCAGAGGCGCAGGGGCTGTCCGTCGAAGAGCGTGGTGGCCACGGGCCAGGGATTCAGCGCGCGGATCCTGTTGTGGATTTCCGCCGCCGGGCGCTCCCAGGACACGCGGGCATCGTCCTTTGTGACGCGCGGCGCCCAGGTAACCAGGCTCTCGTCCTGCGGCACAGGCCGGATCTCCCCGCGCCGGAGCGCTTCCATGGTTTCCACCAGCAGGGCCGCGCCGACGCCCGCCAGCTCCTCCGTCAATTCGCCCAGCGTGGCCTCGACCGGTATCGGCACGGCACGCTGCATCAGGATCGGCCCGGCGTCGAGCCCTTCGCTCATCCACATGGTGGTGATCCCCGTGGTCGTTTCCCCTTCGAGGATGGCATGCGCGATGGGCGATGCGCCGCGGTACCGGGGAAGCAGCGAGGCATGGATGTTGATGGGCGCGATGCGGGCGGAGCGAAGCAGCCACCCCGGCAGGATCTGGCCGTACGCGGCGGTCACGACGAAATCGGGACCGAGCGCCTCGAAAAGCGCCCGATGCGCCCCGTCGCGCAGCCGCTCCGGCTGGTGCACCGGAATCCCGTTCTCCTCGGCCAGGATCTTGACCGGCCCCGCCCGGAGCCGGTTCCCGCGCCCGGCCGGGCGGTCCGGCTGCGTGACCACGCAGCATACTTCGTACGATCGGTCCAGCAGGGCCCGCAGGGCCGGGACCGCGAAGGATGGAGTTCCGAGGAAAGCGACGCGCATCGTCTACCATTCACCGGCTTTGATCAGCTTCTTGATCTTGTTCCGGATCAGGCTCCGCTTCAACGGGCTCAGGCGGTCGACGAACAGGATTCCGTTCAGGTGATCGATTTCGTGGCTGAGGCATCGTGCCAGGAGGCCATCGGCCGGAATCTCGATATCCTCCCCATGGCGATCCTTTCCGCGCACGACCATGCGCATCGGGCGCGCCACCGTCTCGCTGAAATCGGGAACGCTGAGGCAGCCTTCGTCGCACCGCTGCGTCCCCTCCGTCGAGATTATTTCGGGATTGCACAGCACGATGAGCCTGCCCGGCTCTTCGCCGACGGAAAGGTCGATCGTCGCAAGGCGGATATTCACCCCGACCTGCGGTGCCGCGAGACCGATGCCCGGGGAGGCATACATGGTTTCCACCATGTTCTTGACGACTTCCTCGATCTCGCCGTCAAAGTTTGTGACAGCCTCGCTGACTTTTCTCAGTTCGGGCGCCCCGTATTTCAGTATCGGCAAAATCATAACATCTTAATTCTAATAGAGATAGATTCCCATGTAAAGTGCGAAACCAGGCATCTGCGGCCGCTCCCCCCCCCTTCAACCCTTCCAAACCTTCAAACCTTCAAACCTTCAAACGTTTAATACGCCTCGATCTGCCGAACATACCCCCGGTAGTTGCGCTCGACTTCCGCAATCGAGTCGCCGCCGAATTTCTCGAGGAAGGCTTCCGCGAGCACGAAGGCCAGCATCGCCTCGCCGACGACGCCTGCGGCCGCGACGGCGCAGATGTCGCTTCGTTCCACCGTCGCCAGCGAAACCTGCTTGGTATCGATCGCGACGGAAGGCAGGGCCCGGCGCAGGGTCGGAATCGGTTTCACATAGATCTGCACCCGGACGTCCTCGCCGTTGGTAACGCCTCCCTCGACTCCGCCCGCCCGGTTCGTTTTCCGGAAGAAGCGCCGGGCGGCCGCGTCATAGAATATTGCATCATGGACCCCGGAGCCTTCCATCCCCGCCCCGGCGACGCCGCAGCCGATCTCGACCGCCTTCACCGCCGGGATGCTCATCAGCGCCTGCGCGATGCGGCCATCCAGCCTCCGGTCCCACTGCGTATACGACCCGAGGCCGGCGGGCGCCCCCGCGGCCACGAGGCCGCTGATCCCGCCCAGCGTGTCTCCCGCCGATGCCGCGGCGTCGATCCGGGCGATCATGCGCCGTTCGGCCTCCGTGTCCGCGCATCGCAGCGGCGATTCGGGATCCAGCGCCAGCACTTGGGCGGCCGGAGCCCCCGTCCATTCCCCGGCGACCCTTTCCGGGCCGACGGCGAGGGTGTGGCTGCCCACCCGTATTCCGAAGCGCCCGAGCAGCATGCGGCAGAAGGCGCCCGCGGCCACGCGGGCGGCCGTTTCCCGGGCGCTGGCCCTTTCGAGGATATTGCGGATGTCCCGCGTCCCGTATTTGAGCGCCCCGGCAAGATCCGCGTGACCCGGGCGCGGGTGTGTGACGGGCCGGCAGTCCGTCCCCTCGGGTACGGGTTCGTCCGACATGGGGAGCCGCCAGTTTTCCCAATCCCTGTTTTCCACCGTGAAGGCGACCGGGCTGCCGAGGGCCAGGCCGTGGCGCACGCCGGCCGTGATCCGCACGCGGTCCCGCTCGATCTTCATGCGGCCGCCGCGGCCGTATCCGAGCTGCCGGCGGCCGAGTTCGGCGTCGACGGCCGCGGCGTCCACCGCCAGTCCGGCCGGAAGTCCCTCGAGAATGCCGGTCAGGCACTTTCCGTGCGATTCACCGGCCGTCACGAAACGAAGCATTCGCCCCCCCTTCCGCAGCCGGCGCCGCCCGGCATTCCATTCCGCCCGGTGATTCGGCCGCAAAACAGAGCCAAGTCATTTTTGTGCAAGATCTTATGTCCCCCGTTGCCGCATTTGCCCTTGACTTATCGAAGCGGGGCCCAATAAACTTCCGCGAGGTCAATCGACGATTATGGAAAGCACCCTGACCCGAGTGTTGGGTTTTCCCCTTCGCGTTCTTGCGAAAACAATCTGGGAAATCCAATCCTACACTCTTCTGGCCGCGCGGGCCATCGCGAATCTTTTCAGCCGGCCGATTTACTGGCGGGAGATCGTCCAGCAGATGGACCGCATGGGAATCGGGTCGCTCACCATCGTGATCCTGACCGGGTTTTTCACCGGGGCCGTTCTCGCGATCCAGTCCGAAAGCGCCCTGCGCCGGTACGGCGCCGTGAGCATGACGGGGCAGCTCGTGTCGCTTACGCTGATCCGTGAACTGGGACCGGTGCTGTCGGCGCTGATGCTCGCGGGGCGCATCGGATCGGGCATCGCGTCGGAGCTCGGCTCCATGGTGGTGTCCGAGCAGATCAGCGCCATGCGCGCGCTTGGGACCGACCCAACGCGCAGGCTCGTGACGCCCCGCGTCGTCGCCATGGTCACGATGCTCCCGATGCTGACGATCATCTGCGACGCGGTCGGCATGATCGGCGGGTGGCTGATCGCGTCCTACAAGCTGCTGATCAGCTCGAACCAGTTCTGGTCGGACGCCATCAACGCCATCCAGTTCTCGGACGTCGTCGGAACGCTGTTCAAGCCGCTCGTCTTCGGTTTCATCATCGCGATGACCGGGTGCTACGTCGGGCTGCGCACGCATGGCGGCACGGAAGGCGTCGGCCGGTCCACCACCCAGGCCGTGGTCAGCAGCTCGATCCTGATCATCGCCTCGGATTTCTTTCTCAACAATCTCATTATCTACCTGTCTCCCCTTTTGAACCCATGATCGAATTCCGGAAGGTCAGCAAATCGTTCGATGAGGAAGTCGTGCTGAAGGACGTCAGCTTCCTGATACGTCCGGGGGAGACGAAGATCATCCTGGGCGCCAGCGGTTCGGGGAAATCCACCATCCTGAAGCTGATCCTCGGACTGATCCGGCCCGATTCGGGGCAGATCCTCATCCAGGGCAGGGACATCACGGCCATGAAGGAGCACGACCTCGTCGGGGTCCGCGGCATCATCGGGATGATCTTCCAGGAGGGGGCCCTGTTCGATTCGCTCAGCGTGCGCGAAAACGTCGGCTACCGGCTCTCCGAGGAGGGCCGGTTGAGCGAAGAGGAAATCGACGCGGAGGTCGCGCAGCTGCTGGGCTTCGTCGGGCTGGAGGACGCCATCGACAAGATGCCGGGCGAACTCTCGGGCGGCATGAAGCGGCGGGTGGGCATCGCCCGCGCGCTGGTCGGCACGCCGAAGATCGTCCTGTACGACGAGCCGACGGCGGGACTCGACCCGATCACCAAGCGCGCGATCGTCGAACTGATGATCAAGCTGCGGGACAAGGAGGGAGTGACGGGCGTCTTCGTCACGCACGACCTCAACGCGGCCACCACGCTGGCGACCCAGTACCTTGTGGAAGACATGCACGGAGGCATCGCGTTCCGGCCCGCGGCCGAGGCGGCGGACCTTCTGAGCACCAGCTTCATCATGCTGCAGAACGGATCCATCTGCTTCGAGGGCGACTACCGCCGGATGATGCATTCGGACCTGCCGTATGTCCGGGCCTTCGTGTCCTAGTTTCGCGTCCGGGGAGGCCCCGACGAGCCCGCGGACGGCCATGGAGCATTGCGTGCGGCGCGCGTGCGCCGCCGGAGGAGAGGATTGCCATGCCACCGAAAAAGCAGATCGCCCTTGCCCAGCTCAAGGTGGGCATCTTCGTCACGATCGCCCTCCTGCTGCTCGCGACGCTGATCCTGCAGCAGAGCTGGGGACTCAACTGGTTCACGAAATCGGCCAGCGCCGTCACCTATCTGCCCGACGTGGGAGGACTGAAGTCCGGCGCCCCCGTGTGGCTTGCCGGAATCGAGATCGGCCGCGTCCGCAGCGTCTCCATCGTCCCGCCGGAAGTGTACCCCGGCAACGCGCCGGTCTACCGCCGCATCGAGGAGATGCAGGGCGAGATCCGCGAGATCGACCCGCTGAAACCCGGCGCCGCGAAGATGATCGACGAACTGCAGGACAACATCCGCGCCCTCAAGCGCCAGATCCGCATCGTCGAGGTGGAACTGGAGATCCGGCAGCAGCACCTCAACCGCATCAGCCGCGACTCGGAAGTGAGCATCGCTTCCCGGGGCCTGATCGGCGACTCCTTCATCGACATCTCGCCGGGGACCTTCGGGGGGCTTCCGCCCAGGCGCGGCGATCATTACCTGATCGAGGGCCTGCAGCAGCCCGGGTTCCGCGAAATCATGACCGGGGCGAACGATGTCGTGGCGAATTTCGGCGTCCTTTCCGAACAGTTCAAGACCATCACGAACAAGATCAATCCCGAGAAGATCGGGGCGGATGTCGGGGATACCATCAACGATCTCCGCGTCGCGGTGCGCCGCGCGGGGGACACTTTCGCCGAAACCACGCGCCTGATCCAGGACATGCGCAGCGAAAAGGGCACGTTCGGCAAGGTCGTCCAGGACCCCGAGATGTACCGGCGCCTGATCGACGCCTTCGAGAAGTTCAACAGGATCGCCGACAGCATCCAGAGCGGCAACGGCACGCTGGGCAAGCTGGTGAACGATTCGGAGCTGTACGACACGGCGACAGCCACGCTGAAAAAAGCCGATCTCGTGATGGCGCGCATCGACCGCGGCGAAGGGACGCTCGGGAAGCTCTCCAGAGACGAGGAACTCTACGAAAGCAGCCGGCGGGCGCTCACCCGGTTCGCCGCCCTGGTCGAGGAAATCGAGCAGGGGAAGGGCACCATGGGCAAGCTGCTGAAGGACCCGGGGCTGTACAACAACCTGGACCAGTCCACGTCGGAGATCACCAAGCTGCTGTACGACCTGAGGCAGGACCCGAAGAAGTACCTGACGATCCGTTTCCGGATCTTTTGAACTTGACAAGATTTTTGAATCTGTCTAGCCTTACGCCATGTTTAGCGACATCATAGGCCGGGGAGGCAAGTGGGTCCTCGACCGCATCGTCCGGGTTCTGTCCAGCCTGAAGATCAACCCGAATATCCTTACGTTCACGGGCGTTCTGATCAGTTTCTGGGCCGCCTGGGAGTTCGGCTACGGCAACTTCTTCCGGGGAGGATGCGTCATCATTCTGGCCGGCCTGTTCGACATGCTGGACGGAGAGGTGGCGCGCGTCAGCCGCACGGCGACGAGCTTCGGCGCCTTCTACGATTCGGTCATCGACCGGTACTCCGACATCATCATCCTGCAGGGCCTGATGGTCTACTATGCGCGCCATCAGAGGCTCGACTACGTCGTGCTGGTCGGCGTCGTCATCATGGGATCCGTGCTGACCAGCTACGCGCGCGCCCGCGCGGAGTCCCTGATCCCGAAGTGCAAGGTCGGATTCATGGAACGCCCGGAGCGGATCGTCCTGCTCATCATCGGAGGCCTCGCCAACCGGATGGAAGCCGTGCTCTGGGTCCTGGCCGTGCTGGGCAACTGGACGGTCATCAACCGGATCTATTACACCTGGAAAGAGCTGCCCAAACAGAGGGAACTCGATCAGCGCCGCACGCGGCCTTCGGAAGCCGCCAGCTCCCGCTGACCCGGCATCCCCCCGGGCCGCCATACCAACCTTCCAACCTTCCAACCTTCAAACCTTCCAACGTTTCCCCTTCGACCCTACAGCCGAAGGATCGGCACTCCCTTCGGGATCTTCTGCTCGAATTT
>CAZTHE010000092.1:231-5238 GCA_964613495.1 uncultured Acidobacteriota bacterium | reverse complement strand
AACTCGATCAGCGCCGCATCGAGCCTTCTGAAGCCGCCAGCACCCGCTGACCCGGTATCTCTCAGGGCCGCCAGGCCAATCTTCCAACCTTCCAACGCTCCAACGCTCCAACGTTCCAACGTTTCCCCGTCGACCCTACAGCCGAAGGATCGGCACTCCCTTCGGGATCTTCTGCTCGAATTTGGAATCGGGAATGGGGGTATTGATTTTTTCCTGGCTGAAGCGGATGAGGAGGTAGTCTTCGCTCGGCTCTTCGAATTTGTACTGCGCGGGCGTCGTCGTGCTTTCCTTGAGCCAGAGAGTAATGGAAGCGACGTAGGATTTCGTTTTCGCCTCTTTCGGCACGAAGACGAGCACGGCGCACCGCACGCCGTCGAGCGTCTCGGCGCCCTTGTAGGAGATGTCGAATTTTTCCCGCAGCCGGGCCGAAGATTCCCCGATGCCCAGGGCCAGGTATCCGACGACATCGCGCATTTTTTCGCGGCTGGCGGTCTGCGCCTCCTTGATCGACGGCCGGTAGACGGTCAGCGTGTCGCCCTGTATGGTGAGGATTCTCTTCCCCGGGCTCACGATCTCGTGGCGCATCCGGACGGAGCCGTCTTTCGCGCGCGCGTAGTAGAACTCCCCGGCATCGGGGGCGCTGAATTCGCGCAACACGGCCGTGTACTGCTTCTGCGAAAAATTTGCGCGGAACGAGCGGAAGCCTTTGGACACGGCGTCCATCCTGCCGAGGATGCGCGCCAGTTCGCCGTCCTTCGTTCCCTGCTGCGCCGGGCCCGGGGCGCCGAGGCAAAGCACGAGGATCCCCGCGAACAGGAGGCGAAACCGCCGGCCCGTGCGCCGGCCGGTATTCATCGGGGCCCGTTTCATTTTTGTCCGCCGCCCTCCGCCCTCCGGCTCTGCACCGCCGGTTCCGGTTTGGACAGGCCGGCGCCGGAGGCCTTCTTCGCGACGAAGCAGCCGGGCGGGACCAGAAACACGAATGCCAGGATCAGGATGCAGATGACGTCGTACTGCAGGGTTCCACGCCCGTAGGACCACACGAAGACGTTGTGCACGGCCTGCCGGAATGGAGTCATTGGTTCTCCGCCGCCTCCCTCAGGCTGTGGCTCAGGTGGAAAGGCTGGTTGGGGCTCAGGATCTGGCCGTCCTTCATTTCGATCACGCGGCTGGCGGTCGACGCCGCGTCGCAATCGTGCGTGATCATGACGATGGTCTGGCCGAGCTTGTCGTTCAGGTCCCGCAGCATCTGCAGCACCTTGCCGGAATTCAGCGAGTCCAGGCTGCCCGTCGGCTCGTCGGCCAGCACGATGCTAGGCCGGTTGACGACCGCGCGGGCGATCGCGACCCGCTGCTGCTCTCCGCCGGAGAGCTCCGACGGCCGGAAATCGATCTTCCCGGTCAGCCCCAGGATGCTCAGGATGTGGTCGACGCCGTTGGTCGCGCGGGTCCCGTTGCCGTGGATCTTCTTGGCCAGCTCGATGTTCCCTTTCGCCGTCAGCGTGGGCAGGAGGTTGAAGCGCTGGAAGACATATCCGATCTTGTCGCGCCGCACGGTCGTGCGCTCCGAATCGCTGAGCCGGGAAATATCGATCCCGTCGATGACGATCTTTCCGTGCGTCGGCTGCATCAGTCCGCCCAGCAGGTGCAGCAGGGTCGATTTGCCGCACCCGGACGGCCCCATGATCGCGATGAACTCGCCGTGCTTCACCGTGAGGTCGACGCTCCGCAGGGCGGGCACGTTCAGCCGCCCGGACCGGTACGTCATGCTCAGATTGATGGTTTCTATCGCGACACCCGAGGATGCATTCTCCATAACGTCCATTTCCCTACTCGTAGCTCAACGCCCGGACAGGATCCATCCGCGCCGCCTTGTAGGCCGGATAGAGCGCGCCGAGGGTTCCCGCGACCAGACCGAGTATCATGCCCGTCAGGAGGTCCCTGAAAGTCATGGATACCTGCAAAGTTGGAAACATCAGGATCACGACCTTGCGAACGATTTCGCTGATGACGATTCCCAAGATTGCGCCCAAACAGCATATCATAACAGATTCTTTTAAAATCATGCCAACAATAAAATTACGGGATGCGCCCAGCGATTTCAGGATCCCGATTTCGCGGGTGCGTTCGAAAATCGTGGTGTACATCGCCAGCAGGATGACCATGAAGCTCAGGAGCATGGAAATCGCGATCACCGTGATCCGGAACTCCTTCAGCCCGGGCAGCCGCGTTTCGGCCAGAAGCAGGCTGGGGTCGGAAGCCCGCAGGAGCGAATAGTGCGGGAACTGCTTCTGGATGTTTTTGAAGACCGTGTCCGTATCCGATTGCGGCGACGCCTTGGCGAACAGCACCGTGATCCGGTCCGTCGTCCCCAGGATCTGCTGCAGCGTCTCGAGCGGCAGGAAGACACGCACCACGGCCCCGGAGCGGCAGATCCCGGTGACCGTAAAATCATGGTCCAGGATGTTCAGCGTCATTCCCGGCTTCAGGCCCTTGGCCTCCGCGAGGATCTCGTCGACGATCGCCTCGTCCCCCTTGAGCGAAGCCCGTCCCGACAGCATCTGCAGGCGGCCCGGAAACCGGTTATAGCTCTCCAGGTCGATCCCGAAGACGAGCCCGAAATGGGCGGGGCTGAACTTCGACAGCACCGGCGTCACGAACTCCACGCCTTCCACCCCGTTCAGCGTGTCCCCGAGCTTCCTGTTGAGCGACGCGTCGCTGAAGGCGTACAGAACGGAAGATCCCGCCGGCTGCAGGATGAAGTCGGCGCCCACGGCCACCGTGCGACCCAGGTAATCGTTGAGCGTGCCGGAAGCGATCCCGCCGACGACGAGCATGATGACGACGCCCAGGGCCACCGCGAGGATGCTGATGAACGTGCGGGTGGGACGGGACCGGATATTTGCCGCAATGAGATTTTCCATCGAAATGGCCTCAGCTCCTCACTTCTCTACAAGATGAATGATCGGAACTCCGTCCGGGAGTTTCAGAGAAAATGCGCCGTCCGGCAGGTCCGGATTGACTCGCCAGCCCTTGAACTCCAGGTCCAGCGCATACCCGTCCAGCGGCCGGTCGATGCGGATGCGCAGCGGGAGCCTGAGCCCATCCACTTCCGTCTCGTTCGAGTAGGATATGTCGCTCGCAACCTGCCCGTCCTCGAGGTAGGCCTGCTGCCTCGCCACGGCGAGGCTGGAGCGCTCCACCCACAATTTCCGGACCGGGAGGATCCGCCTGGAGGCGCCCTCCCGATGCACGTTCAGGACATAATACTTCGCCTCGGCGTCGGAGGCCTCCTCCATCGAGTAGAGAAAACCCGGGGCGTCGAACCGGATGCTCTGCGGGAAAATGGCTTCATAGATATGCGCACCGCGGATCGGGATCGAAAATTCGCCCGAGTCGCCCCGGCTGGCGACTACAAGATTCCTGGCGCTGTTCTTTCCGACATACAGCGCGTTCTCGCGCCGGTAGTAGATCGAAAGCGCGTCCCCTTCCGAGAGCACTTCGAGTTCCCGCATCTTCGTCACGAAGTTCTGCACCACCAGGTGCGTGGCGTCCGGCCGCCGCAGCAGGATGTAGCCCGGCTGCTTCCTGATCTCCTGGATCACGCCGCTCTCCCGCTTGCCGTAGGAGTAGGTTATGTCCAGGCTGCTGGAAAGCGATCGAATGCGGTCGTAGCCCTGCAGCATATCCGCCAGTTCCTCGAAACTGGCCGTCCGCGCCGCGAGGATCTTTTCCGGGACCTCGATTTTTACGGTTTTCCTGATGCCGCAGCCCGAAAGAACCGCGAGCGGCAGCATGAGGCATGCCACAACCGGAACCCGGAGCCGCACGGCCGTAAATATCGGAGATCCAAACAGTTCTCTCATTCAGGCTCGAATCAAACTTAAACGCGCAAATCTAACAGAGTGCGGCGTAGTTGTCAATTCAACTGCGACATTCAAAGGCGGCCAGGGAAGAACGCATCCCGGGCCGCGGGCGAAGACGCTACGCGGCGGCCTTGTTCTTCCGGCGCACCCAGCAGAACAGGACGCCGGCGGCGGCCAGCACGAATACGGCCAGCAGGACGATGCTCACCTGCCGGAGGTTTTCCTGCATGAAGTTTTTTACCGAATTTCCGTACAACACCGCCAGGATGCCCCACATGCAATAGCGCAGGGTCCTCCCGAGGATCACGGCGGAAAGGAACGAAGCGAGTCTCAGCCGGAATACGCCCGCGCTCAAAACAAATATCTTAAAGGGAAGAGGCGGCGGGAGGATGCTCGGGATCAGGACCGTGAGAAGGCCAAACCGTTTGAAGAGCCGTTCGGCCCGGTCGATCTGCGCCGGGCGGAAGCGCCGGTGCAGCAGCGGACTTCCCCCCTTGCGCCCCACGGAATAGAGCAGCGTGCAGCCGATCACCGACCCGAGCGTGGTCATCGCCACGTAATACGCCATATTGCCCCAGCCCCGCCCGGTGGAGAGGATCACGATCAGCAGGTCGTTGCCTTCCGGCACGCTCAGGAAGGAGGAATCGGCGACCGCGAGCAGCATGACCCCGAGGCCGCCGAACCCGAGCAGCACGGAGCCCATGTTCCCCATCCATTCGGGCCAACCGTCCCGGCCCACGAGCATTAGAACGTTCATCGTCGCTGCAGCGCTCCCCCGAGTCCCGCACCCCTGGACCTTACCGCCGTGTCTCCGGCGGCGCCGCGCCGTCGTGAAGACATAAATAAAACAGGCGAGTGAAGTTAACACACTGCGGCGCCCCCCGCAATCCAAACTATCCGCTGCGCGGATCCGGTTTTCACGCAACGGAATAGGCCCGCAACAGAAGCCCGGGCAGGCCGCAAATAGCTGTATTTAATTGACAAAGATTGGTTCCGCAGGTACCATGCAGCATCAAGAGAAAAGAAAAGGATGTTTTTGGCCCGGGTAGCAGGTTTAACCCACTAAATTTTGCTATGGCATCGCTTGCGGCGGATCTCAAGTCAGAGCGCGAAAAACGCAACATATCCCTCTCCCAGGTAG
>CAZTHE010000092.1:0-221 GCA_964613495.1 uncultured Acidobacteriota bacterium | reverse complement strand
GCGTGATGCAGGCCGTCGCATGGCTGGGCCGTCCCCTCTCCCAGGTGGCCGCGGACACACGCATCAGCCTTCATTATCTGGAAAGCCTCGAGGGCGGCCGCTATTCCGAGCTGCCGGGCGGGATGTATAACCGTGCGTTCCTGCGGGCGTATTGCGAAACGCTCGATCTCGATCAGCGGGAGATCCTGCAGCGCTACGAACACGAGACGGTCTCTCCGCCG
>CAZTHE010000091.1:0-16480 GCA_964613495.1 uncultured Acidobacteriota bacterium | reverse complement strand
ATCCCATCCGTTCAACCATCTCGGCATGCCGGGCACGGTTGTCGTTCCCGAAGACGCATTCCTGGCGAACCTGCGGGCCATCATCGCCGGCCTGTGGAACATGGGCTTCAGAAAGCAGATCTTTCTGAACGGCCATGGCCAGGAAGAAGTCATTCCACTCGCACTCCACCAGTGGGCGAAGAAGTACCAGGTGCCGTCCATCCTGATTTCGCTGCACTGGGAGACAGTCATTCATGACCACCTGAGGACCAAGGCGTACGGAGGCCCCTTCGAGACGCAGTTCTCTCATGCGGACGAGGCGGAGGCGTCTTACTCTCTCGCGCTCTTCCCCGAGTTCTGCGACATGAAGCTGGCCGTGGACAACAAGCCCTCCGGCTTCCTTCCTCCGGGGCACGTGGACGGAGGCGGAGAGGTGTACCACCGGCCGATCCGGGGACACGAGCACGTGGGCCTGAGCGGGACGGAAGTGAACGTCTATCCGGAAGGCGTGATCGGGCATCCGACGCTTGCCAGTGCGGAAAAAGCCTATGCAGGCGTCGGCGAGCTGCTGGATTACATGTGCAAGCTGATCACGGATATCATGACCGCCTTCCCGGCCGGGAAACTTCCCCCGATCGAGAAGACCACGCAGCGGGACCCCAAGGAAGTGGAAGCAGTCCTGAAGGGCCCCCTGAACGGCGGAAAGCATCTGTACACGATCTCCTATCCGCCCTAGGTTTTCCGGTTTGCCAACCCGAACGGGAGTTGCCCGCGCGTTCCCAATGCGGCGGGCAACTCCCCGCATCGGCGCCACATTGCTCCGGGGCCGGTTTGAGACTTTTCCGATTTTCGATAGGGGGATTCGCTTTGTCACAACCAGTCCGCTCGGTCGACAGGGCGCTCGACATTCTGCTCTGCTTCTCCCGCGAAGAACCCGCCCGTTCGCTCACCCAGATCGCCGAAGCGATCCGCATGTCCAAAACCACGGTGCACCGCCTCCTGGCGACGCTCGAGAAAAAGCGCTTCATCACGCGGGACGGCTCCACCGGCCTGTATCGCCTCGGCCTCCGCTTCATCGAGATGTCCTCGCTGGTCCTGCAGGACGAAGCGCTGCATCGCTGGGCCAAGCCGTACCTGCAGCAACTGGCCGCCGCATACGGGGAGACGGTGGACCTGTCGATCCTGGACGGGTCTCAGGTCATCTATCTCGACGTGATCGAGAGCCCCCAGCGCGTCAAACTGGCGGCCGCCGTCGGCCAGCGCCTTCCGGCGTACTTCACCGCGTCGGGGAAGGCACTGCTGGCGTTTCTGCCCGAAGACGCCGCCGCAAGAATCATCCGCGACAACCTGGCGGAAGCCTCCGGCCACAACCGGGAGTCGCTCCAGGAAATGATGGCCGACCTCCGGGCGACGAAGGCGCGCGGCTACGCCATTTCCGAACAGGAATACGAAGAGGACATCAACGCCGTCGCGGCGCCCCTATTCGATAAGGACCGGAACCCCATCGCTTCCATCGCCATCGTCGGACCGTCCTACCGGCTCCCCAAGGACCGCCTGCCGGCGCTCGGGGAAGCGCTGTGCCGCATGACGGAGACGATTTCCAGGGAAATCGGTCCGGTTGCCCTCTCCGCCATCGTAACAAAAACCCGCATCCGCTGATCGAATCCTTCTGCTTCCGGCGCTCCCCGCGCAACGGTTTCCGTGCGGCCAGCCGGCAATTTTCGCCGCAGCCGGGAAACCCTATGCCTACGTGCACTTCCGGCTGCCGGCGCGGGCGCCGGATCCGCACGGCTGCAGTCAATCCGCCCCGGCAACCACGGCCTCATCCGGCCCGGAGATATATTTTACAATTTTCTAACAACTATAGTCATAATTTATCGCATCCCAGGCGTAACATTTTCCGGTCAGGACCGTAGTCTCGAGTTGAGGAAACAGGGAAGCTTTTGTATATGATCATTGTTTTTGCGGAAAGGCCGGAATCGGGATTCCGGCGCCGAAAGCCTCGAAGGGATTGACTCGCCCCCCGGTCGATCAAGCACTGTTTATGGCGAAAAAAAAGTCAGACGCTCCAACCGATGGTCACAAGGCCGTGACCTATATGGCCATTCCGCGGCCATGGTTTCTCGCGCTCGCGGCCGTCCTGATCGTAACATGGTTCGGGTTTATTGCCGTCTGGATGCGGGCGGGAAGCCCTGTCCACGGGGAGTCTGCGGGCGCCGCCGCGGCGACGGCCGCCCGCGTCGGCAAGTGGGGAAACCTGAAACTGTTCCCGATCGTCATCTCCCCGCCCATGGAGCTCGTGGTCACCGATTTTGGATTTATGCCCGGGCCAACGTGGTACTTTCCCGGCGCAAACGCGGATACGGCTTCCCGGATGCTGCTGGCATCGGGCGTTTCGGCCCCCGACGCGGCCCGAATTTGCGCGGCGGCGCAGCCCGAACCGCGGATTTCCGGGGTCATTCTCAGGCCGGATCCCGCCTGGGTGCGTGCCCTCGACCGGCAGACCCGTGCCCGGATATACGGCATGCTCGCCAAAACCGAGCTGAACACGGACCAGGCCCAGGCGTTCCGGTACCGCGGGGATAATCTGGAGGAATGGCTCGCTCCGGACCTGATATCGCCCCGCCTGCGGCAGATCGTGGAACCGCTCGTCTACCGGGAAGGCAACTACATGCTGTTCTCCGACATCGAACTCGTGCGCGCGGAGGTCGGCGGCGAGGACGAAATGCGGCAGCTCAGCAAGACCCTCTTCCGGCAACCGACCTTTCTGGCGAGGCTCTCGGTCGAAAGCACGGCCGGCCTGGACGCGCTGGTCGAGTACTGGGGCCGGGGAGGCCGGCGGACCCAGATCCGCCCCCTTCTGGAGTCCGTCGCGGCGGACCGTTCCGACCAGTCCATTGACGTGACCTACCTGCTGCCGCCGTTCGCGCGCAACCACCTGTACCATTACCCGGAGTTGTCGGCTGCCGACCTGGACCGGCCAATGGTCGTCAACTGCCTGTGGACGGCCCTCAATTTCTTCCAGCCGGAACCCGACGACCGGTTCCTCGATGTGGCCACCGCTCTCAGGACGCTCAAGGAAGACTACTTCGTCGTCGAAAGCGATTTCGAGCTCGGAGATATCGTGGCGTTCCTGGACGAGAAGGGGAACATCTTCCATGCCGCCGTATATGTCGCGGACAACCTGGTGTTCGGCAAGAACGGAATCTCGGCGATGGCGCCTTGGACGATCCTGCCGCTCGAGGACGTCAAAGGCTACTACCGGTGGCGCTCGGAAAATCCCCGTCTGATCGTTCACCGGCGCAAGGGATTCTGACCCGGCGCGCCTCTCCCCCATCCATTTTACCCGCATGATTCACTAATGGATTCCAGATTCCAAATTCCGGATTCCAGATGGCGCATTCCCGAACGATATCCGAAAATTTCTCGCTACGACTTGACTCACGCCTGCACGGAATCCGAGATGCAAGATCCGAAATCCGGAATCCGGAATCAATCTGCGTATGCCAGCACTCGCTTTTACTTCGGCCCGATCTCGACGTCGACGTTGACCCCGTGGCTGAGCGTGTTGTAAACGGGCGAAAATTCGCTCAGCCTCCGGAGAAGTTTCAGGTTTTCGGCGTCGGTCTTCACCTTGAACTTCATGCGGATATTGGTATAGCCCTTGGGCACACCGGGATCCAGCCCCAGGAACCCGTTCAGGTCAAGATCGCCCTCCAATTCGGATTCCAGTTCCTCGATATGGATGCCTTTCACGGCCGCATGCGCGACAAGCGAGGTCGTAACGCAACTGGCCAGAGCATGGAGCAGATGCTCGACCGGGTTTGCCGCTTCGTCCCCTCCGGAGAGAATCGGGGGCTCATCCGCCAGCATGTGAAAAGCAAGCGCGTGCTTTTGTTCGGCCCGGGCGCCGTAGAAACCGGTTACCGTCGTGCCGTTCTTCGTACCGCCCATCCATTTGTTGCGGGCCCGGAATTTGCATCGACCCAATCCGGGATCCTTCTTTATGGCATCGATCGTCTCCGCCAGGACTTTCAGGCTGACGCCGTTTATCGTGTCGAATCTCGGTTCTGCCGCCATGGCAATCCCCCTTTGCAAAAAACGCCCCTCCGCCCCGGCCGTTCGGCGGACGTTTCGATTCGCGATGGATGCATTCCCGTTGACCTTCTCCCCTGCGGGATGGAGTCAACTCCTGAATGCTCTGCTCTTCGGCATTTCTGGAAATCCCGCGGCCGGTTTCAGTAAGCCTCCGGCGGGAATTCCATCTATACTCAAATTCCCCATAAGAATCCGGAACCGCGAGATCCATGCGCTGAATTGCGCATTCATGCCTGGGTAGAAGTACGGAGGGTGGGGAGGGCACTTCGACGGGCGCAGGGGAAGGAGAAGACGCACGCGTTTGGCCGAAGCGATCCGCAAGCGAGGACGGCCGGATCGGCGAATTAAAGCTGCCGGAGGAATTTGTTGGATTTGTCGACCAGGATAATGGCGGGCACAATGGGCTCTGCCGTCAGTTCGAATCCCATGACGATGATTTCTTCCCCGCGCTTGATGGTCAGCGCGGCGGCCCCGTTCATGCAGATCTCCCCGGAACCCCTCTTGCCGGCGATGACATAGGTCTCCAGCCGCTCTCCCGTCGTATTGCTGACGACGAGGACCTTCTCCCCATCCCACAGGCCGGCCCTCTCGACCAGATCCTGGTCGATGGTGATGCTGCCTACGTAGGAAACGTCCGCTTCCGTAACGGTGGCCTGGTGAATTTTCGACCGCAAAACCCATCGCATAAAATTATCCACCGAAATAATGCACGAAAAAACACCGGGAGTCCAACATTCCCTCGTTCTGACTTGACTCACGCTTGACTGGGATGCGAGATCCGGGATGAGAGATCCGAGATCTGGAATCTGGAATCTGGAATCTGGAATCAAAACATACAATGCGGATTGGGATACCCGGAAGACTTGCCGCGAAGGCGGAAAACGATCCGGCATTCATGGATCATTTTCGAAACAGGTAGATCGCCCATCCCACGGCATCGCGGCCGTAGTGCAGATAATCCTGCTTCTCCCTGCGGATGCGCGACAGCAGCTCCGGCACGTCGGGGTCCTCCGGGTGCACCAGGGCGTAGTTCTCGCCGGCGGTCCACCGCAGCCCTTCGTACACATCCCAGTCGTCGTGACTGCTGTCGATCGTATACAGCAGCTCCAATCCCAATTCCTGCCCGGCGACGACGTTCTGGTAGTGCGTTGCGAACATATCGGGCGCGAAGCCCGTCCGCCGCAGGTATTCGGGATCGGGATCCTGCCGCCAGTAGGGTTCCCCGACGGCGATCTGCCCATTCGGCCGGGTCCACGCGCGCAACGCTTCCAGCGTTCCCCTATGCCCGTTGAAAATCCAGCTCGCGCCGAGACAGACGGTCAGGTCGAAGCTCTCCGCTGCACCGGGCCGGTAGTGCGCTCCGTCCATCTCCAGCAGCGTGATGTCGGCTCCGGGGACGCGGGCCGCCAGCCTGGCGCGGGCGTCACGGATGCAGGGCGGGGAGGCGTCGATGCCGACGGCCGCGGGTGAATACTTCTCCGCGAGCAGCGCCAGCAGCTCCCCCTTGCCGCAGGCCACCTCCAGCACCTTCGCCCCTTCGGGCAGGCGCACGCGGTCTACCAGACGCGCGAATTTTTCCGGGTTGCTGGGATTGCAGATGACGTGGTCGGTGTGCGTGATGTCGTAAAACTTCCAGATATCCATAATGCTCCCCTGCGGCCGAAAAGGCCGCTTGTATTTCCTGTCCTGCCGCGAGTCTGTAGTATACTGCCGCACAAGACGGGAACCAATGGCTGCAGGTTCGAACCGGGGGATTCGTGCTCGATCCTGGGACGGAGAGGAGGAACCATGCTCGGTGGCTATGCAGGCAAAATGCTCTTTGTGAATCTGAGCGAGGGCTCGATTCGGGAGGAAGCGCTTTCGGAGGAGATCGGCCGGCGCTTTATCGGCGGATACGGATTGGGCATCCGGATCCTGTATGAGCGGATGCAGCCGCGCACGGACGCGCTGGGCGACGGCAACATGCTGGGATTTGTCGCGGGTGTTCTCACCGGCACATCGGTGCCGGGAAGCGGGCGATACGGCGTGGTCACCAAGTCTCCCCTGACCGGAGCCTGGAGCGAATCCAACGCGGGCGGCACTTTCGGACCTGCGATGAAGGCCGCCGGCTACGACGCCGTCTTCTTCAGCGGCATCGCGCCGAAACCCGTGTACCTGCTGCTGCAGGACGGGAAGCCCGCCTTGAACGACGCCGGTTTCCTGTGGGGCAAGGACACCTATGCGACCGAAGACGCCATTCACGAGGCAATCGGCGATCCCAAAGCCCGGATCGCATCCATCGGACCGGCGGGCGAAGCCCGGTCGCTCCTGGCCGGCATCGTGAACGAGAAAGGCCGGATCGCCGCGCGCGGCGGCGCGGGGGCCGTCATGGGATCCAAACTGCTGAAGGCGGTCGCGATCTCGGGGGGCGGCCGCAGGATCGCCGTCGCAAACCGCGAAGGTCTCAAGGCGGCGCAGGCGCGGTTCCTGGACGTGATCCGCAACAGCGAGTTTGCGAAGGGATTGACCGCCGCGGGCACCGGAGGCGCCGTCAGCTTCCTGATCTCCATCGGCGATTCTCCCGTGCAGAACTGGCGCAGGACCGGGTCCGATTCGATGCCGACCGCGGCCCGGCTCGACAGCCCCAACATGGACAAATACAAGAAGAGTCCCTACGCCTGCCAGGCCTGCCCCATACGGTGCGGGGCGATCATCGAGCAGACCGAGGGGCCCTTCTCGGTCGCCGGCGAAATGCACCGTCCGGAATACGAGACGATCGCGGCCCTGGGAAATCTCCTCGTGAACGACAACCTGGAAGCGGTGATCAAGGCCAACGACATCTGCAACCGGTACGCCATCGACACCATCTCGACGGGCACAGCCATCGCGCTGGCCATGGAATGCTTCGAAAAAGGGCTGATTACGGCCCGCGACGCCGACGGCCTGGACCTTTCCTGGGGCAATGCGGAATCCATCGTCGCGCTGACCGAGAAGATCGCGAAACGCGAGGGTTTCGGGGCCGTTCTCGCCGACGGGCCCACGATCGCCGCGGAACGTATCGGCAGGGGGGCGGAACGGTATGCCGTGGCAGTCCGGGGCAAAGGGCTTCCGTTCCACGATCCGCGCATGAGTCCCGCCGGGGCCACGGCCCTCTTTGCCGATGCGAACCCGGGACATCACATGGCCAACCAGGCGGCCGGTATGCTGGAAAACGGGATTTCCATCGGACCCGATCCCGCGCTGCAGGCTCCCGCGGCGAATCCGTTCTCGGACTTCGACAGGAAAGGCGACATCTACGCAACCGGGTTTGCCTATCACCAACTGCTCGATTCGGCCGGCCTGTGCGCATTGTACACGGTGAACACCACGCCGCCCGATGTAGCGGCGTTGATCGCCGGCGTTACGGGATGGGATTACGGATGGGAAGAGGCTCTCAAAGCCGGGCGGAGAGTCCTGACCCTGAGGCAGGCGTTCAACGCCCGGGAGGGGATCACGCCGGACCAGGTCCGGCTGCCGCAGAGGATCCGGGAAGAGCTTTTGCCGGTCGCGCAGGGGGCGCCGCCCGGAATCGATTTCGACGCCCTGCGGGACGGGTACTACAGGGCGATGGGCTGGGACACCAGGACCGGCATCCCGTCGGAAAGAGCGCTGGAAGACCTCGGACTGAAGGACCTGACCCGCGACCTGAGTTCGATCCAGCGTTAACCCGCTGAAATGTGGGCAGCCGCCCGTTTCGTACTTTTCTATGGAAAGGCGGGAGAGTCGGGAGCATCCCGGGCGGGATGCGGTCCGGGGATTCCCTATTGAATTGACGGAGCGCGGCAGGGTATTGTGGCCGGGATAAGCAGATTTGATATTTGCGGCCGCGATGCATGGCCGCAGGCTCAGACGCGTTCACTCTATACCGCACGATCGAACCATTTGACGGAGGATCAAATGTCCAAGGATAGCAACCCGGCCGCGCAATCGACGCGGGCATCCGCATCCCCCAAAATGAGCAAGGAAGAGCTGCTGGCAAAGGCATACAAGCCCGCACGGGATGCGATGAAACTCCATCCGTTCTATAACGGGAAACTGGAAACCTCGCCGAAATGCTGCATCCGAAACTTCGACGACTTCGCGATCTGGTATACGCCGGGAGTGGCGGAAGTATGCAAGGATATTGCCCAAAATCCCGAGAAGGTGTTCCAGCATACCAACAAGGGGAATACCGTCGCCGTAGTCTCGGACGGGACGCGCGTCCTCGGGCTCGGCGATATCGGCCCGGAAGCCGGGCTGCCCGTTATGGAAGGAAAGGGCATTCTGTTCAAATACCTGGGCGGCGTGGATGCCTTCCCCATATGCCTGGACACCAAGGATCCGCAGGAAATCATCCGGACGGTGGAGCTGATCCAGCCATCGTTCGGGGGCATCAACCTGGAGGACATCGCCCAGCCCAAGTGCTTCGCCATTCTCGCCGAACTGAGAAGACGGTGCAGGATCCCGGTCTGGCATGACGACCAGCAGGGGACCGCAACCGTCTGCCTCGCGGGATTGATCAACGCCCTGAAGATCGTCGGCAAGCGGATCGAAGACGTCAAAATCACCCTCGTAGGCTCCGGCGCGGCGAACATACGCATCGGCGCGCTCTATATGGCGTGCGGCGCGAAACCCGGCAACCTGATCTTCGTGGACACGAAGGGCACCCTGCACAAAGGCCGGACGGAGCTCCAGAAGACACATAAAGACAAGTGGGCGATGTGCCAGATGACCAACAAAGACAACCTTGTCGGCGGCATCGAAGAAGCCATGCGCGGCGCCGACGTGGTTTCCGCCGCATCCACGCCGGGACCGGATACTCTGAAAAAAGAGTGGGTGGCCGGCATGGCGAAAGATCCAATCGTCTTCACCACGGCCAACCCGATTCCCGAGATGTGGCCCTGGGACGCCAAGGAGGCGGGAGCCGCGGTCGTAGGCACCGGGCGCTCGGATTTTCCCAACCAGATCAACAATTCTCTGGGATTCCCCGGCATCTTCCGCGGGACGCTCGATGTGGCGGCCACCACCATCACGGACGGGATGTGCATCGCGGCGGCGACGGAACTCGCCAAATGCGCCGAAGACAGGGGCCTGAGTGCGGACTCCATCATCCCTAAAATGGACGAGCCGGATGTTTTCGTCCGCGAGGCGGTCGCCGTAGGCCTGAAGGCCATCGAACAGGGAGTCGCCCGCAAGATCCTCACGCGCGACCAGCTCTACAGGACGGCCGAGCTCATGATCCACAGGGCCCGGAGAGAAACCAGATTGAAAATGGACGAGAAGATCATCGCGGCGGTTCCGCCCGGACTCCTGGAATAGCACAGGCCACCCCGTGCATACCCATTCCGCCTGATGGAATTATGGTGACTGTCACCGTAATTCCGCCGGGCGGTAATGCGCAGGGAAGGAGTCAGGCGAATGTGATCTTTGGGGCTTTGCGCTCCGGGAGCCGGTAGTAGCGCAGCTCGGGATATCCGGCCATAATGGGGTAATGGTGCGGATGTGACTGCGGAATGCCTACGGCCGCCTTGACTGCGGGGGAGTTCAAAATCGCCCCCTGGAGCAGCCCCGCCCAGCAGGTCCCCAGGTTCAGCGTCGTGGCGAACAGATCGAGATAGGCAAGCGCAATCGCGAGGTCCACGGTTCCGTTCATCGCCTCTCCCGGAGCCGTGGCCGTGATCAGTACGGGCGCGCCCCTCAAAACGGAATCCATTCCCGCATCCCAGGTCGCCACGGTCAAAGGCAGGTAGGGGCTGGCGGCGACCACTTGCGGATTCCTGACTATCTCCCGCAGCCAATCCACGGTCAGGGCGGCGATTTCCCGGATGCGTGATTTGTCGTCCAGGACGATCCACTCCACCATCTGGCTGTTTCCTCCCGTGGGGGCATAGCGAGCCAGATCGATCAGCCGGCGGATTTTCTCCTTCTCTACCGGCCTATCCGTGAAATGGCGGACGGAACGCCGGGACCTCAGGAATTGCGCCGCCTGATCGTCGGAGATGCGGAGTTCTTTTGCGATGGGCGGGCACTCGCCCATGGGAATGCGCGCGTGGCTGAGGGCGCCAAACGGACACACGGCCACGCAGTGGCCGCACTCGAGGCATGAACCCTCCCGATCCGGGGCAATCTCGGGCAAGCCCTCGGCCGGGAGTTCGATGATGGCCGTCGGGCAATCCCGCACGCAGTATCCATCCCGTTTGCATTTGCTGGCATCGATGCTGATCAGTCCCATCGTCTCGTCCTTCCTTCTCTTGGCGGTTTATCTCCCGCCTCCGCGTGGCTACGGCGGATGCGACCCGTCGTTTCACCCTTCCTTGGCAGTTTATCTCCCGGTGCTTTGATGATATAAGGGAGCCTTCAGAAGCCGAGCATAGAGGGACAGAGTCCCCTTTGTCAAACGGAACCCAAGACCTCGCGGCGCAAGTTTTCCTCTAAGGAATCTGCGGCGAGCAACCGATGGAACGAGCATGAACAGGCGAAGTCGAACGAGATTCAAGACCGATCTGACTGCAAACGTGACCTGTTCCGACCTTCCGGGCCTCAATGCCAGGGCGAGGCTGGCGAACCTCTCGGTCCACGGCCTCAGCCTGATCCTCGGCAGGAAACTGCAGGTGGGATCGGTGGCGCGGGTGGAATGGGGCACCGTCACATTCACGGGAGAGGTGGTCTACTGCAAGCCTCACGGCAAGGAGGTTCTGGTGGGGTTGAAAGTCGACGATCCCGTGTACGAAACCGCGCAAAAGCACGCAAGCCAGTAACGCGCCCGTCTCCGGCCGGCGCCTGCCGAAACAATAGCATCCAGCCGTCGTATTTCAGCTTGGCGGACTGCTCGCCGCACGTGCGCGAGGATTCGGTTTCCCGCCGGTGCGACCCGATTCTGTCCCGGCCCTGAAATTCCCTCCTCCATGTGTGGTCCACGCCCCGTTTTGTTGTACAATCGCCGCGGCTTAACCATGATCCTCGGCACAGGAGGTCCCGATGAACAGGCAACCATGCAAATCAGCGCTCTGCGCCGCACTCTGCGTTTACTGGCTGGCCTCTCAGGCGCTTCTATTCGGTCAATCGGCGACGGGTGAGTTCCCGCAGATCGGCCGGTATCAGACCGGCGACCCGGGGCCGTTTTCCGGTGTCTTCAGCCGGTTCCAGGCAAAGAGGGTCCCGAAACTGGAACTGGAGAATTCGCCGAGAATCGATACGCTGATGCGCGACGGCACGCTGGAGCTCGGCCTTTCCGATGCGCTGGCGCTGGCGCTGGAAAACAACCTGGACGTGGCGGTGCAGCGCTATATCCCGGAGTTCTCTCAGACCGACCTGTTGCGCAGCCTGGCGGGGCAATCGCCGCGCGGGTTCTCGGGCGGTTCGACGCCCGGCGGCCTGACGGCGGGCGCGCTTGGCGCCGGCATCAGCGGATCCGGTACCGGATCCGGCGTCGGGAGCGCCGGCGGGATCACGGGCGGCGGCGGCGCGGTGCAGGTCGGATCGGCGGGCAATTTCGATCCGACGCTGAATGTGAATTTCAGCTACAACCGCGTCACTTCCCCGCTGAACTCGAAGGTCGTGTCCGGCATTTATAATGTCGTCGCGGAGAATACCGCGTTCACCACGAGCTTTGCGCAGCTCTTCTCACCCGGCACGAGCATCTCGCTGACGCTGAACGGCCAGAGGCAGAGCTCGACCCAGCAGAACCTCCTGTTCAATCCGGCGTCGGTAACGCGTTTTGCGCTGGGGATCAATCAGCCGCTGCTCAACGGCTTCGGCCGGATGGCGAACCAGCGCTACATCCTCGTCGCGCGCAACAATACCAGGGTCGCCGAGCACGTGTTCCGGCTGCAGGTCATCACCGTGGTTTCCGCGGTCGAGAATGCCTACTGGGACCTCGCCTCCCTGCAGGAAAGCGTCCGCGTGGCCGAGCAGGCGCTTGCGGTCGCGCAGCAATTGTACCGGGACAACCAGATCCGCCTCGACGTCGGCACCATGTCTCCGCTGGATGTCACTTCGGCCGAATCGGAAGTGGCCGCCCGGACCCGGGACCTGACGATCGCGACGACGAACCTGCAGCTGCAGGAGGCCACCCTGAAGAACATGCTGGTAAAAAAGATGAGCCCGCAACTGGACGCCGCGCGCATCGTCCTCAGGGACCCGATGCCGGAACCGGGCCGCGAGGACATCCCGGACCTCGAGACCGCCCTCGCAGCCGCGATGGAAAACCGCCCGGAGCTCCGCCAGGCGGACGTCAGCCTGCAGAACCAGGACATCTCCGTGCGCTACACGGCGGACGCACTGAGGCCGGCCCTGTCGGTTTTCGGATTCTATGCCGGCGCCGGGCTGCAGGGAAAGAGCAGCGAGGAAGAATCCGGGATGACGGATGCGTTCGCCCAGAGTTTCAGCGGCGAGTATCCCGAATACGCGACCGGCTTCAGCATGAGCATCCCTTTGCGAAACCGCACGGCGCAGGCGGACAGCCTGCGGTCGCAGCTCGAAAACAACCAGCTGCGGATCAACCGGCAGCGCTCCCGCAACTCGATCGCGATGGAGGTGCGGAAGGCCATCATCGGGCTGGAGCAGGGCAGGGCGCAGGTGGAAGCCGCCCACAAGGCATCCGCGCTGGCCCGTGAAATGTGGGAAGGAGAGAAGGTCAAACTGGAGGCCGGCGCATCCACCTCCTACCAGGTGATCCTCAGAGAACGGGACTACACCAGCGCCCGCTACGCCGAAGTGGGCGCGATGACGGCGTACGCCAAGGCGATGGTGGAGATGGACCGCGCTCGCGGCGTCACGCTCGACCGCAGCGGCATCGAATACTCCGACGCGCTGGGAGGCGCCTTGACCAAGGCTCCCGTCACGCCGTTCAGCGGCCGCGGGACGAAGGAGGCACGATGAGGTTCCGTCCCGAAATTCCGTCCCGTTCCGGGACCCGCGTTCCCGGCGACTTCCGGGCTGCGGGATGGAATGCAAAAGCCTGCCTGCTTCTGTTCCTGGCGCTCCTGCCCGGCACGGCCGCCGCCCAGTCGCCGGATTCCCTTCCCGATCTGAGCGAGAATCCCGAATGGTTCCCGGGGGTCTACAAGCCGTACCAGGCCCGCAAACTGACGGCGATCGACCTCTCCAATTCGCCCGCCCTGCGGCACATGGTCCGCGACGGCGCGCTCCGTATCTCGCTCGGCCAGCTGAAGACGGCCGTCAACGAAAACAACCTCGACATCCTCTCCACGAACAATACGGCCCGCTACGCACAGACGGATCTGCTGCGGGCAAAAGGCGGCGGCGCTCCCCGCGGGGGCGCCGGCGCGACCATCCCGAGCGGCCTGTTTTCCGGTGCGCTCGGGGCCGGCGTCGGCGGCGCCGGGGGCCTCGGAGGGTTCGGGAGCGTGGGAGGGATCACCAGCGGCGCGCGCCAGGTGTTCGGGTTCCCCAGCGGCAGCTACGATCCGACCTTTTCCCTGGGATTCAGTCTGGACCGGACCACGAGCCCCCTGAACTCGATCGTGGTGTCGGGCCTGCCGGAGGTCACGACCCGCTCCACGGCGCTGCAGACGCGCTACACCCAGGCCTTCACGACGGGATCGAGTCTGAGCGTGTCCTTCAACAACATGCGCCAGAGTTCGACCCAGAGGTTCCTGCTCTACAATCCTAATTTCGTGTCCCGGCTTTCCATCAGCCTCACCCAGCAGCTGCTCAACGGCTTCGGCACCGCCATCGGCAGGCGATTCCTGGAAGTGGCGGAGAAGGAAGGGGAGATGGTCCGGGAAAACATGCGCCTGCAGGTCAACACGACGCTGGCACAGGCGCAGAGCACCTACTGGGACCTGGTCGCGGCCCGGGACAACGTTCGCGTCGCGGAGGAATCCCTGGCGGTTGCGCGGCGACTGCACGAAGACAACAAGGCCCGGGAAGAGATCGGGACGGTCTCGGGGCTGGAGGTCGTGACCGCAGAATCGGAAGTGGCGTCGCGGGAAAGAGACCTCGCGGCCGCCCGGTCGGTCCTGCAGATGCGCGAAGTCGAGCTGAAAAGCATGATCAGCAAGGACCTCGCCGAAGTGCTGGGCTCGGTCCGAATCGAGCCGACCGATGCGCTCCCGGAACCGGCCGACGGCGACATCCCGAGGTACGAGGATGCGCTGGAGACCGCCCTGCGCAACCGGGCCGAAATCCGGCAGGCGGCCGTGAATCTCGGGATTCAGGATATCGCCATCCGCTACGCGAAGGACCAGCTCAAACCGACCCTGCTGGTTTTTGCAAACTTCAACAGCTCCGGACTATACGGCGACCGGACCGTCACGGACGATTTCGGCAACCCGCTGATTCTTTCCGGGGGAATGTCCCAGGCCATGCGCCAGGTTCGCAGCTGGAGCTACCCGGAATACGCCGTCGGGTTCACGCTCTCGTTCAACATCCGCAACCGGGCGACCCGCGCCGACCTGTACCGGGCCAGGCTGGAAAAGCAGCAGACGGAAACCGGCATTCAGCGCACACGCAACGGCATCGCGCTCGAGATCCGCAAGGCCATGATCGGGTTGGTCCAGTCGAAGGCACGGGTCGAAGCCGCGCACAAAGCCGCGGACCTGAACCGGCAGGCGCTGGAGGCCGAGGAAACCAGGCTCCTGGAAGGGGCCTCCATCCCCTATGAGGTGATCCGCCGGCAGAGGGACCTGAGATCTTCGCAGTTTGCGGAGGTGCAGGCGCGTGCCGCATACGCGAAAGCCCTGGTGGAGCGAGACCGGGCCATGGGCGTCATCCCGGATTGACCCCGATCGGCCGCCGCGGCGGAGTTTTTCACGACAGCTCCTTCAGCAGCTTGTACCGGATGCCGTCGGCGAGCGCGTAGTAGCTTGCTTCCAGGATATCCTCCGACACCCCGACCGTCGTCCAGCTCTCGTTCCCGTCCGTGTGTTGGATGTGCACGCGCACCTTCGACGCGGTGCCCTGCGTCCCCGCGAGGACGCGCACCTTGTAGTCGCTTAGGCGGATGCTGCGCAGCGGCTCGAAAAACTGGTTCAGCGCCAGGCGCAGCGCCCGGTCCAGGGCGTGCACCGGGCCGTCCCCTTCCGCCACCGTGTGCACCGACTTGTCCCCCACACGGACCTTGACCGTCGCCTCCGACTTCACTTCCCCGGTCCGGTGCATGTCGGTGACGACCCGGAAATTGTCGATGGCGAAAAATTCCTTCTCGCCGTTCAGGGCCGTTTCCATCAGCACGCGCACGGAGGCTTCCGCGGCCTCGAACTCCCATCCCTGGTTTTCGAGCTTCTTGATCCGGTTCAGCGCCGGCCTCAGCCGTTCCTCGTTCTCCACGATATCCAGGTTCATCTCCTTCGCCTTGTACAGGAGGTTGCTCCGCCCCGAGAGCTCCGAGACCAGGACGCGGCGCGCGTTGCCGACCTTTTCCGGAAGCACGTGCTCGTATGTCGCGGCGTCCCGGATGACGGCGCTGACGTGCACCCCGCCCTTATGGGCGAACGCGCTCTCGCCGACGAAGGGGAGATTCTTGGAGTGGGGGAGGTTGGCGATCTGGCTTACGAATTTCGACGTGTTCGTCAGGAGCCGCAGGTTCTCTGAGCCGACGGTCGTGTGTCCCATCTTCAGCTCCAGGTTCGCGAGGATGGAGCACAGGTTCGCGTTGCCGCACCGCTCGCCGTAGCCGTTCATCGTCCCCTGCACGTGGACGGCGCCGCATTCGACGGCGGCCAGCGTATTCGCGACGGCCAGTTCGGAATCGTTGTGGCAGTGAATGCCCAGCGGAAGCCGGACCGACTGCCGCACCTTCCGGATCGCGTCCATGACGTGCGACGGCAGGGATCCTCCGTTGGTGTCGCAGAGGCAGAGGATGTCGGCCCCCCCCTCCTCTGCCGCCTGCAGCGTCTGCAGCGCATAATCCGGATTCGCCCGGAAGCCGTCGAAAAAGTGCTCGGCGTCGTAGACGACTTCCCGACCGTTGGCCTTGAGATAGGCGATCGAGTTGCGGATGAGTTCGCAGTTCCTGCCGAGCGGGATTCTCAACGCGGCATGCACGTGAAAGTCCCAGGACTTCCCGAAGATCGTGACGACGGGGGTGCAGGCATCCAGCAGCGCCTTCAGGTTGGGGTCCTCGTCGACCTGGTTTTTGGCCAGCGCCGTGCTGCCGAAGGCGGCGATCCTGGCGTTCTGCCACCGCTCGGAGGCGGCCCGGCGGAAAAATTCCGCATCCTTTTCATTCGATCCCGGCCAACCGCCCTCGATATAGTGGACGCCGAACTCGTCCAGCTTGCGGGCGACGCGCAGCTTGTCCTGAACCGAAAAGGAAACGCTTTCCCCCTGCGTCCCGTCCCTCAACGTCGTGTCGTAGATTTGTACCCTCATACGGATCTCCATTCGTGCCTGATCGGGTAGGAGGAGGGCTCACGCCCTCCGTCCTCCCACACCACCGGAC
>CAZTHE010000090.1:0-16493 GCA_964613495.1 uncultured Acidobacteriota bacterium | reverse complement strand
TCTGCTTTTTCGTCGGCCTGTTTTACCGTGAATCCGCCCCGCTGGTGGTGGCCCGCAGAAAGGCCGCGCTCCTCGCTCGCAGGAACCCGTGATGTCGGCGTCGAGGTCCCTGAGGCTTCGCCCCCGGGAGGACGCATGAAACGACGCGAGGAATGGGCGGGGCTGACGCCCCCCCGAACTCGGCGCCCTCCTCGAAAGGCTCGAGTGGGTGCTGTCGGCGCCCGGGCGCGAAGGTGGTCAAGCAGAATGTAATCCGGCTCTCAAATACACGGCGGGCGCCTTGAAAACCCGCCGATCCGCGCGTCGCCGACGAGGCGCGAAATTTCTGCAAAAATCCGCCGTCGGGCATACAATGGGCCTTCCCCGGAGGCAGGAGCCGAGCAATGGAGTCCCGCTCGTCGTCAAAATCGATATCGGAACTCCGCGAATGGATCCGCGGCCTGCCGGGGGCGGCGCCGGAAGAATTGCTGAAATCGCTGGAGCTCGATCCGCGCGCCGGCGTGCGCCGGATGGCCCTGACGCTGCGCCGGAAAGGGCAGAGCATCGAGCGCGAGACCCTGAGGCTGCGGCGCCTTCTGCGATTCGAGGCGGAGCTGGAGGATAGGGGATTCCGGCGCATCGCCGGCGTGGACGAGGCCGGCATGGCCCCGCTGGCCGGTCCCGTCGCCGCGGCGGCCGTTATTCTGCCCCGCGGCTACACGCTGCCGGGACTGGACGACTCCAAGAAGATCGTGGACGAACGGAAGCGGGAGGCGCTCGCGCTCCGGATCAAAAACGACTCCGTCTGCTGGGCCGTGGGGTGGGCCGAGGCCGCGGAAATCGACCGCATCAATATCTACCGGGCGGGGCTTCTCGCCATGCGGCGCGCGCTCGGGGGCCTGCGTCCGGAACCGGACTTCGCCCTGGTGGATGCCCGCACCATTCCCGAATGCCCGTGCCCGCAGCGCGGCATCGTTCGCGGCGACTCCCTCTCCGCAAGCATCGCGGCCGCTTCGATCCTGGCCAAGACCAGCCGCGACGCGCACATGAAGGAAATGGACCTTCTCTATCCCGGATACGGCTTTGCCTCGCACAAGGGGTATCCGACGCCCGAACATCTGAACGCACTGAACCGGCGCGGCCCTCTCCCGATCCACCGCCGCTCCTTCGGTCCCGTGCGCGCGGTTCTCCCGGGACTCCCCGCGCAGGAAAGGCTTTTCGAGTAGCCCGCGAGCCCGCGCCGTATGACCTTTCCGCTTGAGACCGCGCGCCCGGTTGTGCTAGAAACGAGTCGCTTCCGTTCCAATTCATGCATCCGCACTTCAACAGGAGAGTGACCGCCATGAACAAGAAAGACAGCAAGAGCACCACCCGCAGACGGTTCGTAAAAGAAGTCGCCGCGGGAAGCGCCGTGGCTGCGGCCGCGGGCGCCTTCGCCGCCGGCTGTTCGCCGGCCGGACGAAGCACGGCATCCCTCGAATCGCGGCTCGAAGCCCTGGAAAAGCGTCTCCGGCAGGTCGAGGACGTCCAGGCGATCAACCGGCTGCAGTATGCCTACAACTATTATGTCGAACACATGATGAAACAGGAAATCATCGACTGTTTCTCCGACAGTCCCGATGTCCTGCTGGACTGGCTGGAGGGCAAATGGAAGGGCAAGGCTGGCGTACGCAAATACTTCGACGTGAGCCAGGTGCCCCCGGTGGGATTCCAGCACCAGCTCATGCCGTCCGCGGGCCTGATCACGCTCGACCCGGACGGCATGAGCGCCCTGGGCCGGTGGTACGCCTTCGGGGCCATGATGGTGCCCGGTCCGGCGAAGGAAGGGCAACCTCCGTCGACGAGGCGCTCGTTTATCAACGGGATCTATGAGATTGCCTACGTCAGGGAGGACGGAATCTGGAAGATCCTGAAAATCAACTGGGTGATTCCCTACGGGGTGACGATCCCGGACGGCTGGATCACGCCGGAGGACATCGCCGGGCCGATGCTGAAAGGGCCCTCGGGGGCGCCGGGGCCTCAAATCGCCGCCGACATCCCGATGGACAAAAACGACCTGCGCTACGTCACCGGGTACATCTTCCCGTACCACTTCAATCACCCGGTCACGGGAAAACCCGCCGGCGAAGCCGCACGCAACGCGCGCCTGAAACCCCTGAAGGTCTGAGTTCCAATCCTGGAGCCGGAATCCTCCGGCTCCAGGACCCGGAAAGACCGGTTAGGGCTTTAAAACAGGTTTGAGCGTTTTCCCCTTCTCGGAATCTTCCGCGGCTTCGTTGATCTGATCCAGCGCGTAGAACTTGATCAGCCGGTCGAAGGGGAATTTCCCCAGCTTGTAGAGGTCGATCAGCTGCGGGATGATGAGTTCGGGGTTGCAGTCGCCCTCGATCACGCCGCGCACCGTCCGCGCGTCGAGAAGCGTCTGCATCTCCAGGCTGGCCTCGACGCCGACGGGCGCAACGCCGATCAGGCCGCAGGTGCCGCCCAGCATCAGGCAATCGACCGCCTGGCGCAATACCTTGGGGTTCCCCGTGCATTCCAGCGTGTATTCGATGCCGCCGCCGGTCAGCTTCTGGATCTCCTCGACGGCATTGACCTTGCCGGAGTTGATGACGTGCGTGGCGCCGAAATCCTTCGCCAGGTTCAGGCGTTCTTCGACGATATCCAACGCGATGATTTTCGTACAGCCGACCACGGCGGCGGCCATGATGGAGCTGAGCCCCACCGAGCCGATCCCGAAGACGGCGATGGCCGATCCGGGCTGCGGCTTCAGGGTATTGAATACGGCGCCTGCGCCCGTCTGGATCCCGCAGCCCAGCGGGCTCAGGATTTCGAGCGGCACGTCCGCGGGCACCTTGACGATGCTGCGTTCGTTCGCCAGGGCGTAGTCGGCGTGGGTCGACTGTCCGAAGAACGAGCCGTGCACGGTCTTGCCGTCCTTCTTCATGGTGGTGGACCCGTCCGCGCGCCGTCCCCCGAAGTTCAGCATCTTGAAATTCGCGCACCAGGACGGCCGGCCGCTCTTGCACATGACGCAGGCTCCGCAGGACGTGAAGCTCGTGGCCACATGGTCGCCCGGCTTCACCTTGGTGACCTGCGACCCGACCTTCTCCACGATCCCGGCCCCCTCGTGCCCAAGCACCGCCGGGAGCGGCATCGGCAGGAAGCCCATCCGGGCCACCAGATCCGTGTGGCACAACCCCGTACTGACTATCTTCACCAGCACTTCGTCCGGCCGCGGTTCGTCCAGCTCGAGGTCAGAAATCACAAATGGGCTCTTGGCCTCGGGAACCATGGCTGCTTTGATTTTCATAGAAACCTCCGTATCGTCGTTAATCCGTCCGCCGCTCGCAGGAATGGCGCAGGCGGCTAATGAATGAAATCGCATAATGCCTGTGCGACCCCCTACTTATAGGACATTCCCTTTTTGGACACAAGCACTGATTGACTCCCGGGATACGGGGCGTTACCTTAAATTGGACGGCCGGTTGCGCAACCAACCGGCCGCCGGAAACGCGGGTGCAGGCCTGCCCGGAAACGAAACACGGAAGAGAGGAAAAATGAAGAAAAGAGCTTTTCTTTGGATGATGTTGACGCTGCCCGTCCTGGCATGCACCGGTCCCTATGCGGCATCGGCCGAGGAGGCGGTGCTGCCCGATATCCCGCGGATTACGGTGGAAGACCTGAAGCAGCGGATGGAGGCGGGGGCCGACATGGTGATTATCGACACCCGCGACAGCGCCAGCTACGAGGCGGGGCATCTCAAGGGCGCCATCAATATCTACTATAACCCGACCGCGGACCCGACCGAACGGCAGATGATGCTGATCGCGCTGCCGATGGAGAAGCTGCTCGTAACGTATTGCGACTGCACCGACGACGCCAACAGTGCCCAGCTCGCGGACGAGCTGTACCGCCTCGGATACGACCGCGACAAGGTAAAAGTGCTGGCCGGCGGGTCGCTGAAATGGGTGGAATTGAAATACCCGATGGTGGCTGCGGCTACGGACTAGCCCATCCCCGGGTTCCCGCACGCAAATAAAAGGCGGGGACCGGAACTCGGTTTTCGGGTCCGGCAGCGAGCGCTGCGTTTTCCCGGCACCGGTTCCGGTCCCCGCCTTCGTCTTCCGGGGAACCCCGCTCCCGCGGGAGCGGCTTCGGGACGGCCGCGGGGCCGTCCCGATCCCGGCCATCGATCCTAAACGCCCCAGCCCACGCCGACGCGCGCCACGGATGCGCCGGACACATCGACGATGGCGGCTCCGCCGTCCACCATCAGGACGGCGCCGGTGATGAAGGCCGAGTCGTCGCTTGCCAGGAAGGAGCAGGCGCCGGTGATTTCGGCCGGGTCCGCGGCGCGGCGCAGCGGCACGCTCTCCGCCAGCACCTCGAACGCATCGCGGTTGATGGCCTTGGTCAGGCTGCTCATCGCGTTGACGAGCATTTCGGTCCGCGTCGCGCCCGGGCAGACCACGTTGCTGCGGATCTTCTTCGGCCCGTATTCCAGGGCGCACTGCAGCGCCAGCTGCACGAGCCCGCCCTTGGACGCGCAGTACGCGGGCATGGACGGCAGGCAGCGCACGGCGGCGAGCGACGCGATGTTGACGATGGATCCGCCGCCCTGCTTGATCATCTCGGGGATGCTGGCCCGCATGCAGAGGAACGGCCCGTTGAGGTTCACGTCGAGGATCTTCTTCCACAGCTCGATGTCGATGTCGACGATGCTTCCGCCGGGATCGATGCCCGCGTTATTGACCAGGACGTCGATCTTGCCGCCGAATTTCACGGTTTCGGCCACCATCTTCTGGACGTCGTCCCACTTCGTGACATCACCGGCGCAGGTCGCGACCATGTTGGATTTCATCCCCTGGGCCGCCCCGTCGAGCAGGTCCTTGCGGATATCGCTGATGACGACCTTCGCGCCGTCGGCGACAAAGCGTTTTGCGATCTCGACTCCGATGCCCCGGCCGCCGCCGGTAACAAGCGCTACCTTTCCATCTAGTCTCATAGTGTTATCTCCTATTGCTACTTCTCGAGAGCTTCCTGGCTCCGTGGCAGGCGTTGCCACACAAATAATTAAGACACGACGCGTTTTTTAGCACATTCCACCCCGCGACTCAAGCGCGGAAAAAATTACGGTGACAGGCACCATAGCTGCCAAATTCCACCCGGTGAAATTACGGTGACAGACACCATAATGTGCAAATTATTGAGGGCATACGGGACGGGCATTTTCGCCGGTCGATAATTTCGAGGTTATGGTGACTGTCACCGTAATTGGCCGGTCATGCTAGAATGTCCGGACGGAGGAGGGGCGCCTATGAGACCGCTGGAAACCGATCTGTCCGTCTTCAAGAGGCTGGAGCTTGGCCGGCCGCCCGTGGGGGTCAAGTTTCAGTTCTTCAAACCGGAAAACGTGGAGCCCCTGTCCCCGGCGAAATCGCTTTCGCTTTGCGAGATGCTGGTGGAGGCGCAGGGCGCCGCGGCGCCTTTCTATTTCCATCCGGACTACGGCGAGACCTGCGTCGGCCGGATCCTCCTCGGCATGCAGGACATGGAACCGTTTGCCGAGAGCGGGCAGATCGGCGAAAGACTGCAGGTGTTCCGGGAGGCCCGGGCGAATTACGCGCTGTACCGGCACGTGCCCAGGTTCGAACGCAATGTCGTTCGCTACGTGACGTTCGCGCCCCTCGACGCCATCGGGTTCGAACCGGATCTGCTGCTGATCGCGGCGGCTCCCGACCAGGCGGAGATCGTCATGCGGTCGATGACGTATTCCAGCGGCGAAATGTACCATTCGCGGACCACGCCCGTGATGGGCTGCGCCTGGCTGTTCGTCTACCCTTTCCGGAGCGGTAAGGTGAATTTCGTCGTCCCGGGCATGGTGCACGGCATGAAGGGCCGCGAACTGTTCCCCGCGGACACGATCCTGATCTCGATTCCCTATCACTGGCTGCCGACGATGGCCCGGAACCTCGAGCGGATGACGTGGCACCTCCCCTCTCACGCCAACCGCAAACAATACCTGGAGGAATTCGGCGCCATCCTGGGCGAGCTTTCCGAAAAGGCCCGTGAGCCTTGAATCCCGGTCCGGCTCGTGTTCCCGGACCGCAAACCGATAGGAACCGCATATGGTCAAGTTTCTGCTCTGGTGCATTCTGTTCGTCCTGTGCTGGCCGCTGGCGCTCCTGGCGCTGGTCCTGTACCCCGTCGTATGGCTGTTCCTGCTGCCCTTCCGCCTGGTCGGCATCGCCGTGGGCGGGGTCCTGGACCTGGTCCGGACCGTCATCCGGCTCCCGGCGCGCATATTGCGCAGGATCTGATCCGGAATCCGGCGCGCCCCAGGATGCCGCGGCGGCGCGCAGTTCCCGGTTGCTTTATCCCGCCGTTGGCCTAAAATCACCGGAGAGCCATGAAAGGCGCCCGATTGGAAAGGAAAGTGAGGATGCAAGCACGCACGATCGACGATGGTGTCTGGTGGGTAGGCGCGGTGGACTGGGACCGGCGGCTTTTCGACTCGCTGATCCCGCTGCCCGACGGGACGAGCTATAACGCCTATTTCGTTCAGGGTACGAAGAAATCGGCCCTCATCGACGCGGTGGATCCCGCGATGAAGCGGGTGCTGTTCGAGCGCCTGAAAAGCCTGAAGGTGTCCGCGATCGACTATGTCGTCGCCAACCACGCCGAGCAGGACCATTCGGGATGCATCCCCGACGCGCTCGAGGCTTACCCGATGGCGAAGGTCGTCACGACGGCCAAGGGCAAGAACTTCATCATGGACCTGCTGGCCGTGCCGGAGGAGCGCATTACGGCCGTGGCAGACGGCGAGACGATCGACCTTGGCGGAAAAACACTGCAGTTCATTCATTTTCCCTGGGTGCACTGGCCGGAGACGATGCTGACGTGGCTTCCGGAGCATAGGATCCTGTTCCCGTGCGATCTCTTCGGTTCGCACCTCGCCGCGTCGGACCTGTACGTCACGGACGAAGCCGCGCTGCTGCAGTCCGCCAAGAGATACTACGCCGAGATCATGATGCCCTTCCGCAGCTCGATCGAGACGCACTTCGGCAGGGTCGCGGCTCTGAATCCGCGCGTCATCGCGCCCAGCCACGGCCCGATTCACCGGAAGCCCGAACTGATCCTCGAGGCCTACCGCGAATGGGTCTTCGGTCCGCCCAAACAGTTCGTCCTGGTGCCCTATGTCTCCATGCACGACAGCACGCGCCTGATGGTCGAGCATTTCGTGGAAGCCTGCGCCGAACGCGGCGTCCCGGTCGAACAGTTCAACCTGGTGGACGGGGATACCGGCAAACTCGCGATGCTGCTCGTGGACGCGGCGGCCGTCGTCTTCGGTTCTCCCATGGTGCTGACGGGGCCGCACCCGAAAGCCGCGTATGCGGCCATCCTGGCCAACGCGCTGCGCCCCAGGGCGAGGTTCGCGTCCGTCATCGGCTCCTATGGCTGGGGCGGGCGGCTGGCGGAAACGATGCAGGCCCTGGTGGCAAACCTGAAACTCGATTTCCTGACGCCGGTGCTTGCCAAAGGGCTGCCGCGCGAAAAGGACTTCGCGGCGCTCGACGAGCTGGCGGACGCGCTTTGCGCCCGGCTCAAGGGCGAGGCTGCGCCGGCGACGCCGCGCAAAGAGCCGTCCGGGAAGTATCTCTGCACCGTGTGCCGCTACGTGTACGACCCGGCGAAGGGGGATCCGGACGGCGGCATCGCCCCCGGCACGGCGTTCGAAAAGATTCCGGAGGATTGGGTGTGCCCGATTTGCGGGGTCGCAAAAAACATGTTCCAGCCGATTTAAGCGTTCCGGACGGTGCGGCGGCCGGGCCGCGTGTCCGGCGGCTGCATCCGGTCCGTCCCTGAACTTTATCCGAGAGGTGTCCAGTGAAATACCGCCTATTCCGCAGGTCTCTGTTCCGGGCTGCCGCGATAGCCCTTGTTCCATTTTTTATTGCCGGCGCGTTTGCGCAGGCTCCCGCCGGGGATCCCGCGCCGGTTCCGCCCGCCGTGGCGATCGCCCGCCCCTCGGCCGGGGAAGTCGAGCAGGCCGAGCGCGCCCTGGCGAAGTTTCTCGAGAGCGCCGATCCGTCGGTGCGGGAAATCAACGCGAAGTACCCGGGGCTGATCGCCGTCCGCGTGCCGCCGCCCAATAGCGCCGTCGTGCCGAGCCTGGCGCCCTTCTTCCAGACCAAGCACCGCTCCAACCTCGAGGTGGCGAAAGCGGGGAATATCGACGTGCTGTTCATGGGGGATTCGATCACCGATTTCTGGCGCAACGCCGACGGGGTCATGGCCGGCAAGCCGGTTCTCGACAAATACTTCGGCCACCTGAAGGTCGCGAACTTCGGCATCGCCGGGGACACGACCCAGGGAGTACTCTTTCGCCTGAGAAACGGCGAAGGCCAGGGATTCAGCCCGAAGGCCGTGATGCTCATGATCGGGACGAACAACACGGGGCGCAATACGGCCGCGGAGATCGCCGAGGGGATCGGCGCGATCGTCCTGGAACTGCAGAAGGACTTTCCCGAGGCGAAGATCCTGCTTCTCGCGATCTTCCCCCGCGGCCCGGCCAACGACCCCGTGCGCGCGACGATCGCCGAGATCAACGGCATCATCTCGCGGCTGCACGACGGGAACCGCGTGCACTACCTGGACATCGGCGCCAAGTTCCTCGACGCCGCGGGCAACATCCCGCAGGACGTCATGAGCGACGCGCTGCACCCGTCGACCAAGGGGTACGAGATCTGGGCCGAAGCCGTGAAAGAGCCGCTCGCAAAGCTGATGCCGGGCGCCGTGCCCGCGGCCAACTGAACGGCCCCGATTGCAAGGGCTGCAGTGCATCCCATCCGGGGCGGGCGGCCGGCGCCGGCCGCCCGCCCCGGTTCCCTTCCATGAAGGCATGCCGATGCGAGTTCCGGAACCGCAGCGGATTCTCGTCGTCGTCCTCGACAACATCGGGGACCTGGTCTTCTCCTCCGTCCTTTTTCATCAGCTGCACGCACGCTGGCCCGGCGCCCGCCTGAAGGTCTGGTGCAAGGAATACACGCGGGACATCGCGGGGCTTCTGCCCGGATCGCCGCGCGTGTTTGCCTCGGACCCGTACTGGCACCGCTCCCCCGGGCGCGGCAAGGGGAGCCGGAAAAATTTCTTCCGGACGGTGCGGGCCCTCCGGCGGGAACGCGCCGATCTCGCGATCGTCGCCTCGCGGTCCTGGCGGGCCGCCGCGGCGACGGCCTTTCTCGGGGCGGCGAGACGCATCGGCTATGACGGGCCGAAATCGAGATGGTTCCTGACCGACCGGGCCGCCGCGCCGGGCGCCGGCAACGAAACGGTGGTGGACGAACTCAACCGCCTGCTGGCGCCCCTGTTTCCTCCGGACCCTTCCGCACGCTACCGTCTGGAGGCGGAGGCTCTCGGGCGCCACGGTGAAACCATCGCGCGGAGGCGGCGGGAGCGTTGCGGCACGGATCCCTGCGTGGTGCTGCACGCCTTCGCGGGCGATCCCGGCCGCTGCATGGCGCTGGAGGAATGGGTCCGGGTTGCCCGTGGAATCGCCGAGCGCGGCTGCAGGCCGCTGTGGATCGGCAGCCCGAACGAGTTGCGGCGCATTCGAGCTCTCGGAAAGAAGGATCTGCCGGAATGCAGCGAATTCGGTGACGACTATGGCGCGGGCACGGCCATCGAGGACGCCGCGCTGATCTCCGGCGCCTCTTTCTTCATCGGGCACGACAGCGGCCCGCTGCACATCGCGGCGGCTCTCGGCATTCCCTGCCTGGGCCTCTATCTCCCCAGCACGCCCCGCCGCACCGGCCCCCTGGGCACCGCGCCATCGACGGTTTTTTCCCGCGCATCGGCCGCGCTGGCCACGGCCGTCGACGTCCTGTCCGATTTCGATAGTGCCGCGGCGCGCCTGCGGATCCCTTCCTAGAACCGCGCTTGCAATCTCCTATCCCGGATTCTGGAGGTAAATTGGCGGATTGAATTTGAACGCCGCGCTGATGGGCACGCGAAGAACAAGTCATAAACATGGATGGCAAATCATAGCTTAATAGATCGCCCGAAGGATCATTCGTAATTGCATGGCGTCCCTGGTTTCCTATTGGAGCCAGCTTAGCCTGGCACCCTATTTTCCATATTTCCCGAATCCGAAATCAGAATCCCAGTTGAAGATATATGCGGGGGATTGAGTCTGTTTTTGCATTCCGTGACAGCGTTATCTTGCCAGCATATGCGTTAAATCCTAATGAGCTTGCTTTGAATATGTATGTGCCTTCAGGTGCATTCCTAATTTCGAAATTACCATTTTCATCGGTATTGGCTGACATAATTTTTTCACAAGATCCCGGGCCCCTGATTTCAAAATTGGGATCCCTTATCAGTAGATCTCCAGCTAATCCTTCTGAGAGGGCTTCCTGCTGCCGGCGCGCGCCGATAGCACATTGCTTTTCGTTATCCAATATCCAATATGCTTGAAACGGATGGATGTATCTTAATATATTCGATAAAACAACTCGAGCGCAATCGCGAGGAACGCGGAGATGTTTTTGCGAAACACGGCAGGCTATAAGCGGGATCCGGCCACGAATTGCACGAATTTCGTCCTCGCCGGACTCACAGTCAAGCCTTGCGGCTTTTTTAGGACTGAAGGAGGATGCGGGACAGAAGCAGATTTGGATGGGGGTATTCCCGGGTGTTGGCGTCCCCAACGGGATTCGAACCCGTGTTGCCGCATTGAAAGCGCGGTGTCCTAGGCCGTCTAGACGATAGGGACGCGTCCAAAAGGAGCAACATTTTTGCATTTTTATCCCGGAAATGCAAGCCCGGGAATCGTCAATTCCTGCGCGCGAATCCGGCCTCATCCGACCACCCAAAACCCGGGGCAGTGCGGTTCGATTGCAATACCCTCGCAAGGGGACTACCATTCAAGGGAAAGCAGGATTCGGTGTTTGGAAAGGAGACCTTATTTCCGCCTGGAGCGGCAAACCGCAGGAAAGGAGACACTCAATGCGCAAGTCATGCATCTGGATCGTTTTGGCACTATTTTTCGCATCCGTGACCGTCGGGCAGGAAAAAGAGCAGGAACGCCTCAAGGAATGCGGCACCGTCATCAGCGAGATCCTCAACGTCCCGGACGGGATCCCGCAGGACCTCCTCGACAAGGCGGAATGCGTCGTCGTCTTCCCTTCGGTCAAGAAGGCCGCCATCGGCATCGGCGGGAGCTACGGGCGCGGCGCGCTGATCTGCCGCGGCGGCGCCAACTATGCCGGATCGTGGGGGGCGCCCGCGATGTACGCTCTGGAAGGGTTCAACATCGGATTCCAGCTCGGCGGCCAGGCGACCGATTTCGTGCTGCTGGTGATGAATCCGAAAGGCGCCAAATCCATTCTCTCCAGCAAAGTGAAGCTCGGGGCCGACGCGTCGGCCGCCGCCGGGCCGAAGGGCCGCACCGCTTCCGCGGCCACAGACGTGGTCATGAAGGCCGAGATCCTGAGCTATTCCCGGTCCAAGGGGCTCTTCGCCGGAGTCTCGCTCGAGGGTTCGACGCTGCGCTCCGATAACGGGGCGAACAAGAACCTCTACGGCAAGGAACTCAGCGCGGAGGACATCATACTCCAGCGCGCGGTGAAGGCGCCGGCTGCCGCGGGCTCGCTGACGTCCGTGCTCAATAAGAAGTCGCCGAAAAACCTCTCGAATTAGCGCGCCGGAGGTTTCGGCCAATTGCCGGGGGCGGCGCGAAAAAGCGCCGCCCGCCGACGGACGCCCTGATTTCCCGACGGGATGGCGGATTCGTGCCTTGCCCGGGGCGGCCGCTTCCCGCCCGACTTTTTATAGGTCGCGGTTACCCGGCTCGGCAACGTCCGCACCGGTCCGTCCTTGGGCTCGCAGGTGAGAATCTCAAATCCCCGGATTATTCGACCCGCTCCACCAGCCGCAGGACCTCGGAACGGACAAGGCTTCGGCTGTCCGTCGTCCGCGCCAGGAATTCGCCCGCCTCCTTGCCGGGGTGCACCTTCTTCATCAGCGCGGTCACCTGGGCCGTATCCTCATAGGCTCCCGCGGCATCCTGGATGCTGCCAAAGGTCTCAACGGTCATGAAGCCGTACTCCCTGCCCGTGCCGCCGGGCAGGCGGACTTCGTACAGGGACCACGATTTGAGTCTACCGTCCCGGATGCGCTGCCGGTGAACCGGCATCCACAGTTCCCTCTCCATCTGAACATAGGCGTTTTCCTTCGCAGGGTCGACCTTCATGTAGCTGACGGCCACATATTGCGGCTCCGCGCCCGACTGCGTGCGTGCGGCCGGGACCAGGGTGCCCGCCAGAAACGCGATGCCGATGACGGCGACCCATACGACGACGGCAGTAATCCGCTTTGTGCTGCGCATGTGAAAATTCCTCCCGTATTTATGTTTCTGAAATGCCCGGGGTGCGGCAGGGGCGATGCTGCTCCGCTCCCTCTCCCGGCCACGGTATCGTTATTTCGCCATCATTTCCCCGTCATTTCCCCATCAGGGCTTCCGCCTTTTTGAGGGATTCGATCAGCGCATGGATGGACTTTTCCATGTCCGCCAGAGGGTACACTTCGTGAGGGTAATGGTTCAGAATCGGCAGTGCCGCCTGGTCTTTCACCCATTCGTCCCCGTCCTTGTAGTCCAGGATGACCACGCTGCAACCGGCCGGCGAATAGTAGTATTCCAGGACCTTCCCCTCCTTTTTCTGCTTCTGCATTTCCTTCATGGTGGTTTCGAGCAGCAGCCTGTTTACGGCAGGCGGCAGCGCCGCGAGTGTATCCTTGGGTTTGGTGATGACCATGAGTTTCATTTTCCGTCTCCTTTCCCCGTTGAATGGAACGCTCCCTGCCTCCACAAGCGCAAAACCGGGGCGTAAAGGCTAACGGGATCTCAAAATTCATGCGCACCGGCGCTCACCGCTTCACTGCGCAGGCCAGGAAGGCGCATGAGACTGCGGTCGGATTGCTAAGGCCGCTATCCGGAAACAGAATCCGCAAAGAGACTTTTTATAGTCCCGGCTTGCCCCGGATCCTGTTGCGCGATGTGCTTGCTGCTGATGGGTTGAGTGGTGAGCCGTGCTGGACTCGAACCAGCGACCCTCTGCTTAAAAGTCGGATAAGGACATATTCCACGTTCAATCACAGTAAATATCCTTCGCTATATTCTCCAGTATCCATGCGCCTATAAGAAGGCTACTGGCTATTTTGTTGTTTTTGCTGGTATGCATTCGTATAATTGACTTGCCGTTACATTGCCGTTAAGGACGAACTGGGAGACAGCCGGGTCAACAAGCAGGAGGTCGGATATGCAAGCCAACATCACAGCGGATCTGGTAAAGAAACTGAAGCCGAAGACAAAGCCTTACGAGATTCGGGACACGGATCTGAAGGGATTCATCCTCCGCATCCAGCCGTCAGGCGTGAAAACCTATCTCGTGGAGTATGCGCGGCACAAGCGAATAGGCATTGCTCCAGCAAATGTAATGTCGGCCGCTGATGCGCGGAAAGAAGCCGGGATAAAGATTGCGGACTTCGTTAAAGGCAACGATCCGATGGAAGCCAAGCGATCCGGCCGACAGCATACGCTGGAATCTTTCATTGCCGACATATACCAGCCGTGGGCTGAATCCCACTTGAAGGAGCCCAAGAAATTCATTCACATGATTAGCCGATGCTATCCTGATCTGGGTGAGAAGAAGCTGCCGGATCTCTCGCCGTTCCTTTTTGAGAAACATAGGTCTAAGCGACTGAAAGCAGGTCTATCGGCCGCAACCACAAACCGAACACTATCGGCGCTGAAAGCCTCTCTCAATAAAGCCGTGGAATGGGGAATACTGAAAGTGAATCCCGTCGCGGGAGTCAAGAAAATGAAAGAGGACGGCAGCGCAGTAGTCCGCTATCTGACACCAGATGAAGAAAAGCGTCTGCGTGAAACCCTGGATGCACGGGAAGCCAAGCGCCGTCAGGACCGCGAGAACTTCAACGCATGGCGTAGAGATCGCGGATATAAAGAGTGGCCGCAGTACGGAGCCTTCACCGATCACTTGAAGCCTATGGTGCTGCTGGCGCTCAATACTGGCATGAGACGCGGCGAACAGTTCAACCTGAAATGGATAGACGTTAATTTCGTGGGACGCATCCTGACTGTGGCGGGAGCCACGGCAAAGAGCGGCAAGACGCGGCACATCCCGCTGAATGATGAAGCATTCACCGTGCTGCAAGGATGGTATAGCCAGCGGAAGAATTCAGAGCTGGTATTCCCGAGTCCGCAAGGCGGGAGGATGGATAATATCAGCACGTCATGGGAACGTCTGATAAAGGATGCGAAGATCAAAGACTTCAGATTCCACGATTGCCGTCATGATTTCGCATCCAAGCTGGTCATGGCCGGAGTAGATCTCAACACCGTGAGAGAATTGCTAGGCCATTCAGATATCAAGATGACGCTGCGCTATGCTCATCTTGCACCGCAGAAGCTGGCTGCGGCCGTGGCGATGCTGGCGCGGTAACTACTTCCCTTTTTGCAGTCTAGATCTCTTTTGTTTCTTTTTGGCTGTGCTGGATCGGCGCGGCTTATCGTCTCCAATTTTCTTTTTGAGTCTTTCAGTCTCCTCTTTCAGTCCAGATCTCCACTTTGCCTGATAGTTTCTGAGATATTCCTTTCGGTCCAGTCTCCAATGAGATGCGCCACATTTCTTGCTGCAAAACTGGCCGTCCGCCCTGGTCCGCAGGAACAGTCCATTACAGTGCTGACAGACGGCTATCGGATTGTAATCATGCAAGCCATAGACGGGACGCTTTCCTACCATCCCGTAATCCGATACCAGCAGAAACGTGAAGTCCATCAGCATATCCGCCAAAGTTCGTAAAGGGGAAGCATTGGCGGATAAATACCAGGGACGATACACCGCATGGCCAACAGAACCTTGCTGAACTGATGTCGTAGGGAGACTGAGTGCATTCTTCAATGCAACCAGATCCGCTTCGTCGTACTCATCATAGTATCGTACCTTCTCGTAATGGTGCTGTGCTGGACCGAAACGCAGTCCATCCAAACCGACGGGTCTATCGTCATAAAGAACATCCTCTTCAACGAAGGACGCTTGGCGGCGCAGTATATTGCATATTGGTTTAAGTTCCGGGATGACAGGGGAATCCTTGCCGTCGATTGCGGGTGTGCCTTTGGAGTCGTAGCCACCATCCTTTGTTTGTGTCCATCCCGCTATGCTTACGGGCCAATACGTCGGTCCCTGCTTCCCTAATTTTCTTGCCCCGCCCTGGAGTTCCTCTGACAGATCAATCGTTGGATCGGCTGTCTTGTGCCGTTGATTAGCATGTAAATAAAAAATTAACGATGCTGCCGACTCTCGCAGCCTGGAAATCAGTCCATCGGGCGGCCGCTTTGAATCGTCATTTTTGTCGGAAGACTTTTTAGCCATTTTGCCTCCAAAAATATTATTCCATGTGAGAACCGCTATATCAGTATAGCGCCTATTGCATTGCTCACGCAAGCTCCTTATCATCGAAATATGAAAATTAACGGCGAGATACCACGGGAGAGAATCACTGAGGCGGAGACGGCGAAATACGTTGCTATGTCCCGGCCGTGGCTCAGGCTCCAGCGGATGCGCGGGACTGGTCCTGCATTCATCCGCATTGGGCGGGCAATTCGCTACGACATTCGAGACTTGGACGCATGGCTACAGGCGCATCGGGTGGAGTGCCGATAGATGGCCAATCGACGGCTGAACATTCCGGGCGGATATCTGGCGGTCCCCAATGTTCTGGTGGAACGAATCCTTAAATCAGAGCTATCGGGCGTGGAACTGAAGATTCTGCTTCTCTGTGTTCGCTGGACTATCGGATACAACAAAACAATCTGCACTCCATCCCTGACGGACCTGGAAAGAGAAACCGGACACGCCAGAAAGTTCCTTTCACGAGTATTGAAATCTTTAGTCGATAAAAACTTTTTGCAGCTTGTAACTCCATCAGGCTTTCGCAGGAAAGCTGAATACACAGTCCCACTACAATGGGACAGTCCCACTACAGTAGGACAGTCAGAATGCTATCAAGATGCTAGCAACCCGCTAGCAAATCGCTATTCAGAGTCCCACTCCAATAGGACAGGGTGTCCCACTCCAGTAGGACAGGGTGTCCCACTACAGTGTCCCGAACAGTCCCACTCCAGTAGGACACATACATATATATCTTCATACAAAGCTGATTCATATAAATCTGAAAACCATAACAATCCCCCTTCCCCCTTTGAGAAAGGGGAACTCCGAAACGCTGAAAAGCGCGTTTCAGAGATGCCCACTTTTTCAAAACCTTTAAGAGATTCAAAAAGCCAAAAGCGAAAGCCAGATCCCGCACGGCTTATAAAGTGGTTCGAGGAAGAAACCCGTCTAAAGGCCAATGTCACTGACAGTCAGATGCAGGAATTCACAGCATTGCTGAATAAATGCAATGAACGTCTATTCCAGGTCCAGTTCATA
>CAZTHE010000089.1:0-16772 GCA_964613495.1 uncultured Acidobacteriota bacterium | reverse complement strand
AAAATATTTGAAAAAAAACAAGCGGAATCTTTCAGAATGCGGAAATATTTTGCCGGTGTGCGGCGGGCGTCACAATTCGGGCGGCGGGGCGGGTCGTAAAGCGGGATCCGGGCTGTGCCCGGATGCGTGGGCTGAAGCCCACGCCCACTTGTCGCTTTTACTTGAGCTGGGCTCAGGCAAGCCTTGTGGCTTATCCAAAGCTGCTTCCGCCACGGATTTCACGGATTACACGCATATTGTTTATAGCTCCGTGTAATCCGTGTAATCCGTGGCTCCACGGTTAGCGCAGGACGTGGTCGAGGATGCGGTCGGCGATTGGGATGTCGGTGGTGCGCTGCAGACCCCGCCAGCCCGGGATGCTGTTGACCTCGATCACGAACGTGCGGCCGTCCTCCGCGGGCAGCAGGTCCACGCCGGCATAGTCCAGGTTCAGCAGGCGCGCCGACTCCAGAGCCAGCGCCTCCATCTCCGCGCTCAGCGCGACGGGCTCGACGCGGGCTCCCTTCGAATAATTCGTCTTCCAGCCGGTCCCCGTGCGCAGCATCGACGCCACGACGCGGTCCCCCACCACGAAGGCGCGTATGTCCTTCTCGAAGTGCGGCACATACTCCTGGACGTAGAACACATACCGGCTGAGTTCCCAGGCGCGCAGCACGCGGTAGGCCGTTTCCGCGTCGCCGACGCGCACCATCCCCTTTCCTTCCGATCCGAACAGCGGCTTGAGGATCACGTCCTTCATCTCGAGGCAGGCCGCCAGCGCCGCCTGGAAATCCTCGGTCACCAGCGTGCGCGGCGTCGGGATCCCGGCGTCGGCCAGGAGAAACGAGGTGTAATATTTGTCTACCGTGCGCTCGATGGCCGAGGCGCGATTGACGACGCGCACCCCCAGGGCCTCCAGCCGGTGCAGCGCGTCCATGCGGAAGATGATCTGCTCGAGCGATCCGCCCGGGATGGTGCGCACGAGCAGGGCCCGGCAGTCGAGCAGGCTCGCCTCCCCCGATCGAAGCGCCGGCCCGCAGCCGAGGCCCCCGGCCAGCCTCGCGATCGGGAAATAGACCGCTTCGCAGTTCCGCCGGCGCGCCGCTTCCTCGAGCGCCTGCACGTGATACCCCCGCTGAGCCGACAGAATTCCTATGGGAAAGGCCATGGGTCAGGATTCCAGGAGCGACGCGCGCAGCAGCGGCGCGTGGATCCGGCCGGCGCGGAACGTGCGCCCGGATGCCAGGTTGTTGACCGTGACTTCGGCCGGGCTGAACAGCATGCGGTCGATCCGGTAAAAGTCCCCGCTGTAGCGCCGGAAGAGGTCATAAAAAAGAGTCCCGTAGTCCCGCGAGCTTTCCGACGGGAGTTTCGGGACCAGGTCGGCCAGGACGCCGTCCTCCGCCCGGACGGTGAAGAAGACCTGCGCGCCGTACAGGATCGCGTCGTTGGTCCGCCCGATGGCGCGCATGTCGTCGGAGGCCACCGGGGCGAGCGGACAGAGCCCGAAGGCCGACGCCACCCTGCGCACGTCGAAGCCCAGTTCCACGAGCTTGTGCATCCCCGTCTCCGCCGACCGGGCGGCTACCTGGATCGATCCGACCAGCGAAGCCGTGGGCGCGATCAGCAGGAAAAGGCGCCCCGGGTCGACGCCGCATTTTTGCGCGACATGCGCCGCCACATCCGCATCGGGCAACGTCCGCCCCTCGAGCATCAGCACGGCGGTGTCCGCCCGGTCCCGGTAGTCGAGCCCGGAGAAGATTTCCTCGTCGGCGCACAGGGCCCGCGCCGGGCCCGACCCGATGGCGAAATACCCGCCCGTCTTGACCGCCCACCCGGCATACTGCGACGCCAGGCACGCGATGTGCGGCCGGTCCACGCTCACTTCCACCGCCGGAAGCAGGAAACCGGCGTCGGGACCGGAATCCGGATCCCGGAAACACCGGTGCGTCAGCCGGACCTCGCCCAGACCCGCGAGGCAGGCCGAGGCGAACAACCGGCCCGCCTCGTGGCTTCCGTTCACCTCGATGCCCGCATCGACGACGGTTGCGCCGTTTCCGAGCCGGGTCACGCGCACATCGATCGCGTCGCACTGTTCGATCATCCGCCCGACGATGGCCGCGGCGCGCAGGTTAACGCTGATCATAAACCAGGATTTCCCCTTTCCCCAGGCGGTTGCGGTCCCCGCTGTAGCGCAGGAAGCTCCCCGCCGCGCAGGGGGCCGGAACCGCGAATCCCTCCCGTTCCAGTTCCCGGAAAACGAGCGGCAGGAATCCCGGCCGGCAGCGGCAGTCCAGGCGGAACGTGGGAAGCAATTCCGGCGGATGGAAGGCGACGAGCGTGCCCCGCAGCAGGCCGGCGCCCGCGCGGATGCCCATTTCGCCGAAGACGAGAATGGTTCCCGCGATCATGAACGCGCCCGCGAAATCCCCGGCGTCTCCCCGGACGGCGATGCACCCGCGGCGCATGCCGGCGCCCGTCTCGTTGCCGGCGCTCCCTTCGACCAGGATCAGGCCGCGGTTCATGCCGTGCCGGCTGCCCCGGTAGGCGCCGCCGAGCCCGTGGCCGGCGTTTCCCCGGATGCGAATCCGCCCGCCGCGCATCTCCGCCCCCGCCCAGTCTCCCGCGTTTCCCTCGACGTCGATCGTGCCGCCCCGCATGCCGGCGCCCAGGTGCATGCCGGCGTCTCCGCGTATCGCGACGCTGCCCGCGGTCATTCCGGCGGCGACGTTCTTCACCCGGCCGAGGTCCCCGCAGAGGACGAGATCGTGCGTCCCGTTTCCCTCGATCCGGAAAAAGTCGCCCAGGACGGCCGGCTCATTTCCGTGCATCACGCTCAGCGCCGCAATCGCCGCCGCCGTTTTGCCCGCCACGTTGTCCGGGGTGATGCAGGCCGCCTCCAGCGGCGCCTCGGGCTGCCGTTTCAGCGTCAGGTTCGTCATACCGCGTCCGCCTCGTCCAGTATTTTGCGCAGATAGAATTTGTACTTGCCGAGATTCCCTCCGTAGTTGCCGGCGGAGATCCGTCGGATGCCGGGGATGCAGGCCGCGCGGACCCCTTCCCGGGTGGCCGCCTCGATCGACGGTTCATCCAGCCCGTCGATGACGATCTCGTACACCGAGTTCGCCTGCTCCGGTAGGGCCGAATCCACGATGCCGCGCAGGCTCGGGCAGTAGGCGTGGTTGGTGGACGCCTTCAGGAACTTGTATTTCGATCCCACCTTGCTGCCGCTGCGCACGATGCCCCCGGGAAAAGGCGTCACGACGCCGGGGACGCGCCGGATCGAGTCCACGGCCCGCTCCGCCGCCTCCAGGGCGACGGCCTGGTCGGAGCCCAGGATCAGGAAGTTGCCGCCGCCGATCGCGCGCTGCACCCCGAAGCGGTCCTCGATCAGGAATTCCCCTTCCATGACCGGGATCCGCCAGTACCGGCCCCCGCCGATCAACTTGCTGCTTTGAAACCCGTCCCCGAAAAAGCGCAGCTGCCCGCCGATGGAAACCCGCTCGTCCCCCGGGAGGCCGTTGAAGCACGACGTCGTGGCGCATGTCAGGACGCATTGCCCGATGCGGTTATTCAACTGGCGCACGAGGGCGTCCCGGCTCATGGCGAAGACGAGGACGTTCACGCCCGGCCGCCCGTCGGGAGTCTCTTCGGCGTCGCTCTCGATTCCGGCCTCGCAGCCGCAGGCGATCACCGAAGTCGCGAAGCCCGTCATCTGGGCCGCCGCCTCCAGCGCCCACTTCCGGTTCGCCGCGGTGATGACGACGCGCGCGCCCCACATGCCGAACGCCTCGGCGAAAGTGTCCTCGATCTCAACCCCGTTGCAGGTCCCTGTCATGGCTTTCTATCATCCGCCGTCGCGTCTCCGGCCGTTAGCGTCGCCACTTCCCGGGGGCGCGGCAGGTAGTGTTCGGTCTGCACCGGGTAGTTTTCGAAATCGACCGTGTAATATTTTTCGAAAAAGTCCCGGATGTCCCGCTCGACCCCGGGATCGTACCCCGGCGAAACATACAGAGTCCGCCCGTAAGCCTCCTGCCGTATGTGCCCTTCCTCGACGAGGACCTCGCCTTCCTTGATGACATAGCGCGGGAAGGCGAACATCCGCTCCCTGTCGTCGTTCTTGTCGTAGACGGTCACGTCGGCGTCCGCCCCGACGCCGAGGTGGCCCTTGTGGCCGAGCCCGAGGATGCGCGCCGGCGCGGCGCGCGTGATGATGGCGATTTCGTACAGCGAATATTCGCGGTCCTGGTCCGGCAGCGTGGTTTTCGCGATCGCCTTCTGGTTCACGCCCTTGAGGACGTCGCGCCGGTATTGCCGGTCCATCAGCAGGCGGATGATGCGCGGGTAGGAGACGAACGACGCGCCGTTCGGGTGGTCCGTCGACAGCGCCACGCGCCACGGGTCGCTGAGCAGCAGGAACCACTCCAGGCCGATGGCCCACTGGGTCGTGTGCACGTAGCTCTTGTCCTTGTACTCCACCGGCACGATGCCGCACCCCTCTTCGTTCTCCACGTCCACGTTCACCCATTTGCGGCCGCCGAGCCTGTGCAGCATATAGGCCAGCGGCCCGTCCCCCGTCATCGACGTGGTGTCCCCGAAAAGCACCTGCCCGATGTCCACGGTCAGGTTCGGGTGCGTGTTGACGTATTCGGCCAGTTCGGGCGCCTTCGAGGCGAAAAGGCCGCCGGGCCTGCCGCCGTAGCTGTGAAACTGGACGTGCGCCAGGTGGCCGTTCCGCCCGTCGAGCGCCTTCATGGTCTCCAGCGTGGTCTCCCAGTTGCCCGCGACGCCGAGGTTGTTGCAGTGGATGTGCACGGCGTGCGGCAGCCGCAGGTCCATGCAGGCTTCCGCGAGTTCCCGGACGATCTGCCGCGGCGTGACGCCGAAGCCGGTGACGACGTCGTCCAGCCCGTGCGCGTTGCCCAGGAACTTCCAGAGCTCGACGCCGCCCGGATTCACCAGTTTCACGCCGTAGCCCCGGGTCGCCTCGAGGAGCCAGGCGACGTAGTGCCGCATCTTCTCGCGCTCGCCGGCGGCGATCTGCTTCATGATGAACTCGTTGTTCCCCATCAGCACGAAGAAGCCCTTGTCGATCACGGGCGTGTCCATGAACTCCTCGTGCGCGTGCCGCGCGGCCATGGGCGGGACGGCGGCGTCGAACGCCGTCGTGTACCCCATCGCCGCATACCGGTAGCCGGTGGCGAAGGTGGTGGGCACGGTCTTCCCGACGCCGGAGCGCGTGACGGGGGTGCGGGGCACGGGGTCGAGGCGGTGGTCCTCCGGGCGCATCTTGCGCGCCGTGTTCACCTTGGGGCCCGCGATGTGCGCGTGCATGTCCACGCCGCCGGGCATGACCACCATCCCCGACGCGTCGATGGTCCGGCCGCCGCTCGCGGAAGCCACGATCCGCCCGTCCGCGATGCAGACGTCGCGCACTTCCCCGTCGATTCCGTTGGCCGGGTCGTAGACCTCGCCGTTTGTGATTCTCAGCATGCGCGCAGCTCCTTCACCCGGGCCCCCAGCCGGCCGAGGACGTCCTCGTCCGACGGGAAACGCGAGTCGAGGACCTTGCGAAGGCGGATCGGGATGTTGTCCATCCGGTACACCGTCCCCTCGGCGTGGATGCCTGCGGTGGAGGTGATGAAGGCCACCCGCGCGATTCGCGTCGTCTCGCTCTCGTGCGTGTCCAGGACGATGGTGGGAATCTCGGCCAGCCGCCGGGCGGCCCTGGCCGGCAGGCTGGACGCCGGGTCCGACGCCACCACCAGGGCCGCATCGGCCTCGCGCCGGATCAGCAGGTCCACGGCCGTGAACTCGCCCGGGCTGAAACGCGGGTACCCCAGGCTGAAATTCACCGCAAAGGGGAATCCCGTCTGCCAGCCCATCACGTTGTCGATGCCCGTGACGTTGCCGTGCCCCCGCATCGCCATCAAGGCAAACTTCGTATGGCTGTTCAGGGCGCGGGTCAAAAGGAACGCGGCCGTCGTGTTGAAGTGCTTTCCGCGCGTCTGGGTCAGCCCCTGCCCGACGAACAGCACGCCGAAGCGGCACCGCATCATGCGGTCCGCCAGATCCGCCAACTGTTCCAGCGTCAGGCCGGTATCCGCGACGGCTTCCCTCTCGAGCGCCACGCCGTTGGCCAGCGCCTGCAGCGCCCACAGGGCTTCGAAATCCTTGCCCGGGCGGATCTGCAGGAAGAGGTCCGCCGCACGCGCGCTGGCCGTGGCGCGGACATCCACGAGCACGACCGTCCGCCCCTTGCGCCCCTCGGGGACGAACATGCCTTTGGGCATCACGGAATACCGCGCCATGTGGCGCGGATGCGATTCGCCGGGGTTGCATCCCCAGAAGATCACCAGGTCGGCTCGGTTTTTCACCTCGCCCAGCGTGCACGTGGGCTCGCCGACGCCCTGCATCGCCATGCCGGACGGGCCGTGGCACACGGAGGTGCAGCAGTCGACGCAGGCGCCCAGCAGGTCGGCCAGGGCCACCGACAGCCGCTGCGCCTCGCAGGAGGTGCTGCTGAGCCCGTACAGCAGCGGATACCGCGCCCGCGCAAGGCACCGGGCCGCTTCGTCGATCCCCTGTCCCAGGGAAGCCGGCTTGCCGCCGATTCGCGCCACCGGAAGACCGGAAGGCTCCGAGTGGCTCAGGAACCAGGTGCGGCCGAGCGCGCAGGCGTTCTTCACCTGCGTGATCCGGTCTCCTTCGACCGTAACGCGGATATCGTCGCACACGCAACCGCAGAAGGCACAGACGACATGATCTATCTGCATCGCCATTTCCCGCTCAGGGTTTCCCGCTCTCTCGTGCATCCGCCGCGCCGGGGGCGGGAGGCGGAGCACCCGCCGCCGCTACTTCGACCAGCACGTGTTTGGAATCCGGCATGCCGCAGGCGGAAGTCTCGCCGCCGACCAGCCGGTTGCAGGCAGAACCGAATGCCATGAAGGCCAGCCCCTCCGGCAACTGCCCCCGGCGGCAGCGGACTTGCGCGATCCCGTGCTCCGATTTCAGGGTGACGGCGGCGCCATCGGTCAGACCGGAGCGTTCCATGTCCGCCGCATTCAGCTCAATCACGCCGGTCGCCTCCAGGTACTCCGGAAGCTCCTTGCCCTTCGAAATTCCCATGCCCTGCCCGGTGGATCTTCCCGTGATCAGGGTGAGACGCAGACTCGCCATAAATCTCTTCCTTCAGCCGTTCCGCTTCGCGCATCAGTCCGGCCAGGGCCGCTTCGCGCGTCGCGCCGCGCGACAATACCGTGCATACGGGACTTCCCTCCTGCAGCTTTTCGCCGCCGGCCGGGACATCCCGCACATTCCTATCCAACCATCCTTTCGTGTCCGGCGCAACAGCATTCATTTCGGCAAAAAGGATCGCCTTTGCGAAAAATCCTTCCGCCCGCAGCAGGTCCGGGATCACGCGCGGCAGCCGCGACTTCGTCGCCGCCGCCGCGTGCAGGTCGAAGACGGACAGCGCATGCGCCCGCTCGATCAGCTCCATGGATGCCGAGTACCGCGGGTTGACCTCTGTCGCAACCACCTCTCCCTCATGGAGGATGAAGTCCACTCCGTTCACCCCCGTGAGACCATAGGTCCGGGTCAGAATGGATGCCAGCCGCCGCACCTTCTCCAAAATTGCCGCGCCGGCCGCGGGATCGAGCAGATCCTGCAGCGGTAGAATATTTCCGCAGTACCGGAAGCCGGAGGCGCCGAAACAACGGGTGCCGATCAGCTGCTCGGTGATGCCGATGACGACGCTTTCCCTCCCGTCCGCCACGAACGACGCCGAGCACGCTTTCCCCGGGATGTATTCCTGGAGGATGCGCGTGCGGTCCGGCTCCTCCCCTGCTCCCCGGGCAAAAGACACGCCGTGTCCGCCGCCGCTCAAAACGGGTTTGAGCAGCCAGCGGCGGTTCGGTTCCGCCGGGACCGTGTCGCCGTGAAAATAGGTCTCCGGAACGCGGAAACCCGCCCGCGCGAGCGTGGGAGACAGGCCTCGCCAGTCGCGCACCGCCCGGACGACCGAAGGCGGATTGCCGATGATCGGCCGGTTTAGCGCGATGCCGGCGAGGACCGATGGATGGTTTTCCAGGTTCGCGGTATAGGCGACGGCGTCGTAATCCAGGCCGCGGCAGGCCGCGAGCAGCCCCTGCGGGCTGTAGGCGGCACCGCAGTCGCGATGCAGCGAACAGGAGGGGGCGAGCCTCCGAAGGTCCAGGTCGCCGAAGGCGTCCAGGGCCTGCACCGCGTAGCCGCCGTACACGGCGGATTCCGCCATCGCCCGCACGCTGATGCCCACCACCAGTATCTTCATAGAAAGGACCGCCAAAGCCGTCCAGTCTATCACACGGCCGCCGCGGCACAGAACCGGCCCCCCGGAAAGGGGATAACGCCGCCGAATGTCGCGCTGGAGGAGCGAAGCCGATTCTGGTAGGATGGCGGCAAACCTGCGGGAGGGTTCGCGATGGTCAAACGTCTGGTGTTCGGCATCTCGTTTCTTGCCCTGACGGCCGTCATTTTGCTGGTTCCCGGCCGGGCCGGCGCTCCGCCCCGCGGCGAGGAGATATTCCGGTCCGCCTGCGCCGCCTGCCACGGGCACGACGGCCGCGGCGCTCCCGACAGCCTGCGCGGCTTCGAGGCGCCCGACACGTTCCCCGACTTCACCGACTGCGTCGCTACGGCCCGCGAATCGGACGATTTCTGGGGCGCCATCATCCACAACGGGGGGCCGGGCCGGGGCTTTTCGGAAATCATGCCGTCGTTTCACGAGGCGCTGACGGAGGACGAAATCAAGGCGGCCATGCACTACCTGCGAACCTTCTGCCGCGAACCGGCGTATCCGCGCGGCGAGCTGAACCTTCCCCGGCCCCTCGTCACGGAAAAAGCCTTTCCGGAAGACGAAATGGTTCTGGACTTCGCCTTCGACGCCGAGGGCGACGCCGCCGTCAACACCAAATACGTCTACGAAAAACGCCTGGGGACGCGCGGGCAGCTCGACATCGTCCTGCCGTTCAAGTTTCAGGATCCGGGCGACGGCAACTGGGAAAGCGGCGTCGGGGACTTCGTCGCGGGATACAAGCACGTTCTGGCGGCCAGCCTGCGCACGGGATCCATCCTCAGCCTCGCCGGGGAGGCCGTCTTCGCGACCGGCGACGCAGGCCGCGGCCTGGGCAAGGGCGTAACGGTGTTCGAAGGATTCGCCTCGTACGGCCAGCTGCTGCCCGCGAATTCGTTCCTCCATTTCCAGAGCGGCATCGAGCTGCCGACCGATACGGAGATCGCCAACCGCGCGGTCTTCTGGAGGACCGTTTTCGGAAAGACCTATGCGGCGGGCAACGGGTTCGGCCGCCAATGGTCGCCCATGGTGGAACTGCTTGCCGACCGGGAACTCGCGGATGGCGAAAAGACAAACTGGGATATCGTGCCGCAGTTCCAGGTGACGCTCAACCGCCGCCAGCACCTGCGGGCGAACTTCGGGATCCGTCTTCCGGTCAACGATTTCGGCCCCCGCACCACGCAGGTTCTCTTCTACCTGATGTGGGACACGTTCGACGGAGGACTGCGCGATGGGTGGTAAAACGATGTTGAATTCTCTGCGTTTGCGCTGGTTTGCATTCCTCGCGGCCTCGATCGTGGCGGCATCCGCTTGGAACGGCGCGTCCGCCGAAAAATTCCGGACACCGAACTTCCACACTTCCGACCGGTGCGTCGCCTGCCACAACGGCCTGACGACGCGCGCGGGCGAGGACATATCGATCGGCCTGGCGTGGAACCCGACCATGATGGCTAATTCCGCGCGGGATCCCTACTGGCACGCGGCCGTGCGGCGCGAGGCCCTCGATCATCCCGAGGCGCAGGCCGAAATCGAGGACGAGTGCTCGATCTGCCACATGCCGATGGCGCGTTTCGAGTCGAGGGCCGGAGGCCACGAGGGGAAAATCTTCGCCCGCCTGGGATTTCTCCCGGACGACGACGGGGACCGCCTGGCGGCCGACGGCGTCTCCTGCTCCCTGTGCCACCAGATAGGAAAAGAGAAGCTCGGGGCGCGGGAGAGCTTCGTCGGATCCTTCGTGATCGGCGGGCCCACCCTGCAGGGAGAGCGCGTGGAATTCGGCCCCTATGCGCCGGGCGCCGGCCACACGCGGATCATGCGGTCCTCGACCGGAGGGTTCGTTCCATCCCAGTCCGCGCACCTTGGCGAAAGCGAAATGTGCGCCACGTGCCATACGCTGCTTACCAGGCCGCTCGGCGAAGCGGCGCAGGGGACCGGCGAATTTCCCGAACAGGTCCCCTACCTGGAATGGAAGCACAGCGTCTACGTCAGACAACGCGGCTGCCAGTCCTGCCACATGCCCGCGGTCCCGGAGGAGGTCGCCGTGACCAGCCTGCTGGGCGTCCCCCGCGCGGAGGTATCGCGCCACACGTTCGTCGGCGGCAATTTCCTCATGAAGGGCATCCTGAACCGCAACCGCACGGAGCTGAAGGTGGCATCTCCACCCGCCGAGCTGGACGCATCGGCGGAAAAAACCAGGCTGCACCTGCAGTCGGAGAGCGCCCGGATGTCGATCGGCACGGTGGAGGTGCGGGACGGGCGGCTGCTGGCCGACCTGACCGTCACCAACCTGGCCGGACACAAGCTGCCGACCGCCTACCCGTCGCGCCGCGTCTGGGTGCATCTTGCCGTACGGGACAAGGACGATGCCGTGTTGTTCGAATCGGGCGCCGTCACCCCGGAAGGCCTCATTGCCGGAAACGACAACGACCTGGATGCGGCCCGTTACGAACGGCACCACACGGAAATCCGCGAAAAGGATGAAGTGCAGATTTACGAGGCCATCATGGCCGACGGCCGCGGCGCCGTCACCACCGGCCTGCTGCACGCGGTCCGCTATTTGAAGGACAACCGCATCCTGCCTCACGGCTTCGACAAGACTACGGCCGGGCGGGATATCGCCGTCGCGGGAGCGGCGCTCGAAGACCCGGATTTTACCGGCGGTTCCGACCGCATACGGTATTCGATCGACATCGGCAACGCGCAGGGACCCTTCCGTGTCGAGGCGTCGCTGTGCTACCAGCCGGTCGCCTACCGCTGGGCCATGAACCTGAGGCCGTACCGGGCGGCGGAACCGGAACGGTTCGTGCGCTATTACGCTGCCGCCGCTTCCGCATCGACCGTCGTGCTGACCCGTGCGACGGCCGCGTCACGCTGATCGCGGCGCGTCAGACAATCTCTCTGGCGATGCCGTAGACGCCGGCCGTGTCCAGCACGAGACCGTTGCTCTCGAACAGCTTCGCGACGCAGGCCTTGTGCACCTTCATCTTCGGGTTGCCGACGGCGAGCGCCCCCAGCGCGCACACGCTTCCGTATCCGGCGAAATCGTCGCCGGGCCGGATGCCCTCGATCCCCAGCGGTTCGGTCAGGTTGAAGTCGATCATATACCGCAGGTCCGGAAGGGACTGCCACAGGGTCTGCGGAACCATGCGCACTCCCGCCGGTCCCGCCGCGGCGAGAATCGACGCCGCCCGCAAAATCCCCTCGATTTCCCCGGGCGACTTCAGGTCCGCCACCTCGATGCTGCCGCCGGAGCCGGCCGAAGGACCGGAGCGGAACGCATCGGCGGTTTTTCGCGCGCTCTCCATCGTTCGCTCCGCAAGCGCGGCATCGAATTTCTTCTCCAGCAGTTGCGCGGGAATGGACGCGAGGAGCACCCGGCAGCCTTCCCCCGCCAGCAGAGCGGCCACGCGAACGCCCACCGGTCCCGGCCCGAGCACCACGGCGGAGCGGCCGCGCAGGTCCGCCTGCCGCGCGAGTTTGGCGGCCGCGGTGGATGCCGTTGTGTTGCAGCCGTTCGAGTCCAGCATGAGCGAGACCCGGAACGGGCCGAAAAAGGCGCCTCGCGCTTCCGCCAGGATGCGTTCGCCCGCCTCCACGTCCGAACCGCCGATCCAGACCGCGATGCTCTTCAGGTCGGGAATGCCCCGGGTAAAAACCGCCCCCAGCAGCAGGCCGCGAACGCCGGCCGGCGAGACGCCGCCGTAGCTCTGGACCACATCGGCTCCGGCGTCATAGGCCGCGATGCAGTCGAATGCGCTGGGCAACGGATCGCTGTCCAGCTGAATCAGTATCTTCTTCATGGTTTCTATCCTTTGCATTCGCGAACGCTCGCGCCGCGGTTATGCGCCGGGACGCAGTAGACCTTCCCGCCGCCGAGGGAGTCGAGGAGCGACCGGACTTCGCGCGCCAGCCGCTGCGCCCGGGCCTTCCCGTCCACGATACCGTAGACCGCGGGTCCCCACGAGCTCTGCCCGGCGCCCGCCGCTCCCCGCTCCAGGACGAAGCCGACGAGTTTCTCGAGCACCGGCGTCGCGAAACGCCCGCCCTGAACCGAGGAAAAACAATCCCCCACCATGCACTGGATTTCCGTCAGCGCCCGGCCGAAGCTCCCGATGTCTTTTTCCACCACCGCCGGCAGCATCCTCATCAGCAGGACCCAGCTGATCTTCTGCACCAGCCCGGACGGCGCAACCGGGAGCTGCAGAAAGGCGCTCTGCTCGCTCTCGCCGCTGAAGCCCGGACCGGTCTCCGGAACGACGACGACGAAATGCCATTCTCTGGGAACGGGGTGCCGGAAGAGGACCGGCGGGACGCTCTCCTTCATGATCTGCCTGGAACCGGCGCCTGTTCCCGAAACCGCCGATGCATCCTCGACGACCCGGTGTCCACCGTCCAGGACAAAACCGCCGTGCTGAAAAGTCGCGATGCCGATCCCGGAGTGAACCCCGCGCCCGACGGCGACGGCGATCTCGGCTACGCTCAGCCGCAGACCCGCCAGCCTGGCCAGCGCCGTCCCTACCGCCAGCCCCAACTGAGTGCCGGATCCCAGGCCCACGTGCGCCGGTATGCCTGAAACCAGGTTCAGGCGCGCTCCTTTGGGAAGCCCGTACCGGCGGATAAACCGTTCGGCGTAAGCGGCCACGCGTACGGAATCGCTCCCTTCGACCTGCACCCCTTCGGCAGCCTCGGCCCGCAAAACCAGGTTCGGACGCTTCACGGCCAGCCCGATGCTCCCATACAGGCGGCCCTGTCCCCCGTTATTGTCCAGCAGGCCCAGATGCAGGCGCGCGCAGGTTCGGACTTCAATCATGCTTTGCCTCGCTTTTCCACGTACTCCCAAATTATCTGCATGGCATTTATTTCTTGTATGTCGCCTGTTTTATTAACAATATTCATGTAACGCTTTAGGTCTTCCGCAACCGCCCCGCTGTCCAGGAGGTCCAGCCGTGTCGCCAGGATTGCCGATTCGATGACGGCGTTCTTCGCCCTGGAAAAACCCCGGAAGTCGCGCCGACGGCCCGTGTGAGTGATCCTGCAGCGGAACTCCGCCCCGGGACCGGAATCGGCGCGGGACTCGACCTCCAGTTCGATCCAGGAGCAGGCGTCGCCGAAGACGGCCCCGGGAATCGTGACGGCCGGAAAGGACGGCAGGATCTCATCGAGCAAACAGCACCGGACGAACGCCAGCACGTCGTCCGAAAGGCTCGCCACTCCCAAGCCGCGCCCTGCCAGGTTTCGGAAGGTTTTGCTGGAACGGAAGGGGCGCACGACGACCGATTCCGCCCCCCACTCGATCCCCATCGGGGCAAAGTTGGGATTCCCTTGCGCGTCGAGTGTCGAAAAAATCGTTTCGATGATCATGGCGTCCGTTTCGGTGTCCGGATCTGCGCTCCCGCCGGTTCCCGGCCGGGACCGGATTTACGGCGCCTGCCGCCGCCGAAAACGGGCGGTTGGTTCAGGTAGCCCCAGTGCAGGTCCTGCTCCTGCACGTATTTCTTTCCCAATCGCGCCGCCAGCGACGCCTTTTGGAGCTCCTTGCCCAGGTAGAACGCCTGCGAAGGACTCAGGACAGCCAGCCGGTCGAATATCCGCTGGATGTCGGTGTCCACGATGAAGCAGCGGTTGTTGAATACATAAACCTGGCCGCGGCCGGCGAAAATACGGAAATTGCGGTCGCGCACACGCGCCTGCATGGCCCGCAGTTCTTCTTCCGAATACGCATTGTACGGCGGGTCCTTGACCGTGATCAGCCCGTCGTCCAGATGCCGGGGCAGGACTTTATTCGTGCAGGCGTGGTGCATCAGCCGGCGCGCGATATCGAGTTCCCGCACCGCGCCGCGCGCCCAGGCGGCCACTTCCGTCGTCAGGACGTAATCGATTCCCAGTTCCTCCACGATGCCGGCCAGCACGGCCGTGATCCCCGTGGAGTCGGCCCCCGTCAATTCCGTGAGATTCCCGAGTCCCATCAGCATCTCCGCGCGCGGGTATTTCCGCCGCACGGCGATGAAGTCCGACAGAGACCGGGCGAACCCGAACCCGATCGGATTCAAAACGGGATCGACGATATAGCGCGCCCCGGCCTTTTCCAGGCGCGCGATGTTCCGGTCCAGCGTCCGGGTCCCCTTTTCGAAGTCCGGGATGACGACGACCTTGCACCGTAGCCTCGGCGCCAGGTCGATGTTCCGCGCGTTGACGCTCAGGATGAATTCCGCGCCGGCCGCGTCCGCCGCCAGGATGTCTTCGGGGTGGAAACTGTCCACGCTCACGCGAAACCCGCGCGCCCGGAGCTTCCGGACGGTCCTTCCGATCTCCGGGAAGGCCCCCTGAACGGGGCCGCCCAGGTCGATAATGTCGGCCCCTTCCTCACGGAAATAGGCGGCCCGGTCCAATATGGCTTCGAGACTCAGGGCGTGCGCATCGACGATCTCGGCGACAATCTGTGTCCGGTAGGCCCCATACGCCTTCCGGGGCCGCCTCGCCCCGAAGTATTCCGGCAGGTCCTTCAGGTCGGCGGGACCGCGCACGACGTCGACGCCGAGCCGGTCGGCGAGCGGCTGCAGCTCGCCGCGGCACAGGCCGGGGAGCAGCACCCGGTCGAAGCCGTCCGCGTTCGGAAGGTGCCGGTTGACATACCGGGCATCCATCAGGGCGGCGACCGAAATCGGGAGAACGGCGATCCCGCACGCGACAGAGGGCGAAAGCGCTCCCACCGTGTCCCGAAGGGCCGGGGCCGCCAGCTTGCCCGTCACGCACAGCGTTCGGGATCGCCGGCGCGTCGGCGGAATCGGCTTTTTCACGGCTGTCAAGTGCGTCTCCCTCATTTTTCGAGAATGGCACAAAGCGCCGCCCCATTTCCACTTCAAAAGGGCCCCGTGCCGGACGAAAAATCGCATTCCCGCGATTTGACAAACTCGAACGAAGAACTTATCAAAAAAAACGTAAAAATTGGATGAAGGTCAATTACCTGACAAACGGAGGTTCAATCCATGAGTTTCATGCCTTTTGACATTTTTGGGGAAATGGCGAGGATGAGGAGGGAAATGGACCGGATCCTGGGCGATGACAGGCTCTCATGGACTTTCCCCTTTTCCAGAATTTCATTTCTCCCGGGCAGGGCGGCCCGAGCCTATCCGCTGATCAACGTCAGCGAGGACAACGACAACATCTATGTGGACGCGCTCGCTCCCGGCCTGGAACCGGATTCGCTGAATGTGTCCGTGACGGACGACCAGCTGGTGGTTGCCGGTGAGAAGAAGTCGCTGCCGAAGGACATCAAGTCCGAGTATGTCCACCGCAGCGAGCGGGCCACCGGACAATTCGCGCGAAGCCTATCCCTCTCCGCCGGCGTGGAAAGCGAAAAGGTGCACGCGCAGTACGCCAACGGAGTGCTCAAGATAACCCTTCCCAAAAAGGAAGCGGCGAAACCCAAACAGATCCGGGTGAACGTGGGTTGATCTATCGCATCGATCGTGGAGGAAAACGAAAATGACCGAAAGAACCGCTGAACTTTCCACCGAAAAGAGAGGCGCCCTGGATATGACTGGGGAGAAATCGATGGCGACCAGGGATGAGACCATGTACATCGCCCCTCCGGTGGATATCTACGAAACCGAAGACGCCCTGGTGGTCGTGGTGGATCTTCCGGGCGTGGGCAAGGATGCCGTGGACATCCGCGTGGAGGACGGCATCCTCACCATCAAGGGAAAGGCCGATTACACTCCCCCGGCCGGCCTGCTGATCGAAGAATTCGGTCTCCAGGGTTACTACCGGCAGTTCCAGCTCAGCGACGAGGTCGATCAGAGCAGGATATCCGCGGAATCCAAAAACGGCGTGCTGACCATCACGATGCCCAAGGCCGAAAAATCGAAACCCCGGCAGATCAGGGTCAAGATGGGATAGCCGCAAACGGACCCGGGAAACCGGGCGACGGGGCCGAGGCAGGATACGTGAGTCAGGGTTTAAATCCTGCACGGAAGCGAACAAACCCAGAAACGCGTCGATGAGGTGCGGGGCTTCCCGTCCGTTGGGAGGCCCCGGAAGCCCCTTACGGGTCTCCTGCCTTCCGAAGACACCGTCCGTGCCGTGAGTGTCGCGCGCCGGTTCCCTGAGGCGGCAGAGATGGCAAAAAACTATTACGCGATTCTCGGAGTCTTGCCGACCGCGACTCTCGACGAAATACGGTCCGCCTACAGGAACAGGGCCAAGCAATTTCACCCCGATTATTCCCACGGCGACAGCGCACCATTCCTGCGTCTCCAGGAGGCGTACGAGGTGTTGGGCGATCCTGAAAACCGCAGGGTGTACGACCGCGGCCTGGATAGGACGCCCGTCCGTTCCGCGCCGGTCCGGAGACCGGATCGCGCCGGTTTCGGCCCCCGTAAGTCACCCGTGGAGCCGCTCCCGGGCTTCGAACGGCCGGGGATTCTCGGCGAGGTGTTTCCACGGACCTCCTTCGGAA
>CAZTHE010000088.1:0-16856 GCA_964613495.1 uncultured Acidobacteriota bacterium | reverse complement strand
ATTTGGCGCTCTGCTCCCCGACCACCCAGCTGATGGCGTCGGAGATGTTGCTCTTGCCGCAGCCGTTCGGCCCGACGATCGCCGTGACCCCTTCGTTGAAGGGGATGTGCGTGCGGTCGCAGAAAGACTTGAATCCGACGAGCTCGAGTTTCTTTATCTGGTTCATTGAGGTCCGTACCCGTTTGTAAAAAATCGTACTGCCGTTATATGAAAGCTCCCAGGATCAACGCAAATTCAGGCGAAAGAAATTGACCACCTGGCGGTCGTAATTTTTCAGATCCTCGCCGCTCATCGTGTGAACGCGCGCGGCCTTGAACGAGATCAGCTCCTTGCGCGGCCGCATCGCCTCGTAAATGGCAGCGGTCCGCAGTCCCAGCGCGCTCCGGTTCTCCCCCTTGAGAAACAGGATGCTGCGGTCGGCCAGCGGGAGCAGCGGCAGACTCGTGCCTGCGCGGAAAGCGCCCCCGAGGTGGGCCAGGCGGAAAATCTGGTAGCACCCGAACTGCAAAAAAACGCTGCGGATGCCGAAGTCCTCCTCGATGCGATGCGACAGAAAATCGTACGGGGATTCGAAAACGCTGTCCGCCGCAATCGCGCGCACCTCGGGGAAGCGGGCTGCGGCCTTCAGGGCGGCCAGCGCTCCGATGTCCACGCCCCAGACGCCGATCCGTTCGCGGTTGACCTCGGGACGGTCCCGCAACAGCTTCAGGGCGCCCGCCATGTCCTGGTCTTCGTAAAGCCCGAGCGTACTCGCGCCCCTGCCCGAATCGCTGTCGCCGCGCTGGTCGTAGATAAAGAGATTGAAGCCGCCGTTGTGCAGCCCGGCGGCGAGGCTCAGCGCGTCCGAGCGCGTCATCGCGTAGCCGGGAGCGAGGACGATGCCCGGCGCGCCCTTGAGTCCCGGAATCCACCACCCCTCGATCGTGTCTCCGTTGTCGCTCGTCGCGGCGAGGTTCAACGACGGGAGCAGGTAGTGCGAGGGATCGACCGATTCGGGGATCATGCCGGGATAGGAGATCTTGTAGACGAAGACGCCGAACAGGATGCAGAAACCCAGAATGAGGATGGCGGCCGCGGGAAAGATCAGGCGGATAAATCTTCCGAATTGAGCCCCTGCCTCGGAACGCTTCTTTGCCAAGATCCAGACTCCAGGTTCGGGCCGCCCCACAATCAGAAATGGAACCTCAACACCTTGACGTTATTGGTGTTAAAAACCAGGCTCCCGGTCCCACTTCTGTGGCTTTATTGGGTTCTTTTTTCGCCCTTTGAAATACGACGGCAATATAACACAAGCGAATTGCGGGGTCCAAGAAAAATCACAACATAATGGGGTATTTTGCGGACGAGCCACTATATATTGAGTTTAAAGGCTTTGGCCGCCGGGGTGGATTCCGAGCCTTCGCAAGTCTTCCGGAGTGTTGATGTTAGCCAGGTCCGTCTCCCCGTATACACCTTCCTCGGGGCCGACCCAGCGGACAGCCAGGGTGCGGTTGAGGAAGGTTTCGATGAACTTGTGCGACCCCCGCTGGAGGGCTTTTTCGACGCAGGCGAGGCATGTTCTCCGGTAGACGGCGCAGAGCGGATGGGCGATGCCGTTGCGGGTGCGGGGGATTGCCGCGTCGTAGCCTTCCGCCAGGGCGATGAGTTTGCGCAGCAGCGGGGCCTTCAGGTTCGGCAGGTCGCAGGCGAGGACGAGATACAGCGAGCATTCGTTCGAGCGCATGGCGGAGTGCAGTCCCGCGAGCGGGCCGCAACCGGAAAAGCGGTCGGGAACGACCGGATACGGGAGAAACCTGTAGCTCGAAGGCTCGTTGGAAGAGATGAGGATCCGGTCGGTCAGGCGTCGCACCTCGTCGGCGAGGATGCCGATGATGGGCCGGCCGTTGACGTCGATGAGGGCCTTGTTGCAGCCCATGCGGCGGCTGCGGCCCCCGGCCAGTATCACGGCACAGATGTCGTTTCTGTCCATGGAGAGAAGTTAGGCCATGACGTGAACAAATATCAAATAAAATGGGGACGTCCCACCCGTTTACCTGGTTTCTCTTTCTCGAGAGATCCGAGCGGCAGGAAAAACCAGGCAAACGGGTGGGACGTCCCCGCTTTATTGAGCGACAGAAGAAACCAGGTTAACGGGTGGGACGTCCCCGTATTCTGTTATACTTGAAACTTTTGAAAGGTCGACCATGACGATGCGACGGATCCGGCTCGCCACGGGCGCCGTGGCGCTCCTCGTGCTGTTTCACGCGGCGGCTTCCGCAAAGACCGAATTCTTCAAGTTGGAGGACCTGCGGCCCGGCATGCGTGGGGTCGGGCGGACGTGCGTCCAGGGAACCAGCCCGCAGGAATTCCAGGCGGAGATCCTCGGAGTCCTGAACGGCGTGAATCCGGGAGTCTCGGTCGTCCTCGCGCGCTTCAGCGGCCCGCTGCTTGAAAAAACCGGGATCTTCGAGGGCATGAGCGGCAGCCCCGTTTTCGTCGAGGGCAAGCTGCTGGGCGCCGTCGCGTACTCGTTCGCTTTTTCGAAGGAAGCGATCGGCGGGATCACGCCGATTACGCAGATGGTGGAGGCTTTCGCCGAGAGCCCGAGTGCGGGTTCCGGAACTGGAATCCTTCTCGACAACGGGCTCCCGCGCAAATTCGGGCCGCCGCCGCAGTCCCGTCCGGGTGCGGCGTCGTCGTGGGCGGTGCCCGCCGGCAATGGACTGCAGCAGCCTCTGCTGGCGGCGTTCGGCGGCCGGTCGCTGGTCCCGATCGCGACGCCCCTGAGCGTGGCGGGATTTCACGGCGAAACGCTGCGGGAGTTCGGTCCGCGGTTCCGGTCCATGGGCCTGTCGCTGCTTCAGGGAGCGGGGATGGGCGGATCCGCGGCCGCCGGGGCGCAGGCGGGCGCTTCCGACGGCGCGCCGCTCGAAGCCGGATCCAACATCGTGGTGCCGCTGATCCGCGGGGACCTCGAGGTGTCGGCCGGAGGCACGGTCACTTACGTGGACGGCGACCGCCTGTACGCCTTCGGGCACAGCATGCTCCAGCTCGGCTTCACCGAGCTGCCCATGCACAAGGCGCGCGCCGTGACCGTGGTCCCGAGCCTGGAGAGCTCCTTCAAGATATTGGAAATCGGGAGCCAGGCGGGCGCGATCCGCCAGGACCGGGGCGTCGGCATCTACGGGATCGTCGGCGCGGCGCCGAAGATGGTGCCCCTGCGCATCCTGCTGCAAACCAGCCGGGGCATTGCAAAGGAATTTCGATACGAGCTGGCGCACGATCCCTTCCTCACGCCGCTGCTCGTGAACGCGGCCGTCTACAACACGCTGACGACGTTCGAGCGGGCCCAGGGGATGGTGACGCTGAGGGTCAAGGGGAAGATCTCCGTGCGGAACGAGCAGCCGGTCGCGATCGAGAACGCCTACTCCGCGGACGGCGACGCGCCGAATGCGGTTTCGCTCGCCGTCGCCATTCCGGTGAATTACCTGATGGCGGCCGGGTACGCGAACCTGGACCTGCAGAGGATCGACCTGGAGATCACGGCCCGGGAGAGCGACCAGGCGGCGCTGCTCGATTCCGTCCGGCTGCCGCGGACGGAGGTGAAGGCCGGGGAGTCGCTGGACCTCGAAATCGCCTCCAGGAAAGCCAACGGGGACCTGATCCGGGACACGTACCCGGTGCGGATCCCGGCGAACGCGTCCCCGGGGCCGCTGACCATGCTGGTCGCCGACGGTTCCACGCTCATGTCGATCGACGAAAAAGAGGAAGGCGAGGGACTGATTCCGCGGGACCTCACGCAGCTGATCCGGCTCATCAACAACCTCAGGAAGAACGACCGGCTCTATTTGAGGTTTTTCCGCCAGGAACCGGGCGCCGTCGTCAAAGGCGAGGGACTGCCCGGGCTGCCGCCCTCGATCCTCGCGATCCTGAAGTCGGACCGGAAATCCGGCGCCGTGACGGCGCTGCAGACGTCCACGCTCATGGAGTACGAGATGGAAGGGACGGAGTGGATGGTTGCCGGAGCGAAGACCATTAACTTGACGGTCCTCCCGTAATGCAATACCAAAGTTGGAGCTTGATCGAATCTGGAGTTGTCATGCGACCTAGAACATTCGCCGTTGCCGCCGTCCTGCTTGCCCTGTCACTCGCCGCGTTTGCGGTCACGCCGCAGTTCTGGGAGAACTTCACCCAGGAGGAGCTGCTGAAAGGCGATTTCCGGCAGCTGTCTCTCGCGCCGGACGGGAGGATGTTCCTGGCGCCGGCCTACGACCTGGTTTTCGACACCGGGCAGGCCTACATCTTTTCCATGGTGCGCGACAAGGCGGGCAACCTCTATGTGGGGACCGGGGACGAGGGGAAAGTTTACAGGATCGATCCTCAGGGGAAGGGCAGCCTCTATTTCCAGTCCAAGGAGCTGAACGTTTTCGCCCTTGCCCTGGACAGCTCCGGGACGCTGTACGCCGCGACTTCCCCGGACGGCAAGGTCTACAAGATCTCCGGCGCGACGCAGTCGACGGAGTTCTGCGACCCGGAAAGCAAATACATCTGGGCCATGGCTTTCGACGCCGAGGACAATCTCTACGTGGGGACCGGCGCAAACGGCGTCGTGTACAAGGTCGACAAGGGCGGCGAGAAGTCGGTCTATTACACGTGCAGCGACAATCACGTGGTGAGCTTTTTCCGGGACGGGAAGGACCTGCTGGCGGGAACCTCGCCCGGGGGACTGATTGTCCGCATTTCCCCGGACGGGAAGGGATTCGTGCTGATGGATACGCCGCTCGAGGAGGTGCACGCGCTTGAAGCCGACCGTTTCGGCACGATATACGCCGTGGCCTCTTCCGCAAAGGGCGCGGGCGCGATCCCGTCCGCGAAACCGGCTTCCGCGGCGGCCGCGGCCGCCCAGGCCATCGCCTCGGCCGTCATCGCCGTCGACGCGACCTCCGGCTCGGTGGAAAAGCCGAAGGACTCGAAGACCGTGACGGCCCCGGGCGGCGAGAAGGAATCGGCCCCCGCCACGTCGGCCATCTATGCCATCACGAAGGACGGGAGCACGGAGACGGTGTACAGCTCGGCGACACAGATGGTTTTCGGCACGATGCTCCGGGACGACGGGTCGATCTGGATCGCCACGGGGCCCAGGGGACGGCTCCTGTCGGTCGACACGGCCAAGCAGGTCAGCGTAATTTCCGACTTTCCGGAGGAGGACCTTACCCGCCTGCTTCCCGCGGGAGACGCGGCGTATCTGGGCACCAGCAACCGTGGAAAAGTCTACCGGCTGAACCCGCGGCGGGCCCAGTCGGGCGTCTTCGAGTCGGCCGCGCTGGACGCGAAGACGGTCGCCTCCTGGGGCAGGATTTCCTGGCAGGCCGCCAATGCGGCGGGCGCGAGCGTCGAATTGTCCACGCGGACCGGGAATACGGGCAAGGCCGACGGTTCCTGGAGCGACTGGAGCGCGCCGTACACCGCCCCCGGACAGCAGATCGCCAGCCCGCGGGCGCGCTACCTGCAGTGGCGCGCGGCGTTTAAAGCCGGGTCGGGCGGGAGGCACGAGGCGGCCCCGGATGCCCTGGACCGGGTTCAGATCGCCTATCTGCAGCAGAACCTGAGGCCCCAGGTCACGAGCATCGAACTCCTTCCCTACGGCGTGGAACTCCAGAAGCAGCCTTCGCTGGCGTCGGGAGGCATGGGTCTCGTCTCTCCGGCCGTCGCCCCCGGAGGCCGCTCGCTGAACGCGCCGCGCGAGAGGGGAAAGGAGACTCAGCCGCTTCCTCCGCGGCAGGCGTTGCAGCCCGGCGCCCAGTCCTTTACCTGGAAGGCCGTCGACGAAAACGAAGATTCGCTGGAATATGCGCTGTATTTCCGGGGGGAGGCCGAATCGGAATGGAAGCTGCTGGACAGGAAACTGAAGGACAATTTCTATACGCTGAACGCGGCCTCTCTCCCCGACGGGGTCTATCGGGTCAAGGTCGTCGCGAGCGATGCGCCCTCGAATCCGCATGACAGGTTTTTGGTCGGGGAACTGGTCTCGATTCCTTTCCTGATCGCGAACGCCACGCCGCGGATCGAAATCGCAGGAAATAAAACCGCCGAAAAAAGGGTGGAAGTCCAGTTCCTGGCGAGGGTTGCAACCGGGCGGATCGCGACGGCGGAATTTTCCATCGACGGCGGGGAATGGCTCCTGATCTTCCCGGTCGACGGGATCGCGGATTCCGCGCAGGAGGAGTACCGGTTCCAGACCCCGGAACTCGCGGCCGGCGAGCACCTGGTCGGCATCCGCGCCAGCGACGGCGACGGTAACACTGGAACCGGAAGCCTCCTGGTGAGGATCCGGTAGCGGCCGTATGCGGGCCGGTCCGCGCCCCAAAATGTCGCGGCAAATGGTTGAAAGATCGGCCATGGGCGTGTAATGTCATTTATTTGGCCTGAGGGGAGTTTTGTCTTTTCACACCTATTTTTGAGATCACCATGAAAATCAACCGCTTCAAGTATTCCGTCCTGAGTTTTCTTTCCATTTCCATCCTGTTTCTTGCGCTGCCGGGCCATGCCGAAAACGGCACGCTGCAGGTCAAGTGTCTGGAGGGGACCGACTCTCCCAGCCAGAACGCCAGGGTCGTAGCCTTCAACATGCACACGCAGAAAGCCAAGGATAAGAAGACCGACGCGCAGGGCCTTGCGGAATTCACCAAAATGGATGACGGGGCCTACCGCATCATCGTGCGCAAGGAAGGGTTCGCGCCGGCCCTGCACGAGTTTGCCGTGCTGGCGGGAAACACGGAAACGGTGACCCTCAACCTGGCCGCGGGAGCGGACAGGAAGCTCTATTTCGAGGATCCGGCCGCGGAGCAGCAGGCGCTCCAGCTGCTGCAGCAGGGCCTGGACCTGGCCAAGCAGAACAAGTACGCGGAAGCGGACAAGCTCTTCATTCAGTCGCTCGAAATCAAGCCGTCCAGCCCGGAGACTCTCTACTATTACGGCGCCGCCAGCATGCAGGAAGGGAATTTCGACAAGGCCGTCGACCTGCTGAACCGGGCGGTGAAGGTCGCGGATGCCCTGAAGACGCTGCCGTCCATGGCGAACGCCAACCCGAATCAGTACGAAATCATCTCCCGGAACGGGCAGCAGCTGGTGAAGCAGATGCCGACCTACAGGGGTGAGCACGCGCTGCGGCAGAAAAAGTACGACGAAGCCATCAAAATATTCGGCGAGGCCATCAAGGCGAGCCCGGAAGTCCCCGACAACCATTTCAACCTGGCCATCGCCCTCACGAATACCGGCAAGGTGGACGAGGCGCTGGTATCGATCGACAAGGCCATCCAGCTGAAGCCGGGCGACAACTCGTACGCGGAAATGAAGAAGAAGATCGTGGCGAGGAAAGAGCAGCTTACGCTCGAGAAGGCGCAGGCGCTCATGAACGAGGGCAACAAGCTGCTGCAGGACGGGGACGCCGCGGGCGCGCTCAGGAAATACGAGGAATCGAAGAGCATGATCAAGGAAGAGCGCCAGGCGCCGCTCTGGATGCAGATCGGCAAGGCGCAGGGCCAGCTGAAGCAGGATGCCGAAGCGGTCGCGTCCTTCAAGAAGTCCATCGAGCTCGCCCCGAAGGACAAGGTCGGCGACTACCGGAGCGCTTTCGCGCAGTACTACATCGAGGCGCAGAAGTATGACGACGCCATCGAGGTGCTCGCCGATCCGAACGCGCAGACATCGGCCGAACAGACCCTGCTGGATCTCGCGAAGACCTGGAAAAACAAGCAGCCGAGCTTCGCGATCGCCGCTCTGGAGAAGGTGCTCAAACTCAGCCCGGCGAACGCCGACGCGCATTTCGATCTGGGGCAGCTGTACTACATCGAGGGGAAGTCGAAGGACGCCCGGACGAAAGAGCTGCTGAATAAATACCTCGAAATCGGCAAGGACGCGGAAAAGGTCCAGGGCGCGAAAGACATGCTGGTGATCGTCAACAAACGCAGTAAGTAGTCGGCAGTCGGCGTTTGGCGGCCACGAATTCCACGAATGAGAAAATCCGCCAAAAATCCGTGTAATCCGTGAAATCCGTGGCTTCCTCTCCGCAGGCGCCGCACCGTCGGCGTTTGCTCCTGCCGGTATTCCCATCGGGGAAAAACAGCCGTTACTGCCGACTATCGACTGCCGACTGCTTCCGAGGCAGTTGGCGGCCACGAATTCCACGAATGAAAAAATCCGCCAAAAATCCGTGTAATCCGTGAAATCCGTGGCCTCCTCTCCGCAGGCGCCGCACCGTCGGCGTTTGCTCCTGCCGGTATTCCCATCGGGGAAAAACAGCCGTTACTGCCGACTATCGACTGCCGACTGCCGACTGCTTCACAGGTTCTTGCGGCGCAGTTCGCGTTCGCGCTTCTCGAAGGGCGTGTCGCGCTTTTTCCATTGCCGGTAGCCGTAGAACAGGGCGACCAGGACGACGCAGAGGTGGAAATACCGGTGCCGGACGTCAAGAGCGGCGAGCGCCAGGAACACGAGACCGACGAGGAAGGCCGTGAGGCTCGGCGCCTTCTGCGAGACAAACTGCCAGTTCATACGAACCCCCTGAATAACGCCGGCCGAGTTCTCTGCCGCGGATTTTCAGACGAAGGGCGCAGCCCCGGATCAATCCGTTCCGGCCGTTGAGGTCTGCTTCGCCTTTTCCCGCGCCGCCCGCGGCTTGCGCGGCTGCCGCGCAGGTTTGGCGGACTTCGGGGCGGCCGCTTTTCTCCGCGATCGGGTTTTTGGTTTCGGAGCCTCTTCCGCGTCCGGGACCTCGGCCTGGGCGGCCGGCTCTTCTTCCGGCGGCGCCGCGATCGAATCCTCGGGCTGCGGGATGAGGTCCGTTACCGTGGACACGACTTCCGCCGGCACGTCGGGTTCCACTTCGTCGACGGGAACCGGCGATTCGGGGTGCGGGAGCGCGAATTCGGATTCGGGCCCCTCCGCCTGCGGGACGTAGTCCGCCGGGTGTTCCTGGGAGACCTTCGGGAACCGCTCGCCCGGGAAGATGCGCAGGATGCCCTGCCGGTTCCTCTCGACGCGCAGCAAGCCGTCGCGGCCCATCTGGCGGGCCAGGTCGTAGGTGCTGCTGAGGCCGTATTGGCGTTCGTCGAAGGGCGGCTGCAGGCTGCGCAGCATCTGCTTGAAGGTGCGCAGGTACATCGGCCAATGCGGCCGGATCTTCGATTCGCGCAGCAGTTCCTCCAGGACGCGGGCCGCTTCCGAAGGCGCCGCCGTTGTCGCTTGGGGCGCTTCGGCCGGCGTCGGGATTTCGGGCGCGGTTTCGGGGAATGCCGCGGCGATTTCCGGCGCCTCGGCCCGGGCTTCCTCCGCGGTCTCCTTCAGCTCCACCAGCAGGCTGCGGTCCACCTGCTTGAGGTTGATGTGGCCGGCGTTGGAGAGCTTCTGGATGAAATCGCGGAAGCTGCTGACGCCGAACTCCCGCTCGGAGAAGGTGGAGTCGAGCTGCAGCAGCGTGCTTTTCAGGAGGCCGAGCTGCGGCGACACTTCGCGGTCGGACAGGATCTTGAGCGCGCGGCGGATCAGCGGCAGGGCGCTTTCCAGCGACGCCGGGCTCGAGATCGGGGATTTGCCCGAAGACTTCCTGGTGCCAGACTGGATTCCCAGGAGGTTTTCGTAGGAGATGAATTCATGGCAGTTCTTCTGCAGGATCACGCTGGTGAAGGCGCGTCCGCCGACCACGAAAACGGTCTTGTCGAACTGCTTGAGCTTTTCCACGAGGGCGATGAAGTCGCTGTCCCCGCCGACGATGACGAAGGCGTTGATGTGGCTCCGCGTGAAGACCATTTCCAGCGCGTCGAGGGCCAGCGCGATGTCGGCCCCGTTCTTGTCGCCGCCCGGGGTGAGGTTGCGCTGCACCATCTGCACGGCGTGCTGCGTCATTGCCCGGCTGAAGTCCTCGTTGCGTTTCCAGTCGCCGTAGGCGATTTTGGAAATGACCTGCCCTTTTTCCTTGATGGCTTCAAGCACGGTCCCGATGTCGAAATTCCGGCCCATGGACTGCTTGACGCCGATGGCGATGTTGTCGAAGTCGACGAACACCGCGATTTTCAGTCGTTCTTCATTTGAGTTATTCATATGTTTTCCAAGCTATTAGCTTACATCATTCCGGTCCGAATTGCGATGTCCCTCTATCGCCGGGCTTTGCATATTTCCGCCGGCGGTCCCCCGCCGCCTCAACTCCGACGGGATCCAGGGAAGAAAGAAGGCTCCGGCCAGGTTGCACAACAACAGGAGGGCCGAGGTCGCGAGCGAAATGCAGAGCCCCTGACTCCTGGGGACTCCCGCGCAGGCCGATGCCGCCGAGGGTCACGGGGAGCATCGTCGCCAGGGTGACCAGGGGGTAGAGTGCCGAAAACGGGACGATGGGGACGGCGTTTCCCGCGGCCGCCGTCACCTGCTGAAAGATCCACAGCACCAGTGCGGAATTGAGGAACGAAATGCCCGCAATCCGCAGAATCGGCCCGGCGCCGAGCCTGGAGTTTCCCAGTGCCTGGTGAAACTCCGCCAGCGTGTGCAAAGCGCGCTGCCACAGTGTCGTCCCGCCGTCGACGAGATGCCGGGCGTAGAGCCTGCCGCCCCGGAATACCAGCGCGCCGGCGGCCGCGACGCCGATCCAGCAGGCCAGGTAGACGGTCCAGAGCGGCAGCCCTTTCCACGAGAACGGGTGCAGGGCCACGGCGATGGAGCCGTACAGGAGCAGCGTGACCAGTCCGGCCGCGCGGTCCTGCAGGACGGAAGCCAGCCCCAGGTGCACCGGCTGGCCGGTTTTCCGGCTGACGATGTAGGCCTTGACGGCGTCTCCGCCGATCAGGGAAGGGAGCCCGATGTTGCAGAACATGCCGGCGAAATACATCTGGACGAAACTGCGGTAGCTTCCGGGCATGTTCAGGGAGGCGGCAAACGCGCGCCAGCGCTCGGCGCACAGCAGCTGGCCGGCCCAGCACACGAGGAGCAGAAGAACCAGCGATCTCCAGCTTATCGTTTTCAGGTCATCCCGGATCCCGGCGATGTCGATAGATTGAAAGACCAGGACCAGAAGAAGTATGGTAAACAAAAGCTTCAGAATGGAGATCAGGGGCCCCGGAATTTTCATAGCGTGCATTGTACTAGAGCGGGGCGCTTCCGGCCATGAATACGATGGATTCCAGGTTCCAGATTCCGGATTCCAGGTGAGGAGCGCCGGGCGGCATGGCGGAGGCTGCGGCGATGAGGTGGGATAATACGGGAGCTTGATTCCGGGGGAAATGCATGGAACTGGCGACGGCGGAATGCTGGATGCGCGAGGCTCTGAATGAGGCGCGCCTGGCCGAGGCGGAAGGCGAAGTGCCTGTCGGAGCGATATTGCTCCTGAACGAAAAGGTCATCGGGAGGGGGCACAACGGCCCGATCCAGGCCAGGGACCCGACGGCCCACGCCGAGATCCTGGCGCTGCGCCGGGGGGCGCAGCTTTGCGCCAACTACCGCCTCCCGGGTTCCATTCTGATCGTGACGGTCGAGCCCTGCATCATGTGCGTGGGGGCCCTGATCCAGGCCAGGGTGGAGGAGGTGATTTACGGCGCCGCCGACCCGAAGGCGGGCGCCGTGCACTCCTGCTTCCAGCTGGCCGACAGCGCCGTGTTGAACCACCGGATGCGCGCGACGGGCGGAATTCTCGAAGAGGAATGCAGCGCCCTGCTGAAGGCCTTCTTCTCCGCAAGAAGATAAAAAGCAGCAGGCAGCCACGGATTTCACGGATTGCACGGAGAAACACAATTTTTAAAATCTGTGTAATCCGTGAAATCCGTGGCTTCCCCGGGCCGGAGGTCAGACGCCGAAGGCGAAGTCGAGGGAGATGTCCAGCGACGGGGCGCTGTGCGTGATCCAGCCGATGGAGAGGAGGTCCACGCCGGTGGCGGCGACGGCCGCCGCGGTCGCCGGCGAGATCCCGCCGGACGCCTCCGTGATGGCCCTGCCGTTTACCCGGCGCACGGCTTCCGCCAGCGTCTCGGGCGGCATGTTGTCGAGCAGCACCGCGTCGACTCTCTCCTGAAGCGCCAGGCCGAGCTGCTCGAGCGTATCCACTTCCACCTCGATCTTCACCATGTGCCCGACGCGGCTCCTCGCCCGCCGGATGGCTTCGGTCACGCCGCCGGCGACCACGATATGGTTGTCCTTGATCAGTACCGCGTCGTCCAGGCCGAACCGGTGGTTGGACCCGCCCCCGGCGCGCACGGCGTATTTCTCCAGGACGCGGAGGCCCGGCGTCGTCTTCCGGGTGCAGACCACGCGGGCGGGGTATCCGGCGATCGAGGCGACGATGTCCCGCGTTACCGTGGCGACCCCCGACATGCGGGCCAGCAGGTTCAGGGCGGTCCGTTCGGCCGTCAGGATGGGGCGCGCGGCGCCGCGGACGACGGCCAGCGTCTCTCCCGCGGCCGCGTCTCTCCCGTCCGTAGCCTGACTCTCGAAGCGCAGTCCCGGGTCGAGGCAGTGGAATGCCGAGCGGGCGACATCGAGGCCGGCGATGCGGCCGGGCGCGCGCGCGACGATGCGCGCGGTGGCCGTGTCTCCGGGCCCGACGATGGCGTCGGTCGTGGCGTCGCCCCTGCCGCCGAGGTCTTCGAGGAGGGTGCGCCGCACGGTTTCTTCGTACAGGATCGGGTACAGGGGCAGCGGGTCGGACAGCGGTCTGTTTTTCATATCAGCGTATGGTCCGCGGCGCCAGGTCCAGCATGCGCCGCACGGCTTCGCGCGCACGGCCGGCGACCACGGGGTCGATCTCCACGACGTGCCGCAGGTTCTGGAGGGAATCGAGGATTTTCGGCAGCGTGATCCGTTGCATGTGCGGGCATGAGTAGCAGGGACGGACGAATTCGATTTCCGGGAATTGGGCGGCCACGTTGTCGCTCATGGAGCGTTCCGTGGCCAGCAGCACGCGCCGCGGCACCCGTTTCGCCACTTCCCGGATCATGCCGGCGGTGGAGCCGACGTAGTCGGCTTCGGCGAGCACGCCGGGCGGGCATTCCGGGTGGGCGAGGATCATCAGGCCGTCGTAATCTTCGCGGTATGCGCAAAGCTCGCTCCCGGTGAACTTCTCGTGGACTTCGCAGTGTCCTTTCCAGAGGATGAGGTCCTTTTTCGTCCGTCCGGCGACGTAGCGGCCGAGATATTCGTCCGGAAGGAAGATGACGCGGTCGGAATCGAGCGATTCCACGACCTCGACCGCGTTGGCGGACGTGCAGCAGATGTCCGACTCGGCCTTCACCGCGGCCGACGTGTTGACGTAGGTCACCACGGGGACGCCGGGATGCCGTGCGCGCAGCCGCCGGATGTCCTCGGCCGTGATCGAGTCGGCCAGGGAGCAGCCGGCCTCCGGGTCGGGGATCAGGACGGTTTTCGACGGATTCAGGAGCTTCGCCGTTTCGGCCATGAAGTGAACGCCGCAGACCACGATGACGCCGGCGTCGACATCGGCCGCTTCGCGGGCCAGGGCGAGGGAGTCTCCCGTCAGGTCGGCGACCCCGTGGAAGACTTCGGGCATCTGGTAGTTGTGCGCCAGGAGGACCGCATTCCGTTCGCGTTTCAGGCGCCGGATCTCGGCGATATACGGCGCGTGCGCCGGCCAGTCGTTTTCCGGCAAAACGCGTTTCCACCGTTCGAGGGCCGCGTCCGTTTCTTCGAGCGCCCGAGCCGCTGCCGCCGGAGGCGCGCTTTCCAGCAATGATTCCATCCGATCCGCCACGATTGATGCCTCCTGCTTATACTCATTATGAGTATATATGGGCGTCAAAAAACTGGCCCGACCGACGGGCCAATTCACTTATACTAGACCTGAGCATAACTGTTGTCAATCGGGAATGCGCGCTAGAACCAGTAGCGCCGTTGCCGCCACCGTTTCAGGATGCGGCCGGCGTAGGTGCGCGTCTTCGGGTAGTCCACGAGCGACAGGAAGTGGGTCTCCGGCTCGGCTCCGGCGGGCGGCGGCGATTCGAGCGTGAGGCGCAGCCAGTTGCGGGTCGGCGTTTCGCCGGCGTTGTACCGGAGCAGGGCGAACAGCTCGGGGTGCGGCGAGTTCCGATAGCGGGTGAGCGAGTCCTTCAGGTACCAGCAGCCGATTTCGACGTTCAGCGCCGGGTCGAGCAGCTGCTCGGGCCGGTAGCCGGGGAATCCGGTCCGCTTCGTGTAGTCGGCCGCGGCGGCCCGCGTGATCTGCATCAAACCGACTTCTCCGGCGGCGCCCCGTATGCCGGGGCGGAACCAGCTTTCTTCGTAGATCAGCGCCTTGACCAGATGAAAGTCCACCCCGTGGCGCGCCGCGGCCTGGCCGATGATGAAGTCGAAGCGGGTGGAGCGGCGGTACAGCCAGCTCGATGCGACGACGGCCGCCAGGATGCATATCCACGCTGCAATCAGGATTCGGCGCATAGTCAGGGGGCTCCGGGCTCCTTGGCCGGACCGGAGGTTCAGATCTTTTCGAGGAGGGATTTCTTTTTCTCCGCGAATTCGGATTCCGAGATGACGTTCCGGTCCCGAAGCGAGGCGAGTTCCCCGAGCAGCTGCGGGATGCTTTGCGACACCGTGTGGCCTCCCGACATCGTGTTCATCCGGTACAGCTCGCGCTGGCGGACGATGGCGTTTTTGAAGCTCACGGGTTTGGCGAGAAATTCGAAGGTCGTGTTTCCCTCCTCGCTGGCCGTTTCCAGCCCGACATCCCCGAAATCGAACACCCGGCCCAGAAAACTCTGCGAGTGGTAGACGTTGTTGATCTTGTCGAGCGAAGCGTCGAACGACGATACGGAGAGGACGCCTTCCTGCAGCACCACCCGGTGGTCCGTCAGGATGTATTCCTTCCGGCGCCAGGACATCACCTTCCACAACAGGTAGGCGAGCGGAATCAGGAATATGCCGAGGGCCCAGTACTGCCCGGTCGTGATGGAGACCGCGAGAAGAACGGCCAAAGCGATAAGGCTCAGGCACACCGGCTTAATGAGCACGAACCAGTGCTGGCGCACGAGCAGCGCCATGTTTTCCCCGGACAGAAGCTGCTTTTTGCTGAAGGACATATACGCTCCCCGTCTGCGCGAAACAGATCGGCCGCATTGTATGTGCCGCGGACAAGGCAAGTCAATCGGCGATTCCAGATTCCAAATTTCAGATTCCAGATGCCGGAATCCTGATCCGGTGCTTTTCCCCGTCGCAAGGGTGAATCTGCAACCTCTGTTTTTAAATGTGGGCGATTGCGCAAAAGCCGCTAATCGTTGCGGCGCGGCAGCCGATAAGGAATGCTGAATCACGCATTTTGAGAAACGGAATGCGGCGATTTCAATAGCCGCAGTCTTTTATGCGCGGGATGTCGGGGACAGGTGGAGAAGCGCTCGGTTTAACAAACACGGGTGAGGGGACCGCCGAATCCTCCGGCGTCCCGCGCGCCACTCTTTTTGATTCCAGATTTCAGATTCCAGATTCCAGATCTTAGATTTCGGGCGGCAGCGCAAGTATCACCCAGGAAATTTAATCAACTCGATCTCAGGAAAACACCGCGGTCTTTGTTCCAGCCGCACCTTCCCGAACCTTCCAACGTTTCAACGTTCAAACGTTCAAACGTTCCAACGTTCCAACCTTCAAACAAGGAATCACCTGTTCCGCGGGGTTGTTCGGAAGCCGGGGAGATATTTGCGCAGCAGCAGCCAGAAAAATGTCGCGGTGGCGCCGGCGACGAACATGACGATCACGTTGTTTTCGGGCGTGGGCGCGAGCAACTCGTGGCGGTAGTGGGCGCAGATCGCCCCCATGAGAAAGCTCAGAGCGGCGAGAAATCCGGCCAGGAAACCGCCCGGGGCCGTCCTGGCGCGGACTTTTTCCCACACGAGGCAGACCAGGTAGGAAGATGAAGCCGCCGCAATCGCCGGCAGCAACCACGTGTCGACCGATAGGAACATGACCGCCCTCTTTTGAAGTGTACCACTTTCGGCGCTCCGGAAAAGCGGTCGAACCCGGCCCGCGATTCCGAAAGTCCCGCCGGATTGCATTCACCCAACCGCGGCGGTAGACTTTAACCAGGACCGGGGATAACCATGTGGCCGCGCTTCACAAGGATTCTTGCCGTGCTCATGATGGGTTCCTGCCTCGTGATAGGCAACGGAGGGTGTTCTACGGACGGGCCGCAGGCAACGCAGCATAATCCGCTCGCAGCGTCCAATCCCGAAACCGCGGAATTCGCCAGGCTTCGCGAGAGGATGGTCCGCGATCAACTGCGCGCGCGCGACATCGCCGACCCGAAGGTGCTGGCGGCCATGCTCAAGGTGCCCCGGCACGAGTTCGTGCCGCAGGACATGGTTCGGGCGGCCTACAGCGATGGGGCGCTGCCGCTCGATCTGGGACAGACCATCTCGCAGCCGTACATCGTCGCCTTCATGACGCAGGCGCTCGAGTTGAAGGGAACGGAGCGCGTCCTGGAGATCGGCACCGGTTCGGGATATCAGGCGGCCGTTCTCGCGGAAATCGTCCCCGAGGTGTACACGATCGAGATCCTGCAGGGGCTGCACGACCGCGCCGTCGCCGTCCTCGGCAGGCTGGGCTACCGCAACATCCGTTTCCGGGTCGGCGACGGATACCTGGGGTGGCCCGAGCACGCGCCGTTCGACCGGATCATGATCACGGCGGCGCCGGAAGAAGTCCCGCAGCCCCTGCTGGACCAGCTGGTCGAGGGAGGCCTGCTGATCGCGCCCATCGGACGCCTCGACCAGGAACTCGTGATTTTCGAAAAGGGAAAATCCGGGATCAAGCGCCGATCCACCATCCCCGTCCGCTTCGTCCCCATGACCGGCAAGGCCCGCGAATAGCAGTCGGCAGTCGGCAGTCGGCAGTCGGCAGTC
>CAZTHE010000087.1:0-17263 GCA_964613495.1 uncultured Acidobacteriota bacterium | reverse complement strand
CGTCGTCGAGGTATAACGCTTTGCAGTCGACCCAGTCCCACGCGGAGCCGTCGAAGACGGGCAGCGTGGTCCCGAAATTGGCCATGGAAGCGCCCGGCCGGTACATGTACCCGGCGAACTTTTCGCTCTCCCGCGTCCGGCCCTGCAGCACGAAGATGGAACGCTTCAGGTTCCAGGCCCTGCGCCCAATCTCGATGCCGTCCCGGAAAGTCTGGTTTTTGCCGGTAACGGCGTTGAGGAAGCGGGGTTCCGCCTCGGGAGTCGCTCCGCGGCCGTCCGGATTCGACGGGTTGAAATAGTTGCCCATCGCCCAGTCGCAGAAAAGGGCCGATTCCTTGTAGTATGTTGCATAATGCTGGTGCCACGCGACGAATTTCGCCTTGTGGTCGGAGTAGATGCCGGTACTGTAGGCCTGTTCGCCCTGCCAGCTGTAGTCGAACATGAAGGGATCGTCCGCGTGCGGCGGCGTGGCCGAAGCCAGCAGCCGGACGAAGTCCCCGCACGACATCAGCCTGGTCGGCCCGAGTTGCATGTCGTGGTTGTTGATGTCCCTCGAATCCATCAGGTTGCCGTAGGCCCACTCCACCGTCGGCATCGTCCAGTGGTCCATGTATCCCCAGGCGGGCAGGCGCAGGATGCCGTTCAGGTCGCCGATCCTGCCGATTCTCTCCGCGAAGCGGACCAGGCCGTCGGCCAGGAGATTCCCGATCCCGATGCGGTGGGCGATCGCGAGCGCGAAGATCTCGGCGAATTCCACCCTGTCGTACGCCTCCATCGGCAGGGGGGCGGTGTCGACCTTTTTGCCCGGGCCGATGACGCCCATGTCGTAGAGCCTCTTGACATACCAGCCTGCTCCCGTGTTCGCGGGGCAGATGGACCCGATCTCGCTGCCGGGAAGAGCCTCGAAGCTCGCGGCCCCCATGAAGCAGAGATCGGAGGCGTTCAGTCCGAGCTTCTGGACGAAATCACTCGCCTTCCACATGTCGGAAGTCGGCGTCCGCTTGTAGGGAGGGGAGGGAAGGCTGTACCAGACCAGTTCGGTGCAGCTGTCGGAATCCACGCCCTGGATCTGGCTCCGGCTGTGGCACCCGCGGTTGCAGCCCATGCAGCAGGAGACGCCCGGCTTGAGTTCTCTCCCGGGGCCGCGCTGGCCGCTCATGGGGAAACTGGCCTCGAACCACTTCCGGGCTTCGAGGACGGCGGCGGGATTGGCGACCCGGATGCTGCCGGTGCCGGCGACGGCGATGGCCTTGAGGTTTTTGGATCCGAACACGCCGCCGAAGCCGCCCTGTCCCGCGCCGGAGCCCCCGGCATGAACGAGGGATGCGATCCGGGACAGCTTCTCTCCCGCCGGGCCGATGGTCACGATGGAGGGCCTCTGCGTGGAGTGCCCGTTCCCGAGCTTCTGCCACTCGGACCCGTACCGGACGGGAGCGCGGACGCTGTTCATCTTCCAGATCTCTTCCTGCGTCTCCCAGACGTTCAGGCCCCATAGGGGACGGGCATCCTCGATCGTGACCCGGTCGTCGGCGATGTTGATGTAGACGGGGGATTCGGATTTTCCCTGGACCACGACTCCGTCCCACCCGGCGAGTTTGAGCGTCGGGGCGAAACTGCCGCCGAAATTGCTGTGGCCGAACCAGTTGACCGGCCAGGTCTGCGCCGCCAGGCCCGAGACGCTCGTCCTGCCGGCAAAGGCGATCCCCGTCCCGGCCAGCGGTCCCGTCATGAGCGCCACGATGTTGCGCGGGTCATAGGCGTCCTGCAGGTCCCAGTCGCCGGGAGCGACGCAGAGATCCCAAAAGAGGGCCGTGCCGGTCCCGTGCCCGCCGCCGTACATTTCATACCTGGCGGAATCCAGTGCACTGATTTTGCCCGTGGTCAGGCTGACCAGGAGAATTTTCCCCGCGAAACCGGGTGCAGTCATAGGCGTACTCCTTTAATTCCAGATTTCAGATTCCAGATTTCAGATGGGTGATGCGAGATCCGAAATGCGAGATGCGAGATCAAAGATATACTCCCGATCCCGGATCTCGGATCCCGGATTCCAGGTTCCAGGTGAACATTCACCGACCCTGGAACACAGGCCTTTGTCTGGAATCTGGAATCTGGAATCGTTTATTTTCCATAATGCCTCGAGTCTGCCTCAATCGCGCGGGCTACGCCGCGGTGTCAGTGACCGGAAACGACCGGTTTTGCCGCGGAAGGATCCGGCGGGGGTGCCAGGTCGACGTCATAGCCGCCGATGTCGGTCTGCGGCGGCATTTCGGAGACAAGTTTCAGGGCTCCCATCGGGCAGATGTCCACGCATGCCTGGACGCCGGAGGGTCCGCCCTTCCTGCCGAAATAGGGCGTGTTCACGCACAGGTCGCATTTTGTTGTTTTCCGGGTTGCCGGGTTCCAGACGGGACGGTGCGGGTGGTGGGGGCAGGCCCGGATGCAGGCCTGGCACCCGATGCACTTTTCCGCCGTGATCATGCGCACGTTGCCGTTTTCGGCGCTGACATGACAGGCGCCCGTCGGGCAGCTCCGAACGCAAAGCGGGTCGGGGCATTGCCGGCACACTGCGATCTGTATGTCGTGGGGATACCGGGTGAGGACCGAGCGCGTGACCTGAATCCGGGCCTGGGAAGCGCTGGTCTCCCCGTCGTGGACGAGGGAGCAGGCCAGCATGCAGCTCAGGCATCCGGAGCAGCGGCGGCTGTCATATATCAGGTAGGCCGTGGACGCGGCATGGGGATTCTTGTCCGCCGGGGCGGCGGCCGCCTCCGGCGTGCCGACCGCCACGGCTCCGGCGACAGCCGTGCCGCCGACGAGAACGAAATCGCGCCGGGACAGGATTTTCGCTTTCTCCGTGTGCTTTTCTCCAGCCATGGAAGCACCTCCATTCGCGATTTTCGCCCGTTTCGCCGGGGGATGCAATCCATTTGAAGCTTTTCCGTTTCCGGCCCGCTTGATATCATAACCGGTTGCACGGCGGCACCGGGTCGCGATGGGAGGAGGTTTTGGATTACCGCAGAAGAAAGATCGACATTCACAACAGAAATCTCTTTGCCTTCATTCGCCAGCTCACCGCCGGAGAGTTCCTGATTCCCACCTTCCAGCGATTGTTCATCTGGGATCCCGAACACGTCGTCAATCTCTGGGACAGCATTTACCGGTGCTACCCGATCGGGAGCATTCTGTACTGGAAGACGCAGACCCGGCTTCACGTGCACCGGAAACTGGGCGGCTTCTTCCTGCCGGAAAACGGCGACGCCAAACGCGCGCCCAGGCGCTACGTCCTGGACGGGCAGCAGCGGGCGACTTCGCTGGTGGCTTCCTTCCACGGCGGCGCGGGAAAGGTCAAGGAGCAGTACGCTTTCGACTTCACGCTCTATTTCGATCTGATCCGGGCCGAATTCTTCTTCGCAAAAGATTATTACAGGCACCGGTGGGAAGCGGATCCGGCGTTTCTCGTTCGCGTACAGGATCTCCCCGGGCTGCCGGCGAACTACTGCGATTCCCTGACGGCCCTGCCCGGCTATAGCGAGTCGGCGCCGGCGCACCTCGAGCAGGCGAAGTATATGTTTACCGACTACCAGATTCCCCTCATCCGCCTGACTGGATTCGACGTCGAGGGGGTGTGCGGCATCTACGAACGCATCAACCAGACGGGCGTGCGGCTGACCAACATGGACATCCTGATCGCCAGGGGATTTAAAAACTACGCCACGGTGGTCGAGGAGGATTTCCCGATCACCTGACGCGGATTTTGATCCATGGAGCGCACCTTGGCCCGACCCGATATCGTGCCCGTCACCGATGCCGCCGCGATGCGGCGGTTCATCCGCTTTCCCTGGAGCGTCTACCGCGACGATCCTTTCTGGGTGCCGCCGCTGATCCGGGACATGAAGAAGCTGCTGGACCGGAGCCGGCATCCGTTCTTCGGGCACTCCGAGGCGGATTTCTTCCTGGCAACGCGCGGCGGCGAGGTCGTCGGCCGGATCGCCGCGATCCGGAACAACAACCACAACCGGTTTCACGGCGAGCGCACCGCCTTCTTCGGCTTCTTCGAATCCGTCCCGGACCCGGAAGTAGCCGCGGCGCTCCTGGAATCGGCCGCCCGCTGGGCGCGGGAGCGCGGGATGGATCGGCTGCGCGGCCCCATGAATTATTCGACCAACGAGACCGCCGGCCTCCTGGTCGAAGGGTTCGAGTCGAGCCCCTGCCTGCTCATGCCGCACAATCCCCCCTATTACGGGCGACTGATCGAAGGCGCCGGATTCACGAAGGCGATGGACCTGTATGCCTGGTGGCTGCTCACGTCGCGGGGATTGAATCCCAAAATCCTGCGGGTCGGCGAAAGGGTGCTGCAGGATGAGGCCCTGCGGGTCCGGACGCTCGACCTGGGGAAATTCCGGGACGAGGTCGCCGTCCTCCAGAGGATTTACAACGACGCCTGGAGCGGCAACTGGGGATTCGTCCCGATGACGGACGCGGAGTTCCGCCACATGGCGAAAGACCTGAAGACGATCGTGGACCCGCGCATCGTGCTGATCGCGGAGAAGGCGGGCGAGCCGGTGGCGTTTTCGCTGGCGCTGCCCGATTTCAACCTGGCGCTGAAAAAGGTCAACGGGAGGCTTTTCCCCTTCGGGCTTCCGAAGCTGCTGGTGTACGGCCGCAGGATCCGGCAGACGCGCGTGCTGGCGCTCGGCATTTCAAAAAAGATCCAGAACTGGGGCGGCGTCGGGGCCGCGCTCTATTACGAGGCCTTCCGCCGGGGCGTAGCCGCCGGCTACCGCAGCTGCGAGTTCTCCTGGACGCTGGAGAACAACGACCTGATCAACCGGAGCATGCGGCTCTTCGGCGCTTCGGTCCACAAGCGGTACCGCGTCTACGAAAAACCGCTCTAATCCCGCATCTTCAATCCCGCATCTCGCATTTCGCGTTTCGCATTTCTTCCGCGAGCGCGTCGACGGTGGACCGTATTTCCTCCTCCGTGTGCGTCGCGCTGATGAAGAAGCGCAGCCGTGCGGCGTTCTCTTCGACCGCCGGGTGGACGATGGGTTGGACGTTGATGCGGCGCCCGGCGAGCGCGTGGCCGAGCCGCATGCAGCGGACGGAGTTGCCGACGATGGCCGGGATGACGGCCGCGCCCGCGGATAGCCCCGTGTCGACGCCCCGGGCGCGGGCGAGGTCGAGAAACAGGCGCGCCCTGCGGCGCAGCCGCTCCACGACTTCGGGATGGCGCCGCATGAGTTCGAGCGACTTGAGCGCGGCGGCGGCGTTCGGCGCCGGCATCCCGACGGAATAGAGGAAGCCGGGCGCGGTGTATTTGAGGTAGCGCACGAGGGATTCCGTCCCGGCGATGTACCCCCCGCAGCTGGCGAAGGACTTCGAGAGAGTGCCCATCCAGAGGTCGACGTCCGCCGGGTCGATGCCGGGGAAGTGGTGCGCGATCCCGCGGCCGGCCGGGCCGAGGACGCCGATGGAGTGCGCTTCGTCGACGATCAGGTTGCAGCGGAAGCGTTTCTTCAGCCCGATCAGGCCCGGCAGGTCGCAGATGTCGCCGTCCATGGAAAAGAGGCCTTCGGAACAGATCAGGACGCGGCGGTAGCGGCTCCGGTTCTGCTCCAGGATCCGTTCCAGTTCCCGCAGGTCGCCGTGAGCGAAGGGGAGCCGTTTTGCTCCGGAAAGGTGGATCCCCTGGAGGATGCTGTCGTGGCAGAGCGCATCGTGGAGCACGAGGTCGCCCCTGTCATACAGGTGCCCGATGGTCGTGACGTTGGTGGCGTGGCCGCCGACGAAGGCCACGGCGTCGTCCACGCCGATGTGCCGGGCGATCCCGAGTTCCAGTTCCCGGTGCACGGGCCTCTCGCCGGAGACCAGGCGGCTGGCGGAGACGGACGTTCCGTAGCGGTCGATCGCGTCCTTCGCCGCCGCCATGACCTCGGGATGCCCGGAGAACCCGAGGTAGTTGTAGCTGGAGAAATTGATCATTTCGACGCCGTCGATCACGGTCCGGTTGTTCGCCGTCCCGTCGTGGACGCGGAAGTACGGGTTCGGCAGCCCGTCGCGGTCGAGTTCCTGCAGCCGCCGTTCCAGATCCAGCACCTCGGGGAATTCGTTCAAGACCCAGCTCCCGGAGGCGGCATTGTCCGGGGACGGAGCCAGCGGATCCCGCGCGGCACGCGGCGTTTGGACCGCGGCCTCCGCGGCCCGCGCTCCGCCGATCAGGGCGAAGAGGTCGCCCACCGTGTTCAGCGCGGCGACCTCGGCGTCCTGGACGCGTATCGAATAATCCTCCTCCAGGATGCCGATCAGCTCCATGAGCGCCACCGAATCCAGGCCGAGCTCGGAGATTTTCGTTTCCAGGCCGATAGCGCCGAGCTCTTTCATATTAATGTCGTAGACGGCAGTCTTGAGGGTGCTGAGGAAATCCTCTTCCTTGCTGTTCATGAGTGCAATGCTCTCTTTTCGAAAACCGGCCCCGTACGGGCATGAACGGAATACATTCCGGGTCCGTGTAATTCGTGAAATTCGCGGCTGCCTGTTTTCCCCCGCAAAGGTTCATTGCGAACCCTCGCGAAAAATCCGGGTCAGCTGCAGGCCATGCCTTCGGATTGCGGGGTTTCCTGCGCGCTGCCCGGAAGTCCGAGCCGGCCTCCCTCGAACATCGCCTTGGTCTGCCTGCGCTGCAATTTGCCGCTCGAGGTCTTGGGAATGGATCCGCGTCCCACGAGCACGACCCGATGCACGGCAAGGCCGAGGGCCGACCGAACATGTTCGGCGATCGCGGCCGCCAGCTTTTCGCTGTCCGTCATGGTCGTCTCCGCGATGATCACGAGCTTCTCGGTGGAGTCTCCGTTCACGGAGAACGCCACCACGCTCCCTTTGCGGATCCCGGCGATTTCCTCGACGATCCACTCGATCGCCTGCGGCGGGTAGTTGCGGCCGTTGATGATGACCAGGTCCTTCTGTCTTCCGGAAATGTAGAGGCCGCCGTGGAGGATGAAGCCCAGGTCCCCGGTGTGCAGCCATCCGCCGTGCAGCAGCTGGCCGGTCGCGTCGGGATTTTCAAAATACCCGGGAGTGACGCTGGGTCCGCGGAAAACGATTTCGCCCACACGCCCATCCGGCAGCGGTTCCCCCCGGTCGTTCAGGATCCTGACTTCATGCCCCGGAATCGCCCGGCCGCAGGAAACCAGTTCGAACCGGCTCTTCAGTCCCGCCGATTCTTCGCCGGGAGCGAGAGGCCGCGCGATGTTCCGCGATTCGTACATCTGGCGGTCGATCACCAATTTCCGCATCCTCCGGTGCACGTGGCCGAACGCGATGGCCAGGGTGGCCTCGGCCATGCCGTAGCAGGGGAGGATGGCGTCCGGCTTGAGTCCCATGGGCGCAAATGCCGCGAGGAAACCCTCCATGGTCTTGGGATTGATCGGTTCGGAGCCGCAGCCGAGGACGCGCAGGCAGGAGAGGTCGGTATTGGCGCGCGACAGCTTGCCCGCCCGTTTCGCCGCCAGTTCGAAGGCGAAATTGGGGCCGAAGGTGACGGTGGCGCGGTATTTGTTGACCGTTTCCATCCAGACGCCGGGATGCTTCACGAACGAGATCGTCGGGATGAAAACCACGGGAAGCTGCGCGACCAGCGTGGCGATCACGAAACCGATCAGCCCCATGTCGTGGTACAGGGGGAGCCAGCTCACGGCGCGGTCGGTGTCGGAACGGACCTCGAGGGCGTCGATCATGGCCCTGGCGTTGGCCAGCAGGTTGCGGTGCGTGACGATGACGCCCCGGGGCGCCGAGGTGGAGCCCGACGTGAATTGGAGGAAACACGCCTCTTCGGGCTGCGCAATGCCTTGCCGTAGAGGCGCGCTGCCGTCTTGCCGCTCGAGCGTTTCCATTTCGAGGATCGACTGCAGCGTGGCGACGGCGCCGCGCGCGGGCTGAAGCACCGGAACGAGATCCCGGGTCGTGAGCAGCGCTTTCGCGCCCGAGACGCGCAGGATCCCCTGCGCGCGGTCCATGTAGCTGTCCAGGCGGCCGAGGGCCATGGGAGGATACATGGGGACCGGCAGCAGTCCCGCGTCGATGGCGCCGAGAAAGCAGAGGACGAAATCCTCGGGGGAACTCAACACGAGTGCCAGCCGGTCGCCCTTTTTGAGCCCGAGGCTTTGAAGACACGCGCCGATCCGCCGCGATTCCGCACACATCGCCGCGAAAGACCAGTCCGCCGGCTTGAGGTCGCGGTCCAGGAATGTGAAGCCCTTGTGCTCAATTCGCGCGACCGCGTCACGCGCATCGTTCAGTGTTTCTGCCATATCCTCCTCGTCCCGACGGAGCGTATCGATCTGCAGTTCCCCCGCGGGGCCGGAGTCCGTTCCGGCAGGGCCGGCTTGCGTCTCCCCCGTTCGCGCACGGCGCCGGGTTGGCGGTCGGCTGCTTTCCTTGGATCTGGATCTGCCCTTCGAACATAGCCCTTTTTGCCCGCAGTTTCAACGGCTTTTCCCTCGCGGAGACTCCTGTTAGCGGACTACAGCCACCCTTGCTCCCGATACCAGCGAACGGTTTCGCGGATGCCCCGCTGCAGATCGATCTCTGGGCGGAACCCCAATTCCGAGAGCGCGCGCGAAGGGTTGCAGGTCCAGTTCGGCTGCATCAGTTCCCGGACCTTCTGGCTGTTCAGCGTCGCGGCCCGTCCGGTAGCCGACGCCCACAGGTCGCCGGCGAGTCCCACCGCGCCGGCGGTCCAGCCGGGCAGGCGGATCTGCCGGCAGCGCCTGCCGAGTTCCCGCGCGATCGCGCCGCCGAGCTCCTCCCAGGTGCAGATCTCCGGGCGGGCGATAAAGTAAACGGAACCGGACGGGGTGTCGCGCGCCGCCGCGAGCAGGCAGGCGGCGGCCAGGTCGTGCACGTGAACCAGGCTGAAGCGGCGGACGGACCTCCCGGGTGTGACCAGGCAGCCGCGCCGGATCATGCGGAAGGCCAGCAGCGTCTCGCGGTCGTGCGGCCCGTACACCGCGGAGGGGCGGAGGACCGTTACCGGAAAGGTTTTTGCAAACTGCACTGCTTCCCGCTCCGACTCCAGCTTGCTCTCGCCGTACCAGGAAACGGGGCGCGGCGTGTCGTCTTCGCCGAGACCCTCCGCCGGGCCGCTGGGTCCCGCCGCCGCGAGACTGCTCATGTGCACGAACCGCGAGATGCCGGGGTTCTCTTCCGCCAGAATTTCCAGGAGCAGTCGGGTGCCCTCCCGGTTTACGCGGAAGTACTGGTCGCGCCTCGCGGCCTTGATCACCCCGGCCAGGTGATAGACCGTGCGGACTCCCGAAACGGCCTGCCGGATCGCCGCCGCGTCGTTCACGTCCCCGCGCACCAGGCGGACGCCCGCCTGTTCGAGAAGCCGCGTATCGCTCGAAGCGCGGACCAGGCACGTGACCCGCTCCCCCTGCCGGGACAGCGCATCGACGAGGTTGCGCCCCACGAAGCCGGTGGCCCCGGTGACCAGCACGCCTTTCCCCGAACTCCCACTCTCTGCCATGCGTCGATTGACTCCCTTATCCGTACTGCCGCCGCACCATAGAATGGAGCAAAATCCGCATGCACGCAATCGATGATTCCAGATTCCAGATTCCGGATTCCAGATCGCCCCCGGGATCGCCGATCTGGGCAACAGTGGATTGGGGCAGAACGAAGGAACATTCAAGACTCTGGCAATACGCAATCTGGAATCTGGAATGTGGAATCCGGAATTCATTCAGAGCAGCAGCGCGGAAAGGATGGCCACCGGAATCATCAGAAACGCGGTCCAGTCGAGCCCGGCCAGGGGAGCGAGCACGAGGCTGCAGAGGATCGAGGCCATGCACCCGCCGATCAGGTCCGCGGCATAGAGGGGCGCGACCACGCGTCGCTGATCGCGCGCGTCTTTCAGGCCGGCATACGCGAAGATGCCGGCGACGCAGAATCCCGCGAGGGCGAGAAATCCCAGGGTTTCCGCCAGGCCGCCGCCGGGGATCCTCGCGCCGGCGGCGGCGCTCAACGAAGCCAGCAGTGCGAGCAAAGCGAATCCCGCCCTCCGGGTAAGCCGGTGCCCCATCCTTGCGGCCGCGAGAGCGCCTGCGGCCAATCCCGCCATGAAGCCCGTCATCAGCAGCCCGATATCCTGAAACAGGATCCCGTTCCGGGTCTGGTAGTTCAACAGGAGGATGACCTCGAGTCCCATGCCGGCGAAGCCGGCGATCCCCGCCAGCACCGTCCGGCGGACCGGCCACGGCGCGCGCATCAGCAGGAGGAACGGCAGGAAGATACCGGCGCCCCAGGCGGCGAGGGCGCCGGCGCTCCACGCGGGCGGCGAAAGATCCAGGCGCGCGGACGCGGGGATGAATTTCGAGAGCCAGAGGAGGACCGTGTATTGATAGCAGATGGGCCGGGCATCCGTGTTGACCGGAGCGGTGCCGTTTTCCAGGGACCGGGCGACTTCCCGGAACCTGTCGTTGGTATAGACGTAGCGCAGATAAGCGGCCGAGACGAGTCGGGGGCGGATGCCGCGGGAGTCGAGCCGCGCCGCCTGAACCGAAGGGTCGCGCGTCAGGCGGCCGCGGGAGCAGAGCACCACATTCGTGCGGCCGGGAAGGAACACGACGTCCGGGAAAGCCGCCAGCGCGGCCCCGTGGATGCTGCGCATCCTCCGGGCAAGCTGCGGCGTCCAGAAATTTTCGGAGGACTGCAGGCTGAAGGCCATCACTCCGTTTGCGCCCAGCCGTGCGCGGCACGATTCGAAAAATTCGCGTGTGAAGAACCGGTTCGCCTGCCCGGACGCGGGCTCCGGCATGCCCACGAGGATCAGGTCGTAGGCGGGCGCGCTCTCCAGGATCCGGCGGGGATCGGCGTGCACGATCCGGACTCTCGGGTCGCGGAGCGAGCACCGCGTTTCTCCGGGGAGATGCCCGGGGACGATGTGCAGCAGGGCGGGATTCTGTTCCACATAATCCACCCTCCCGGGCGAGTGCCGCAGGACTTCGCGGACCGTTCCCTCGATGCCGCCGCCGAGCACGAGCACTTTCCGCGGAGCCGGGTGCTCGAGCGCGGCCAGGTGCACGAATTCCTCCGCCCGGGTGCTTTCGGTGTCGAAACCCAGGGCGTCGTTTTCGAACACGGCGACCTGCCCGTGGCGGGAGGTCACCGTGACCCGCGAATAGGGCGTGTCCCGGGTCTCCACCAGGTCCGGGTGCGCCCATGCCGTCATGCGGCGGTCGAGCGGCGCGGCCAGCCACAGCGTCGCCCCCAGCACTCCGAGCGCCGCCACCGAAGCCAGGCGGAGAACCGCCGCGCGATGTATCCCGGGCCGGAGAAGGGAAGCGGCGGCGGCGGCGATGGCGCAGAGCAGGGCGATCGCGAAATTCGGGCAGCCGAACTGAAGCAGCAGGGTGGCGCAGATGCCGCCAGCCATCGCCCCCAGGCTCTCGATGCCGTAGGCGGCGGCCAGCGACCGGTCCGGCGCGACGTATGCAGCCGCCGCCCATTGAAACAGCAGTCCCAGCATCAGCCCGACAGGCAGCAGGCAGGCGCACATCAGCCCGATCTGCGTGTGCAGCGGGAGGTAGGCCCCCGGCACTCCGGAAACGAGCAGGCGCGAAGCCCGGATGAAGGCGACTTCCAGGGGCAGCACGACCGAGACGAGGAGCAGCAGGAAGCGGATGCGTGCGGCGGACGGAATGCCGGCGCGCCGGCCCATCATCGCGCCGAAGGCGCCGAACAGCAGCCACGCTCCCAGAGCCAGGGTATAGATCAGCTCCACGCCGTAGAAAGCGACGCTGAGCTCGCGCAGGAGGACGGTTTGCGCCAGGAGTGAGAGGAATCCGACGACGATGAGATAAGCGGACGGCAAGAGCACGCTCGATTCGGAAAATGAACGGGACCGGTTTATCGGAACCGGGACTCGCCGAAAACGTCGGCCTGAAAGACCTGGAATCGGGCGTCGCGCCGCCAGCATCCCTGCCGCAGGCCGGCCTTCACGCAGAGCTGGTCGAGCATTTCCGCGCGATCCCAATGGTTTTCCGTCGCTACCTGCGGGAGGAAGACGGCGGACGTCCCGTCTTTAGACAGCACCACGCCGTCGCGCCCGGGCACGACGGCGTCCGCGGAGGCCACGGGTTTCACGGGCGTCAGGACCGAGATTTCGATCTCGAGGTCTTTCAATTCGGCGAACTGCACCGGTCCGAACCGGGGATCCTCGAAAGCCGCCTGCAACGCCATGGCTCCCACGGTCCTGCCGAGCGGACGGTCGCCGGGGATGTGCCCGATGCATCCCCGCAACTGGCCGGATTTCCTCAGCGTGACGAACGCGCCCTGCGGAACCTCCGCCCGGGCCGGAAGATTGCGCGGCAGCGGGACCGTCTGCGTCGTCAGGTATCTCCGGATGGCTTCGCGCGCGAATGCGAGAAGAGCCTTTTTGTCGGCGTCCTCGAGCCGGGTCGCCCGGGGCGGCGGCGCCGGGCGGTTCAGGACGGCCAGGTCGCCGGGGGCCTTTCCCGGGGAGAAGACCACGGCCCCGTATCCCACGGTCCGCGCCGCGTCTCCCACGAGCGCATCTCCGGAATTGGCGTAACCCGCGACCGTTGCGCGCGTGGCGCCCAGGGCGCGGGCCGCCGTCATCCCCGCCAGCAGGGCCGCTTCCCCGCACGCCCGCGTGTCCAGGCCCGGCAGGTCGAGGACCTCGAGCACGGAGGTCATACGGCGCGTGTCGAGGCTTGCGATCGCGCGCAGCGTCCCGTGATCGGCCTTTACGGCGTTCGCCTGCGCGGGGTAGTGCGAGAGATCGGAGCTGATGACGATCAGCGCGCGGCGGTTCCTGAGCGCCTTCGCCAGCGTTTCCCCGAAACGGGTGCACATCGCGGCGTCAGCCGGGTGGAGGATCACGGGGACGATGCGGGCATTCGGGAAGAGCGTCTGGACGAAGGGGAGCTGGACTTCGATCGAGTGTTCGCGGGCATGCACCGCACGGTCCCGGTTGCAGTCGGCGCATCCTTCCAGCAGGGCGGCCGCCAATTCCCGGTCGACGGCGACCGGGCCCAGCGGCGTATGGAAAGATCCGTAATCCCCCAGCGAGATCCCCCGGAATCCCGGGGTGGTGTGGTTCACGCCCAGCAGGACGACGACGTCGTAGGGATGGCCGGCGGCCTGCCGGAACGCGTCCGCCGAGATCTGCCCGGAGTAGACATAGCCGGCGTGCGGGACCACGAGCGCTACCGGTTTTTCCATCGGGATCGCGGCGGAGGACTCGAGGAACTGCTCGACGGCGAGTTTGAGCTTCCGGGCTTCGGCCGGGTAGAACTGGCCGGCCACGGCCGGGGGGCGCGCGTCCGGGGCGGCGCTCCGGCCGGGCGTGCCGTCGCCGGCGCACAGCGCAAGGGCCGCGAAGGACGCGCATGCCAGGATCCGTGTTTTTTTCATGTTGCTCCCCCTGCGGTTCCCGCGTCCGTCGTCTTGGGCGCGGGCATCAGGCCCAGACGCCGGGGATGGGCTTGCCGCAGAAACCGCATGTGCCGCGCTCGAGATGCATTTCGGCGACGAAAAATCCCTGCCGGCGGATCACGGCCTTGCCGCATGCCGGGCAGTAGGTGTGGTTGCCGGGGTGGTCCGGCACGTTGCCGACATAGGCGTAGCGCAGGCCCCTGCGCACGGCATGCTCCCTCGCGCGCTCCAATGTCGCAACCGGCGTCGGCGGCAGGTGCGGCATCTGGTAGTCCGGGTGGAACCGGGTGAAATGAACCGGGACGTCCGGGCCGATCTCTCCGGCCAGCCAGTCCACCAGTCCCGCCATCATTTTCGCGGAATCGTTCAGGGTCGGGACCACGAGGTTGACGATCTCGAGGTGCACGCCGCTTCGGGCGGCCTGCCGGATGCTGTTCAGGACCGGCTTGAGTTCGGCGCCGCAGACGTTGCGATAGAAGTCCTCGCTGTACCCTTTGAGGTCGATCTTGATCGCGTCCAGGAATCCGCACATCTCCCGGAGCGGTTCCGCGTTCATGAAACCGCAGCTGACCAGGGCGCAGCGCAGCTTCTGCTTCTTTGCGGCGGCGGCGACGTCGGCCATGTACTCCAGAAATACGGTCGGCTCGTTATAGGTGAAGGAGATCACGGGGGCGCGCCGCGCGGCGGCGGCTCCCGCCAGCGCCGCCGCGGTCACGGGCGCCGCGTCGAAATCCTCCGGCCGGGCCTGAGAGATCTCCCAGTTCTGGCAGAACTTGCAGCGCAGCGGACACCCGGCGGTCGCGAAGGAAAAGGCGTCGGACCCTGGGAGGAAATGGTAGAACGGCTTTTTCTCGATTGGATCCACCTGGATCGCGACCGGCCGGCCGTAGACCAGGCTGCGCAACTCGCCGCCGGCGTTCACCCGCGCGCGGCATTTCCCCCGTTCCCCGGGTTTGAGGACGCAGCCCTGGGCGCACAGGAGGCACTTCACGACGGCAGGTTTGCCGTCGTGCCAATCGGCTTTCCGTCCGCTTCCGGGCGCATGGCAACTCAGGCAGTCCACGCCGGGAGAGGCGGTGGAGACCCAGTAGCGGGCTTTCGGCGCCGCCCGGACGAGGTCCGCGGTCCGGTCGAACGCGAACCCGGCGGCCGCGCCGAAAGAGGCGCCGAGGACCGTTCCGGCCTGCGCCGCCGCCATGAGGAACTCGCGCCTGGTGATCATGTGTCCCTTCCGTTCGTACGATAGTCTCCTTGCGGCCGCCCTGTCAATCGCCGTCGCCCCCGGCCTGCGGAGTCCCGCCGCGGAGGCCGGTGGCTGGGAGGCGCGGGGGCAGATTGTTTCCAGCAAAAAATGGACTTTGTGCGGTTTTGCATTATAATGAGGCCCGGCGGACAGCCGCGCGGGGTTGTAGGGCCGCAGCCGTCCGCTGCGAGGATGCCGTTGCGGCCGGACGGGGGATGCCCCCGCCGGACGGCTGGAGCAGGCCGGAAGTTCGGGTGCATGGCCGTTCGGCTTTGCTCCTGCCCGGAACGCAGCGGGCCGGAGTGCCGGGCCCCCTCCCGGACTGCGGCCGGGAAGAGGCATGCGGAACGGGCGAGATCGCCTCCCGCCCCTCTCTGGGAGCAGTTAGTGCTGAACCTGAACGCATCGGGCGCGCGGCGGAGCGTCGGTGCCGGATGCGTTTCTTTTGCCTGCAACACTCTCCCTTCGCAGTCGCGGTTCATCCCGATGATTTGTCGCGCTTTTGAAGAATCGTCCTTTTGAATCCCGCGGGATGCCTGTATTCTTTATCTTTTTGACCCGGCAGGCGGCCAGGGAAACGGGGCGGCGGTTCGGAGGACGGGGGCGGTGGTCCGCCGCGCCGAGCGGTTCGGTATCATCATAAAACCATAAAATAGCAGGACCAATAGAACAAACGGAGGATGGCACATGGCAAAGTTGGATCCAACGAAACTTGCTGACTGGCAGATCGCATTTGAATGCGAAAAGGACATGAAGACAGTCAAGCAGATTGCGGACGGACTGGGGATCAAGGACGAAGAGTTGATTCCTTACGGGCATTACTATGGCAAGGTCGACTACCGGGCCATAATGGAGAGAGTCAAAGACAGACCGGACGGCAAATACATCGACGTCACGGCGATCACGCCGACTCCTCTCGGGGAAGGCAAGAGCACTTCCACGATGGGCCTGGTGCAGGGCCTGGGGAAGCGCGGGAAGAAGGTGACGGGCGCGATCCGGCAGCCTTCCGGCGGGCCGACCATGAACATCAAGGGAAGCGCGGCGGGCGGCGGACTGGCCCAGTGCATTCCCCTCACGCCGTTTTCCCTGGGATTGACCGGCGACATCAACGACATCATCAACGCCCACAACCTGGGGATGATCGCGCTCACCTCGAGAATGCAGCACGAATACAACTACGACGACGCCATGCTCGCATCCAAGAAGCTGAAGCGGCTGGATATCGATGCCCGGAACGTCGAATTCAAGTGGGTCATTGACTTCTGCGCCCAGACGCTCCGCAATATCACCATCGGCATCGGCGGCAAAATGGACGGGTTCATGATGCAGTCCGGGTTCGCCATCGCCGTGAGTTCGGAGCTGATGGCCATCCTGGCGGTCGCGACCAGCCTCAAGGACATGCGCGAGAGAATCGGCAAGATCGTGGTCGCGTACAACAAGAAGGGCGATCCTGTCACGACGGCCGACCTCGAAGTGGACGGCGCCATGTGCGCGTGGATGGTCAACACGATCAATCCGAACCTGCTGCAGACCATCGAAGGGCAGCCGATCTTCGTGCACGCCGGGCCGTTCGCCAACATCGCCATCGGCCAATCCTCCATCGTGGCGGACAAGCTCGCCCTGAAGCTGGCGGACTACCATCTCACCGAAAGCGGTTTCGGCGCCGACATCGGCTTCGAGAAATTCTGGAACCTCAAGTGCCGGTATTCCGGCTTGAAGCCGAATTGCGCCGTGGTGGTGGCCACCGTCCGCGCCCTCAAGAGCCACGGCGGCGGCCCCGCCGTTCCTCCGGGCAAAAAACTGGATCCCGTGTACTCGCAGGAGAACGTCGAGCTGGTGGAAAAGGGTTTGCCCAACCTTCTCCGGCACATCGAGAATGTCAAGAAGGCCGGAATCAACCCGGTGGTCTGCATCAACTCGTTCTACACGGACACCAAGGCGGAAATCGCGTGCATCAAGAAGAACGTGGAAGCCATGGGCGCCCGCGTGGCCGTGTCCGAGCACTGGCTGAAGGGCGGCGACGGGGCGCTGGAGCTGACCGACGCCGTCATCGACGCCTGCAACGAGCCGAACGATTTCAAGTTCCTTTATGAGCTCGACATGCCGCTCGGGAAGAGGATCGAGACCATCGCGAAGGAAATCTACGGCGCGGACGGCGTCAGCTACACGCCGGCGGCCAAGACGAAGCTCGCCAGGATGGAGAAGGATCCGGAACTGACCAGGCTCGGCACCTGCATGGTCAAGACGCACCTCAGCCTTTCCCACGACCCGACTGTCAAGGGAGCCCCGAAGGGCTGGACGCTGCCGATCCGCGACATCCTGACTTACAAGGGCGCGGGATTCGTCGTCCCGGTCGCCGGGGACATCACGCTGATGCCGGGAACGGCATCGGATCCTGCCTACAGGAGAGTGGACGTGGACGTGGAAACCGGAAAGGTGACCGGCGTCTTCTAGTCGTGCAAGAAAAACCGGCGCGGGGGCAATCCGCTCCCCGCGCCGAGGCAGTCGGCGGTCGGCAGTCGGCAGTCGGCAGTCGGCAGTCGGCAGTCGGCAGTCGGCAGTCGG